>DAIDJU010000200.1 GCA_027451225.1 Acidocella sp. | reverse complement strand
GTTCGCGTTGAGAGTCGCAACCCAATGCTACCCAAAAACCGCCCCGGTGGCCGCCAATCGGCCTGCCTCCGCCAGACACGCGGCGGTCGCTACGGCAGGCCGATTACCGGCCTCCTACACCACGGACGGGGGCACGACCTTCCTCCAAAGCTCGTGCGATCCGATGACCCATCAACCGTTCCAGCAATATAGCCCCCCCCGAGCCCCACGTCGTGCTTCGGCCGCCTGATGCATTATCTGCACTGTATGAACTGCCCCGCGCCGTAAATCGGCTCACCACTAAAGCCCGAGATCAAATATCTAGACATTAATTTTTATTTATTTCAATGAGTTGTGTTGGCTTTGGGAGGGGTTCCATTTCGGTGCCGCGTCATAGCTCAGCCGAGCGCGCACCAGGGGTGGCGTTGCACAGCGCCGCGCTCTCCAGCGCCATCAACTGCTCGGCGGCAAAGCCGATTCACACGCGCATAAAACTGGCGTCGGAAGACTTCTCCAGCAGCGTGGAAAGCGCAATCTTGTCATCAGTCATCGTGCTGGTTCCTTGGGATAGCGTTGAGTGAAGCAAGCCAATGCCCCCCCCCAAAAAACCGCTCCGATGGCCGCCAATCGGCCCGCCGCCGCAAGACACAAGGCGGTCGCTACGGCAGGCCAATTACCGACCACCCACGCCACCACCGGGGGCACGACCGCTTGCGCCAGCCTCATACTACAAAAATGATAAAAGTATACGACATTTTATAATACTAAAATATTTGACTCTATTTTCAATTTTGACCATAAAGATCCCGTAAGGGTAGGATAAAATGCATTCAAGCATCATCAAAAACGTCACAAAACAGGGGTCTCATGGTTGAAACTGCCGATCTCTGGCTCGGCATGCAGGTACAAGACTTGCGCAAAACCCTGGGCCTCTCATTGCAACAACTCGCCCAGCGTTCAGGGCTTTCTATCGGCATGCTGAGCCAGATCGAACGCGGCCTAGTCTCCCCCTCGATCCGCTCGCTGCGCCAACTTAGCGAAGCGCTGGAGGTTCAGGCCGGGCATTTCTTCATGGCTGAAAGCCCGCCACCTCCTGAAGAAATCGGCCTCATCGTGCGCCGCAACAAGGGGCGGCAATTGCATCTGCCCAGTAACGGCGTCTCCAAATGGCTGCTCACGCCTAACCTCTCGGGCAACCTCGAAATGCTGCTGGTCGAAATCGCCCCGGGTGGCAAATCCGGCCCCGACTTTTACACCCACAAAGGCGAAGAGTGCGGCCATGTAATCAGTGGCAGCATGCATCTATGGGTCGAAGACCGTCATTTCATCTTGAACGAGGGCGATAGTTTCCGCTTCCTCAGCACCACGCCGCATCGTTTTGAGAATGTCTCGGACATTCCCGCCAGCGTCATCTGGGTCATCACCCCGCCCCTCTACTAGCCCACCCCCCTGGGCTGTCGCACTGCCGCCGGATTTTATTTTCCGTACTCTTCAGCATCATAAAGGCTGATTCATGAGCTCAACTTCCGCCGCTTTTCCACATCTCTTCACACCGCTCCAGCTACGCGGCGCACGTTTGAAAAACCGTATCATGTCGAGCGGGCACGACACCACCATGCCCACCGACGGCTATATCAATGAGGCGCTGATCGCCTACCATAGCGCCCGCGCCCGCGGCGGTGCCGGGCTAATCGTGGCGCAGGTCGCTGGGGTGCATGAAACAGCCCGCTACACCTCGCATATGCTCATGGCGACAGACGATGCCTGCATACCCGGCTACGCCAAACTCGCCAATGCAGTCCACGCCCATGACTGCCGCCTTTTCGCGCAGCTATTCCATCCGGGCCGCGAGATCATGGAATCTGCCGACGGCCTTCTTGCTGTCGCCTACAGCCCCTCGGCCTCACCGAACGAGCGTTTCCACGTCATGCCGCGTGCCCTCACCCCGGCGCTGATCACCGAGATCATCGCCGGCTACGGTCAGGCAGCGCGGCGAATGTTCGAAGCCGGCCTCGATGGCGTCGAGCTGGTCGCCAGCCATGGCTATCTACCGGCACAATTCATCAACCCGCGCGTCAATCTGCGCGACGACGATTATGGCGGTTGCCTCGACAACCGACTGCGCTTCGCGCGCGCTGTGCTGCATGAAATCCGCCAGCATACATCCGAAGATTTCGCCATCGGTATGCGTATCAGCACCGACGAGCGCGACGAGGCCGGGCTGAGCTCGGCTGAGGTAGCGGAAGCCTGCCAGCATCTACAAACGCAACTCGACTATGTCAGCCTCACGGCGGGCACCTCTGCCTCCATCGGCGGTGCCATTCATATCGCCCCGCCGATGGCCTTCGCCGCCGCTTATCTCGCACCAGAGGCCAAAGTCTATAAGCAGAATCTGCAAATTCCCGTTTTTCTTACTGGGCGTATCAATCAGCCGCAGGAGGCCGAGGCAATCCTCGCCAACGGACAGGCCGATGTCTGCGGCATGACCCGCGCTCTCATCTGCGATCCTGAGATGCCCGCCAAGGCCGCACGCGGCGGCACCGACGACATCCGCGCCTGCATCGCCTGCAACCAAGCCTGCATCGGCCATTTCCATCGCGGCTATCCCATATCCTGTATCCAACACCCCGAAACTGGACGCGAGCAGCTCTACGAAACCCTCCGACCCGCCACGCGCGTAAAAAAGGTGATGGTCATCGGCGGCGGCCCTGGCGGCATGAAGGCCGCGGCGGAAGCGGCTCTGCGCGGGCATGATGTCACGCTCTATGAGGCCGCCAGTCAACTCGGCGGCCAAGCCCTGCTGGCTCAGTTGCTGCCTCGGCGCGCCGAGTTCGGCGGTATCATCACCAACCTAACGCGCGAGCTTACCCTCTCAGGCGCAAAAATCGTCAAAAACACCCGCGTCACCCCTGCTTTGGTCCAGACCGAACGCCCCGACGCTATCATCCTCGCTACCGGCGCACAGCCTTACATACCGGCATTCGAACACGACGGCGCCATACAGATTACCGATGCCTGGCAAATCCTGCGCGGCGAGGTCAAAGCGGGACCGCGCGCCCTGGTGGTCGACTGGCGCGGCGACTGGATCGGCCCCGGCGTAGCCGAACTGCTGGCCCGCCACGGCGCGCATGTCCAGCTTGCCGTCAACGCCCCCCATCCCGGTCAAGCCATCCCATTCTATGTCCGCGACGACATCGCTGCCACACTCCACCGGCTGCAGATTTCTATCACCCCCTACGCCAGGCTCTATGGCTGCACCGATAACAGCGTGATCATGCAGCACACTGCCAGCTCCGAGCCGATCATCTTCGACGATATCCAAACGCTGGTACTCTGCCACGGCCACACACCGCTCAACCAGCTCGAAGCCGAACTCCAACCATTAGTCGATGAATGTCTTCTCATCGGTGACTGTTTGGCCCCGCGCACCGCCGAAGAAGCCGTTTTTGAGGGGCTGAAAGCAGGCTGGGCGCTCTAGCCCACCCGCCTCCCTCCCCCGTCTACACCACCCGGCATGCCCGCCTCGCGCGGCGTGATCGCCCTAGCTTGCGCCATTGCCAGTTCCACCGGGAGCCAGGGCTCCGACGTCAGCCAACAACAAAACATTCAAAGGAGGACATAACCATGAGTTTAGCACCAGAAAGATTCAGCAAGTCGCTGAGTTGGACCGACGGCTTCATGCTGGCGCTCGTCATTCCCGTTTCCACCTTCACCCTCATCGGACTAGAGATCGGCCCCATCGGCGCTTGGGGTGCGCTGGCGGTGTGGCTGCTCACCAGCATCGTCGCGCTGTGCCAGAATTTCATCTATGCCGAGTTGGCCATGCTGATGCCGGACAAGGTCGGCGGTATCGCCGCCTATGCGCACGAGGCTTGGCGCCGCTATGCCTCCCCGCTCGGCGCCATCGCGCTATTTGGCTACTGGGCAGGCTGGTCGCTCACCATGGCGGTGGTCGGGCTGCAAGCTGGGCAGCTGATCCAGGCGCAATGGTTCCCCAGCATGACCGGCACCATCATGCTCGGCAGCAGCCAGGTCGGGCTACCGCACCTCATCGGTGGTGCCGCCATCATTCTGGTATTCCTGCTCAATATCGGCGGCATGAAGCCGGTGGTGCGCACCAATACCTTCTTTGGCATCGTACTCGGTCTGCTTGCCGTCGTCTGCCTCATCGGCCCGCTGGTCACCGGCCAGACACATTTCTCCAATCTACAATGGGGCATCGATAATAGCGGTGGTATCCCTGCGTGGCAGAAAATCCTGATCTGGTCTTTTATCGTCTCCTGGACCAGCTACGGCACCGAAATCTGTGCCACCTTCGCGCCCGAATACGAAAATCCACGGCGCAACCTGGTGCTTTCTCTGGTCTCATCGAGCCTGCTAGTGCTGCTAATCGTGCTACTCAGCGCCGTGGTGCTGCCCGCCGCCATTGGTCAGAATGCCATCAACGCCAATCCGCTCGGCTTCTACACCGAAATCGTCGACCATGTGGTCGGGCCGAAATTCAGCAGCGTGGTCATCGCCACTCTTTGCGTGGCGCAGTTTATCGCCATGAACTCCGCCACCGCCGGCTCCAGCCGTGCCCTCTACGGCCTGGCCGCGCGCGGCCTCACCCTCCGCCAGTTCCACAAGCTCAACAACCACGGTGTTCCCGCCCGCGCGATGGGGATCGACATGATGGTCAATCTGCTCATCCTATTCTTCGTCGGCAACGTTACCGGCATCATCTTCGCGAGTAATCTCGGTTATCTCATCGCCGTGGTCCTCACCCTCGTAGGCTTCCTCATCCTCAGGCGCCGCCACCCCGAATGGCAGCTCACCCTGTGCCGCCATCCGCTTTGGATCCCCGGCGCTGCCCTGCTCGCCCTCTTCAACATCGCGGTCATCATCGTCGGCTTTCTCAATCCGGCAGCTGCGGGCTATGGCGGACATTTCGAGCAGTTTGTTGCCGTCGCGGTGCTGCTCGTCTCACTGCTCTTCTTCGCCTATCGCCGCCTAATCCAAGAATCCGACGGGCTGCGCCTGCGCGAACGCGACGTTTAAAGCCCCCGTGCCGGAGCACCGGCTCCGGCACCTTTCCTCCGCAAAGGACCAACCATGACCAACGATACCACTATCATCCGCGCCTTCATGCAGGCCTGGGGCCAACAAGACCTCGAGGGCGTGCTGCGCTTTTTCGCACCCGACGCCATTTTCATCGCCTCCGCCGGGCCGGAGCCGGGCCGCACGCATCAGGGGCACGCCGCCATCCGCAGCGCCGTCAGCGCGATGTTCGCTACCCCCCAACCCGTCAGCGCCGTCAGCACCGAAATTTGTTCCTTCGGCACCGAATATTTTGTCACCTGGGCCTCACATGCCCCTGCGGCGGGTATCACAGCCAAGGGTATCGATCATTTCACCATCATCGACGGCAAAATTACCCTCAAGGACGCTTACCGCAAAATCGCCGCCTGACCCCCAGCCCCGAAAGTACGCCGCCATGCAAACCCGCTCGCAATGGCTCACCGATGTTGCCGGTGACCTGCCGCCCTTCCCCCAGCTCAGGCAGCAGATCACCGCTGACGCCGCCATCATCGGCGGTGGCTTCGTCGGGCTATGGACAGCTATAGCTCTGAAAACCCTCGAGCCCAATCTGCGCGTCGTGCTGCTCGAGGCCGACGCCTGCGGCGGCGGTGCCTCCGGCCTGAATGGCGGCTTCGTGATGTCGTGGTGGCCGAAAATCGGCAGTCTGCTGCGCGCTTGCGGCGATGACGACGCCGTCTGGTTGGCCGACCAGACCACCCAGGCGGTGCTGGAGTTGGGTGACTATCTGGCGCAACACGGGCTCGATGCCAACTATCGCCGCTCAGGCTGGCTCTGGACCGCGACAACCCAGGCCCATACTGGCGCCTGGCACGCGGCGCTGGCCGCCACCCAGCGCCTCGGACGCGACGAGGTCTTCCAAGCCCTCTCGCCCCAGGAGCTAGCCCAGCGCACCGGCTCGGCGGTGCATATCGCCGGGGTGTTCGAGGCCATCAACGCCACCGTGCATCCCGCCAAGCTCGGCGTCGCGCTGGCCAAAATCGCCAAAACGCTGGGCGTGGAAATCTACGAACACAGCGGTGTCACGGCGCTCGAGCGCAGCCGCCCGGCCCGGCTAGTCACTGCGGGCGGCAGCGTCACCGCCGCGCATGTGGTTATTGCCACCAATGCCTGGGCGGCCAGCGTGCCCGAACTGAAGCACAAATTCGTCTGCGTCGGCAGCGCTATCGTCGCCACGCCGCCAATCCCCGAGCGCCTCGCCGCCATCGGATGGACTGGGGGCGAGAGCATCTCCGACTCCCAGGCCACAGTAACCTACTACCGTACCACACACACTGGACGGATCATCTTCGGCAAGGGTGGCGGGCGTCTCTACTACACCGGCGAACCGGGCGAGGGCGTGTTCCAAGATCCGGTAGGCATCCGCGAGGCCATCGCCGACTTCCGCCGTGTCTACCCCATGCTGGCCGATGTGGAGCTTGAGCGACACTGGTCCGGCCCAATCGACCGCACTTATGACAGCCTGCCGGTGCTGGGCAGCCTGCCGGACGCGTCGCATATCTTCTACGGCATCGGCTGGAGCGGCAATGGCGTTAATCCGAGCCGCATCGGCGGACGCATCCTGGCCGGGCTGGTACTGGGGCGGCGCGAACGCTGGACCGAGAACAGGCTGGTCAACCGCAAAGTCCGCAGCTTCCCACCCGAGCCGCTGCGCTACCTTGGTGGTTCCTTGGTGCGCGGGGCGATGGCGCGCAAAGACCGCAGCGAGATCGCTGGTCGCCCCCCCTCCTATCTTGACCGCACCCTGGCAAGGTTCGCACCTGCCGGACTAGAAGATAAAAAATAACGGTCGTGTCTCCACGCATGGTGTCGGGAGGCTACCGAGGTGAGTGAAGAGATGCGGTGGGGTGGGTGAGCATCATCGTCTCCTCAATGGTAATAACGCGCGCCGCGGATATTGCGGTGGTTGATCACCGGGCTATCGGCGGCGCGCTGAGGCGGAGCCTGGCGATCAAGGTTGTTGTCCAGGATGGATTTGACGGAGCCGTAGGTGCGGGTGCCGATCTCCAGCGCACGGGCGCAGGCCGCCTCCACCCGCTCCTGACCAAAGGCTTTGGCCAGCCGGAGGATGCCCAGGCAGGACCGGAACCCTTGCTCCGGATGGGCGCGTTCCTCCAGGATCAGCCCGCACAAAGCCCCCGTGGACGGGCCTATGGCGGCGGCATCGCGCCCGATGCGCCACTCCGCGAACAGGTAAGGTGCCGCCGGCAGGGGCTTCAGGTGGGGGCGGTCGAGATCTTCCAGCAATTGCCGGCGGGTGACACCCAGGCGGCGGAGCGGCCGCTCGTCGTTGATCTTCACCAGCAGATCCCGGATCGCGGCGTTCAACTCGGCCAGGCGGTGGAATAGCTGGTGGCGCAAACGGCCCAAAAGCCAGCGCTCCAAGATCAGCACGGCGGCTTCCACCTTGGCCTTGTCGCGCGGCTTGCGCGGCTGGGCGGGCAGAATCGCGGTGTCGTAATGTGCCGCCATCTCGGTGTAACTGCGGTTGACCGTGGGCTCATAGAAACAGGCTTTGATCACAGC
>DAIDJU010000199.1 GCA_027451225.1 Acidocella sp. | reverse complement strand
TCGCCATCCTCACCGCCACCAAGGGCGAGGCGCTGGACGCGCCCGCCGCCCCGGCCCCGGCCCCCGTGGCGGCTCCGGTTCCCGTGGCGGCCGCTCCGGCTCTGGCCGCCGCTCCCGTGGCGGTGGCGCATGGCGAGCGCGTGTTCGCCTCGCCGCTGGCCAAGCGCATCGCCAAGCAGGCGGGCATTGATCTGGCCAGCGTGAAGGGCACCGGCCCTGGCGGGCGGATTGTGAAGGCGGATCTGGCGGGCGCACCGGCGCACGCTCCGGCTCCCGTGGCCGTGGCGGCCCCTGCCCCCGTGGCCGCGGCACCCGCCCCCACTGCGCCGAAACCGGCCGCTCCAGCGCCGGTCATCACCGCGCCGCACACCAAGCTTCCGAACTCCTCGATGCGCAAAGTCATCGCCAAGCGCCTCTCGGAGTCCAAGCAGACCGTGCCGCATTTCTACCTCACGGTGAATATCGAGCTGGACAAACTGCTGGAACTGCGCGCCGAGCTGAACGGCAAATCGCCCAAGGACGGCCCCGGCGCGTTCAAGCTCTCGGTCAACGACCTCATCATCAAGGCTTGCGGTGTGGCGCTGAAGCGGCATCCGGGGGTGAATGCCTCCTGGACCGACGAGGCGATCATTCAGTACGACGAGGTGGATATCTCCATCGCCGTCGCCATCCCGGACGGGCTGATTACCCCGATCGTGAAGGGTGCCGACCGGCTGGGCCTGGCGGCGATTTCCAACACGATGAAGGATCTCGGCGCGCGGGCCAAGGCGGGCAAGCTGAAGCCCGAGGAGTTCCAGGGCGGTGGCTTCTCCATCTCCAACCTCGGCATGTTCGGCATCTCCGAGTTCTCGGCCATCATCAACCCGCCCCAGGCCGCCATTCTGGCCGTGGGCGCCGGCGAGCGCCGCCCGGTGGTGAAGGGCGACGCCATTGTGCCCGCCACGGTGATGAGCGCCACGCTCTCGGTGGATCACCGGGTGATCGACGGCGCGCTGGGGGCGCAGTTCCTCGCCACGCTGAAGGGGCTGATCGAAGAACCCCTGAGCCTGCTGCTGTAACCGGAAGGACCGAACAATGGCTGACAATTTTGACCTGATCGTCGTTGGCGGCGGGCCGGGCGGCTATGTCGCGGCCATCCGCGCCGCACAGCTGAAGATGAAGGTGGCCGTGGTCGAGGCCAAGCATCTGGGCGGCATCTGCCTCAACTGGGGGTGCATTCCCACCAAGGCCCTGCTGCGCTCGGCCGAGGTGAAGCACATGCTCGACCATCTGCCGGAATTCGGCTTCTCTGCTGAGAACGTGAAGGTGGACCTGAGCAAGATCGTGGCCCGTTCGCGCGGGGTCTCGAAGCAGCTTTCGGGCGGCATTGCCCACCTGCTGAAGAAGAACAAGGTGACCGTGTATGACGGTTACGGCAAGCTGATGGGGGGCGGGGATCTCTCCGTCTCGCGCGATGGCAAGCCCGTGGCCATGCTGCATTCACCGCATATCATCCTGGCCACCGGGGCGCGGCCGCGCCAGATTCCGGGGCTGGAGGTCGATGGCAAGCAGATCATCTCGTATTTCGAGGCGATGGTGCCGGAGACCCTGCCGAAATCCCTGCTCATCATGGGCAGCGGTGCCATTGGCGTGGAGTTCGCCAGCTTCTACCGCGCTTTGGGCACGGAAGTGACCATCGTGGAGATGCTGGACCGCATCCTGCCGGTCGAGGATGCGGAGATCTCAGGCATCGCGCGAAAAGCCTTCGAGAAGCAGGGGATGAAGATCCTCACCTCCGCCGTGGTGAAGAAGGCCGAGAAGGGGCCGTCCTCCGTGAAGGTGACCGTCGAGGTTGGCGGCAAGGAACAGGTGTTCGAGGTCGAGAAGGTGATCTCGGCGGTCGGCATCGTCGGCAATGTCGAGAATATCGGGCTCGAGGGCACCAAGGTGAAGGTGGAGCGCACCCATGTGGTGGTGGACGGCTTCGGCCGCACCGGGGAGCCGGGCGTGTACGCCATTGGCGACCTCGCCGGGCCGCCCTGGCTGGCGCATAAGGCCAGCCATGAAGGTGTGGTCTGCGTTGAGGCGATTGCAGGGCTCAACCCGCACCCGTTCGAGACCTGGAACATCCCCGGCTGCACCTATGCCCGGCCGCAAGTGGCCAGCGTGGGGCTGACCGAGGCCAAGGCCAAGGAAGCGGGGCATGAGATCCGCGTCGGCCGGTTCCCGTTCATCGGCAATGGTAAAGCTATTGCGCTTGGCGAACCCGAAGGTCTGATCAAGACAATCTTCGACGCCAAGACCGGCGAGCTGCTCGGCGCGCATATGGTGGGCGCGGAAGTGACCGAAATGATCCAGGGCTATGTGATCGCCCGGCAGCTGGAGACCACGGAGGAGGAGCTGATGCACACCATCTTCCCCCACCCCACGATCTCGGAAGCCATGCACGAATCTGTGCTTGACGCCTACGGCCGGGCCATACACTTCTAGCCGCATGGCCACACGCATCGAAATCGACCACCGGGTCCGGCACCCTGAGAAACAAGGGCGGCCGGACAATCCGATCAGCCGGAAACCGGCCTGGATCCGGGTGAAGGCGCCCACCAGCGCCGTGTATCAGGAGACCCGCGAGCTGATGCGGGAGAAGAAACTCGCCACGGTGTGCGAGGAGGCCGCCTGCCCGAATATCGGGGAGTGCTGGTCCCAACGCCACGCCACCATGATGATCATGGGCGAGATCTGCACCCGCGCCTGCTCCTTCTGCAACGTGGCCACCGGCCTGCCCGCCGCGCTGGACACCGACGAGCCACGCCGCGTGGCCGAGGCCGTGGCCCAGCTGAAGCTGCGCCATGTGGTCATCACCTCGGTGGACCGCGACGACGTGCCCGATGGCGGCGCGGCGCATTTCGCCGCCGTGATCGCCGCCGTGCGCGAGGCGGCACCCGGTGTTACGGTGGAGATCCTTACGCCGGACTTCCTGCGCAAGCCGGGTTCGGTGGGCGTGGTGGTGGCGGCCAAGCCGGATGTGTTCAACCATAACCTGGAGACCGTGCCCCGGCTGTACCCGAGCATCCGGCCCGGTGCGCGCTATTACCAGAGCCTGCGGCTGCTGGATCAGGTGAAGCAGATCGATCCGTCGATCTTCACCAAATCCGGGCTGATGGTGGGCTTGGGCGAGACCAAGGCGGAGATCGGCCAGGTGATGGACGATCTGCGCATCGCGGATGTGGATTTCCTGACCATCGGGCAATATCTCCAGCCGACCGTGAAGCATGCGGCGGTGGACCGGTTTGTGACGCCGGAGGAATTCGAGGAGCTGGCCAGCATGGCCCGCGCCAAGGGGTTCCTGCAGGTTTCCGCGACACCGCTCACCCGCTCCTCCTACCATGCCGATTCGGATTTCGCGGCGCTGCGCGAAGCCCGGGCGAAGCAGCTCGTGGCATGACCAAGTATTCCGAACAAAAGCTGGTGCCGTACACCCCGGCCCAGCTCCATGCCCTGGTGGCCGATGTGGCCAAGTACCCGCAATTCCTGCCCTGGTGCGTGGGCGCGCGGGTGCGCAGCCATGTGGGGCATGAGATGGTGGCGGATCTGACCATCGGGTTCGGGCCGATCCGCGAGAGCTTCACCTCCCGCGTGCTGTTCCTGCCCCCGGCGCCGGACGGGGCGCGGGCGATCCGCGTGCAGTACGAGAAGGGGCCGTTCAAGTATCTGCACAATAGCTGGGATTTTACCCCGCACCCGGATGGCTGCGTGGTGGATTTCTTCGTGGATTTCGAGTTCCGCAGCTTTGTGCTGCAAAAGGCCATCGGCGCGGTGTTCACCGAGGCCGTGCGCATGATGGTGAACGCCTTCCTCAAGCGCGCGCAGGTCGTTTACGGTGCCCCGGCCACGGCGGCGCAGATCACGCCCCCCACGCCGAACGCGGCGTAAGTTACAGAAGTTTTTGGTGCAGCTTTTTTCAAAAAGCTGCGAAGGACCCCGCCTTTTTGAAAAAAGGCGGCACCCAAAAACGTTTATCCTTTTTTCCGTGCCTTGGGCGTGGGCTGGGGCAGCAGGGGCTTGAGGAAGCGGCCCGTGTAGCTTTCGGGATTTTGCACGATCTCTTCCGGCGTGCCGGTGGCGATGATGCGCCCGCCCCCTGCCCCGCCCTCGGGACCGATATCGATGATGTGGTCGGCGGTTTTGATCACTTCGAGGTTATGCTCGATGACCAC
>DAIDJU010000198.1 GCA_027451225.1 Acidocella sp. | reverse complement strand
ACCTGGCCGGTCTCGGCCACGTTGGCTTCGGTGTCGAAATCCGCGATCTGACGCTTCAGGATCTCGGAGATTTCGGCTGGGCGGATCTCCATGTCAGGCAGCTCCCTTGAGAGAATAGTTGAGCCGGTTAAGGCGTGACTTAAGGCTGGTATCGAAAAGTTTGGCGCCGACCTTCAGCACCAGACCACCCAGCAGGCTGGGGTCCGTGTGCTCGACAAGCCGGACATTGCCGTACCCGGCTTCGGCCAGGCGGGCACGCAGCTGGGTGCGCTGCAATTCAGTAAGCTCATGCGCGGCGGTGACATCGGCCACCACCTCGCCGCGCTTGGCGGCCACATAGGCGGCGAAACCGGCAACCAGGGCCGGCAGGTCGCGCAGGCGGCGATTCGCCACGGTGACATTCACGAAATTCCGCACCAGCTGGCCGAAGCCCTGGGCGGCGAGAACCTCGGCCAGAACCGGGCGGACCTTGGCGGCATCGGTCAGCGGGTTGGCAACCAGCTGCTTGAGCGGGGCGCTCTCGGCGATCAAACGCCCCAGAGCCTCCATCTGCTCAATCACCTCGTTCAGGGCGTTCTGCTCAAAAGCCAGTGCATACAGAGCGGCCGCGTAACGCGCGGTCAGCCCGGTCTCGCCAGTGCCTGTGATCTCGGCCAATATTTTTATCCCGCCTAGTTGCCGTGGTCTAAAATTCAACCCCCTTTAACCGGGGCTGCGCGGGGCAGTAACATAGCGTTTTACGCGCAGCAAGGCCGTAAACGTTTCATCGGCCGCCTAGTTTCAACGGTTTTCATCCTCAGGGGGCGCCAAGCGGGCCCTGGCGGCAACCGGCCCGGCCTCGTCATGCGCGTAACAGCTATTGAGAAGCCCGCGCGCGAGCCGCGGCTCCGCGCCCAGATGATGCGCCGGACCCGGCTTATCCGTTGGCTTTCGCAGCCCCTGGCGGGTCTGATAAGCCACGGTCGCCACCTGCTGGATCAGCTCGCGCAGATGCGTGCAGCCCTCCACCCCGCGCACGCGCTGCGCCGCCTGGGTGAGAAACCCCTTGCCGATCACCAGCCCCTTCAGCCGCTCGAAATTCGGTGTCACTTCGGGACATATTGAATAAGGTGTGGCGTCCATGGCGGCCTCGCTGGCCACGATCTCCAATTCCGGCGTCAGCGTCAGGCGCAGCCACATGTCGTGCAGCGGCTCCCCGGCCTGGATGCCGTTCCGGTCAACATTACTGGCGCTGTAGGTCTTGATATCGGTCATATGCGCCTCGACATCCATGAGCCCGTCCTCGCGCTCATAGCCGCTCAGGCGGATATCGCGGATATGCAAAAGACGGCGCGGAACGGTGCGGCTTAACGGCATGATGGATTGGCCCTTGAACTTGGGAGCGGCGCGAGGCTTGTTCTATTCCCGCGGCGCGAAAAAAACGCAAATACGGGAGTGTACAAAGGGATGACGGCAAATGCCAGCGCCACGGCGCTACCGGCGCAGCGCGAGTACACCCATGCCGAGCGGCTGCGCGTGGTTACCGGGGTTATCACCTGCATATTGCTGGTGGCGCTGGACCAGTCGGTGGTGCTGCCCGCCATACCGCAGATCGCCGCCAGCCTGCATGGCGACGCTCACCTCTCCTGGGTGGTCTCGGCCTATCTGCTCACCACCACCGCCACCACGCCGATCTACGGCAAGCTCTCCGACCAGATCGGCCGCTATAAGGTGATGGCCCCGGCACTGCTGGTGTTCCTGGCCGCCTGCGTGGTCTGCGCCATGGCGCAATCGGTGCCCATGCTGGCTTTGGGGCGCGCCCTGCAGGGCCTGGGCGGCGGCGCGCTGGGCGCGGTGGGCCAGGCCGCGGTGGCCGATGTGGTGCCGCCGCGCGAGCGCGGGCGCTACCAAGCCTGGTTCGCCTCCGCCTGGGGGCTTTCGGCGCTGGCCGGGCCCATCGTGGGCGGGCTCGTCACCCAGCACCTCTCCTGGCGCTGGATCTTCTGGGGCAATCTGCCACTGGTGGTGTTCGCGCTGGCCATGAGCGCGCGGGCCATGCGGGGGCTGCCGATCTCCGGGGCCAAGGGGCGCATCGACTATGCCGGCTCCATGCTGCTGATGTTCAGCGTGGCCGCCACCGTGCTGGCGCTGAGCGAGGGCGGCACGGATTTCCCCTGGGCCTCCCTGCCGGAAGCCGCCCTCTGGGCCGCCGCCCTGGCGGGCTTCGCCCTGTTCTTCGCACAGCAGCGCGCCACCCCCGCCCCGCTGCTGCCCGTGCCGCTGCTGCGCCGGGTGGGCAGCGTGGCGGCGCTGGGCGGGCTGACCGCCACCTCCATGTTCATGGCGATCTTCCTGCTGCCGCTGCTGCTGCAATGGATCTACGGCGAAAGCTCGGCCGTAGCGGGCATGCATCTGGCGCCGCTGCTGTTCGGCAACACCATTGGCGCGCTCACCGCCGGGCAGATCACCCGGCGCGGCTTCAGGCTCCGCCCCGTGCTGGCCACCGGGCTGCTGCTCGGGGCCGCGGGCTTTACCCTGACCGTCCCCAGCCTGCATGCCGCCAACCCGCTCTGGCCCGTGGCCTGCGCCACGCTGGGCGGCGTGGGACTCGGCGCGCTGATGCCGACCACGCTCCTGGCGGTGCAGAGCCTGGCCCAACGCAACGAGATGGGCTCGGCCACCGGCATATTGCTGGTGGTGCGCTCCCTGGGCGGCACGTTCGGGGCCACGCTGGCGGGAGTGGCCGTCACCCTGGCCGGACATGCCAGCCTCCTGGGCTTCCGCGCCGGCTTCGCCGCCGCCGCGCTGTTTCTGCTGCTGGGCCTCGCCGTGGTGGCGCGCCTGCCCGAGATCGACCTGCGCGACCGCGTGACCACCGGCAAACCGGCATAAAAAAACCGGCCAGAGGACATCCCCTGGCCGGTTCCATCAGTATGCGGCGTTCGAGGGCTTACGCCGCCTTGGCGGGCTTGCTCAGCATCAGATAGAGCAGCGCCCCGGCGACGAAGGAGACAATAAAGGTGGAGTCGCCGATCTGGGGGAACTTGGCCGCCACCGGGCCGACATAGAGCGCCTGGTTATAGAACGGCCAGGACACGGCGATGGACGCCACCCAGGCCACGAAGGCCGCACTCACCGGCAGGCGGGAGACCCGGTTGGTAACGTGGCACAGCAGGGTGATGGCGATCCACGGCATGGTCCAGTAGCCGAGCACCAGCAGGAAGTTCTCGTAATTGGTGATGAAGTTCGTCGCCGCCAGCACCGCGATGATGGTGCCGCACCCGCCCGAGATCAGCGCCGCGATATGCTGCTTCAGCTTCACCCCCACCGCCAGGGCGGAGAGCGTGGCGGAGTAGATGTTGATGATGTTGGCGCTGACCGTGCCCAGCACCACGGCGATGAGGAACGGCACCTTGAACCAGTCCGGCATCCAGTCGGTGAACAGGTCGGACGGCTTGGTGAAAGAGACAGCCGCCCCCAGCAACGCGCCCAGCGCCTCGATCCACACGGTGGAGATCACCGAGCCGAGGAAGGCGTAGGAGAACACGGTGCGCTTCACCTCGGCGGCTCCGGTCCCGGTGCGCAGGTAACGGGTATAGTCGGAGGAATAGGGAATCCAGCCGACCATGTAGCCCACCATGATCGAGACGGTGAGGATGAACGCGCCGGAGAAGCCGCCCACGGCGGCCTCGGCCTTCACGTTCTCGGGCACCGAGAGGCCGAGATGCCGCACCGCCACCACGGTGAGCGCCAGGAAGGCGAGAACCAGGAAATAGACGAGGTATTTCTCCGCCGTCTGGATCAGGTCATGCCCAAAGAAGGCGATGGCCACCTGCACCGCCGAAAGCGCGACCACGCCGACAATGAGGCTGCCGCCGAAGAAATATTGCAGCGCATAAGCCCCGGCGATGGTGTTCACCGCGAACCAGGAGAACCCCCCGAAGAAATTGAGCAGCGAGGGCAGCTTGTTGCCCAGGGCGCCGAACCAGTTGGCGCCCTGGATCATCTGCGGGCGGCCATAATCCACCCCGAAGGTGCTGAAGAACGCCAGCACCAGCCCGCCCAGCACGTTGGCGATGACGATGGCCAGCAGCGCCGCCGAGAAGGACAGGCCCAGCCAGCCCGTGGCCAGCGCGCCCGTAGTCAGGGTCGCGAATTCGATATTCGCGGCCATCCACAGGCCGAACACGGCCTTCGGGTTGCCGTGGCGCTCCTGCAGGGAGACCTCGGCAATGCCTTTTTCTTCGATAATGCCATAAAGTTCGGGGGTTACTTCGGCGGTCATTCTTCACTCCCTAAGGGCCCGGCCCGGAAAAAATTACCCCGCGCACGGGGGCGGACACCGCCGGCACCGTTACGGGAAGTAACAGAACACCTGCCGTTTTATGAAGAAACCGTCAAGTAAATCGAACCAAGGGTTATTGCTGGGTGGTGTTTTGCAGCGGCGAGGTCACCGGCAGCCCGCTGGGCACGCTAAGCCCCGGCAGCACGCGGTGCAGCAGCAACAAAACGCAGAACAGCAAAATAACCCAGCCCATCCCGCCACCGATGAAGCGCATGGCCAGCACCACGATCGCCACAGCCACGAGCAGGAGGCAGTCCATCTGCACCCCGGGGTTTGTAACCCCTACCGCCAGCATGAACGCCGAGAAGCCGTTATCGACAACGCCGATGCCGGCCATCACGATATGAACGATGTAATAAATCCCGGCACCGAATTCGCTCATGATCCCCCCATGACCGCCCCCTAATTATGAAAACGGCATAGCATATTTCGTTCCGGGTTTAAGCTTTATTCTAGCGTCTCCACCTCCCGCAGCGCTGGGAACAGGCGCATCCACAGCAGCGCCACCACCACCGTGCCCAGCCCGCCCAGCACAACCGCCGGCATGGTGCCGAACAGGGCGGCGGTGAACCCGCTCTCGAACTCGCCGAGCTGGTTGGAGGCATTGATGAACAGGAAGTTCACCGCCCCCACCCGGCCGCGCATGTCATCTGGCGTGCGCAGCTGCACCAGGGAGAGCCGGATGACCACGCTCACCATATCCGCAGCCCCCATGACGAACAGCGCCACCACCGACAGCCACATGAGATGCGACAAGCCAAACACGATGGTCGCCACGCCATAGAGGATGACGGCCTGGAACATGCGCATCCCCACCCGGCTGGCGATGGGCGAATGCGTCATCCAGGCGCTCACCAGCAGCGCCCCCACAGCGGGCGCGCCGCGCAGCACGCCCAGCCCCCAGGGGCCGGTGTGCAGAATGTCATGCGCATAAACCGGCAGCAGCGCGGTCGCCCCACCCAGGATCACGGCAAACAGATCGAGCGAGATGGTCCCCAGGATTTCCTGGCTTTGCCGCACGAACCCCACCCCGGCGAACAAGGCTTTGAGCGTCGGCGGCTCCTTGGGCGTCACGGGACGCTCCACATGAAGCATCCCCGCCGCCACGGCCGAGAGCACCCAGGCCGCGGCCATCACCGCGTAAGGCGCGGCGGGGGAGAGCGCGTAGATCAGGCCGCCCAAGGCCGGGCCGAGGATAGTGGCCGCCTGGAACGCCGAGGACGACATGGCCGTGGCCTTTTGCAGCAGCCCGCCCGGCACCACGGCGGGCAGCAGGGCGCTCACCGCCGGGCTCTCGAAGGCGCGCGCCGCCCCCATCACCACCACGGCGGCGAAGATTTCGGCCACGTTCAGCCAGCCCGCAAAACTGCCCCAGGCCAGGAACAGCGCCACCGCGCCCTCGACCCCCTGGCAGGTCTGGGCCACGCGGCGGCGGTCGAACCGGTCGGCGGCATGGCCGGCGAAGAAGGTCAGCCCCGCCGAGGGCAGGAACTGCACCAGCCCGATCAGCCCCAGCGCCAGCACGCTATGAGTGAGCGCATAAACCTGCCAGCCAATGGCCACCGCGCCGATCTGGTAGGAGAAGCTGGAAAACATCCGCCCCAGCAGAAACAGCAGATAAGGGCGATGCCCCAGTAATTCGCGCGTGCGGGAGGATGCGACAGCTTCTATGCCGGAACTCATGAGCAGGTTGTAGCAGCCATGCCGCGCGACGCCAGGGTGATTCGGGCGCGGCGCTTGCGCTTCGCCGTCTTTGGCCCTACTCCACCCTGCACTTTTCTTCAGTTTGGAGTTTTGGTCATGTCTTACAGGGTTGCGGTTGTCGGTGCCACCGGTGCGGTTGGGCGCGAAATCCTCAAAACCCTCGCCGAGCGCAACTTCCCGGTCTCGGAAGTCGCCGCCCTCGCCTCCGGCCGTTCCGCCGGCCAGGAAGTCTCCTTTGGCGAGGACAAGGTGCTGAAGGTGCAAAACCTCGAGACCTTCGACTTCACCGGCTGGGATATCGGCCTGTTCTCCCCCGGCGCCTCGGTTTCCGCCGTCCACGCCCCCCGCGCTGGTTCGCAGGGCTGCGTGGTTATCGACAACACCTCCCAGTTCCGCATGGACCCGGACGTGCCGCTGGTGGTGCCCGAGGTGAACCCGCAGGATATCGCCAAGTTCGCCAAGAAGAACATCATCGCCAACCCCAACTGCTCGACCATCCAGATGGTGGTGGCGCTCAAGCCCCTGCACGACAAGTACAAGATCAAGCGCGTGGTGGTGAGCACGTACCAGTCCGTCTCCGGCGCGGGGAAGGAGGGCATGGACGAGCTCTACAACAACACCAAGGTGCAGTTCGTGAACGACCACGGCAAGCCGCAGGTGTTCCAGAAGGACATCGCCTTCAACTGCATCCCGCAGATCGACGTGTTCATGGATGACGGCGCCACCAAGGAAGAGTGGAAGATGGCCGTCGAGACCAAGAAGATCCTCGACCCGAACGTGCCGGTCATCGCCACCTGCGTGCGCGTGCCGGTGTTCATCGGCCATTCCGAGGCTGTGTATGTCGAGTTCGAGACCCCGGTGGACGTGGCCGAGGCCCGCAAGCTGCTGAGCAAGGCGCCGGGCATCATCGTCGAGGACCAGCACGTGCCGGGCGGCTACACCACGCCGATCGAGTGCAAGGGCGAGGACGCGGTGTTCGTCTCGCGCATCCGCCGCGACCCGACCGTGCCGCACGGCCTCGCCTTCTGGTGCGTGTCCGACAATCTGCGCAAGGGCGCTGCCCTCAACGCCGTGCAGATCGCCGAGGCGCTGATCGCCCAGGGGCTGCTGGCCAAGAAGGCGGCCTAAAAGCCCTTAAAAGTTTTTGCTTGTGTGGGGGCTTTTCACCAAAAGCCCCCACATTTGTTTCCGGCCCTATTTCATATGATGCGGCCCATGACAGCCGCCCCCCTTTTCGCGTAAAGCTCCGCCATGACCGACACGCCCCTCGACCTGATCCGCAACTTCTCCATCATCGCGCATATCGACCACGGCAAGTCCACGCTGGCGGACCGGCTGATCCAGCATTGCGGCGGGCTGACCGCGCGCGAGATGACCGAGCAGGTGCTCGACAACATGGATATCGAGAAGGAGCGCGGCATCACCATCAAGGCGCAGACCGTGCGCCTGAACTACCCGGCCAAGGACGGCAAGACCTATGTGCTGAACCTCATGGACACCCCAGGCCATGTGGACTTCGCCTATGAGGTGAGCCGCTCTCTCGCCGCGTGCGAGGGCTCGCTGCTGGTGGTGGACGCCTCCCAGGGCGTGGAGGCGCAGACCCTGGCCAACGTGTACCAGGCCATCGACGCGCACCACGAGATCGTGCCCGTGCTGAACAAAATCGACCTGCCCGCCGCCGATGTGCCCAAGGTGAAGCAGCAGATCGAGGACGTGATCGGCATCGACGCCTCGGACGCGGTGGAGATTTCCGCCAAGACCGGCCTGAACATCGAGGGCGTGCTGGAAGCCCTCGTCACCCGCCTGCCCTCGCCAAAGGGCGACGCCAAGGCCGAACTCCAGGCCCTGCTGGTGGATAGCTGGTACGACCAGTATCTCGGCGTGGTCATCCTCGTGCGCATTAAGAACGGCGTGATGAAGAAGGGCCAGAAGATCCGCATGATGTCCACCGGTGCGGTGCATCCGGTGGAGCAGATCGGCGTGTTCACCCCCCGCATGCGCCCTGTGGACGAGCTTGGGCCGGGCGAGATGGGTTACATCACCGCCGCCATCAAGACCGTGGCCGACTGCAACGTGGGCGACACCATCACCGATGACCGCCGCCCCGCCGCCGAGGCTCTGCCGGGCTTCAAGCCCTCCATCCCCGTGGTGTGGTGCGGCCTGTTCCCCGTGGACGCCGACGATTTCGAGAAGCTGCGCGACTCCTTGGCCAAGCTGCGCCTGAACGACGCCTCCTTCCACTACGAGGCCGAGACCTCGGCGGCACTTGGCTTCGGCTTCCGCTGCGGCTTCCTCGGCCTGCTGCATCTGGAAATCATCCAGGAGCGCCTCTCCCGCGAGTTCGATCTCGACCTGATCGCCACCGCGCCCTCCGTAGTTTACCACATCTTCAAGACCAACGGTGAGATGGAGGAGCTGCACAACCCGGCCGACATGCCGGACGGCTCGATCATCGACCATATCGAGGAGCCCTGGATCAAGGCCACCATCATGGTGCCCGACGACTATCTCGGCTCCATCCTCACCCTCTGCTCCGAGCGCCGCGGCCAGCAGGTGGACCTGACCTATGTCGGCAACCGCGCCATGGCCGTGTACCGCCTGCCGCTGAACGAGGTGGTGTTCGACTTCTACGACCGCCTGAAATCGGTCAGCCGCGGCTATGCCAGCTTCGACTATCAGATGGATTGCTACGCCGAGGCCGACCTCGTGAAGATCTCCATCCTGGTGAACCAGGAGCCGGTGGACGCGCTCTCCTTCATCGCCCACCGTTCCCAGGCGGAAACGCGCGGGCGCGCCATCTGCGGCAAGCTGAAGGACCTGATCCCCAAGCAGCTGTTCAAGATCGCCATCCAGGCGGCCATCGGCGGGCGCGTCATCGCCCGCGAGACCATCTCGGCGCTCTCCAAGGACGTGACGGCCAAGTGCTATGGCGGCGATATCAGCCGCAAGCGCAAGCTGCTGGAGAAGCAGAAAGAGGGCAAGAAGCGCATGCGCCAGTTCGGCAAGGTGGAAATCCCGCAGAGCGCCTTCCTCGCCGCGCTGAAAATGGACGCCTGATTTTTTGCGATCCAACCCTTGGCAGGGGCAAACTCTTTCGCTAGAGAGTGCCCCCACGCCGAGCTGGAGAGATGGCCGAGCGGCTTAAGGCGCACGCTTGGAAAGCGTGTGTACGTTAATAGCGTACCCAGGGTTCGAATCCCTGTCTCTCCGCCATGCGGCCCTCTGTAACCCGCAGAAAACCTAGCCAAAAAATCGTTTCGATTTATTCGGCATACACTTAGGCAGACACTCGCAACGCGGCTTGGGGCGTATGGAGGCGAATGGTTGCGGGTTGCTGGTAGGCAGATTGGTGGCCGTCATCTCCACGACGCGCGGCGGTGCCGGTGGCTACTTTTTACTACTTTGGCGCGCGGCATCCCTCGCGCGCG
>DAIDJU010000197.1 GCA_027451225.1 Acidocella sp. | reverse complement strand
GCCCAGACCTGCGGGGCGACGTAATGCACGCGCTTGGGCCCGCCCGGACCGATGGCTTTCAGCACACGGAGCGTGAAGCCGGGGCTGTCGATGGTCAGCACGATATCCGGTTTTTCCGTGCGGATGGCTTCAACCGTCTGCGCCAGACGCTTCTTTAAATGCAGCACGCGCGGCAGGATTTCCGCCAGCCCCATGAGCGCCAGCTCCTGCATGGGAAAGAGCGAGGTCAGCCCGGCTTCCGCCATGCGCGCTCCGCCAATGCCGCTGAATTGCAGATCGGGGCGCAATTCCCGCAGTGCCGTCATCAGCCGGTAGCCGAGAACGTCGCCGCTGGCCTCGCCCGCGATGATGAAGACGCGCGTCACGCCAGTTCCACGACGGGGCAAGGCGGCACGTCCTGCCAGTCGCGGTGGTTCAGCACATTGCCCCCCACGCGCACAGCGTCGATGGCCGCGAAATCCACCTGCGCGAACACCAGCCCCGGCTCGTTCAGCGGCCCGGCGGCGGCCACGCCGTCATCGGGAAAGCCAATATCGCAGGGGGTGAAGAGGGCGGCATGGCCGATGTTTTCGTCGATGGAGCCGGACCAGCCGGCATTGCCCACCAGCGGCACCACGGCGACAAAGCATTGGTTCTCCACGGCGCGGGCGCGGGCCGAGAGGCGCACGCGGTTGAACCCGGCCATGGAGGCGGTGCAGCATGGTACGAGGATCAGTTTGGCCCCCGCCGCCACCTGGGCGCGCACATGCAGGGGGAACTCCGAATCGTAGCAGATGGAGACGCCGATGCGGCCGAACGCGGTCTCGAACACGTTGGGGCCGTTGCCGTGGCTCACATGCCAGAGTTCGTCCTCGAAGCGGGTCATGGATTGCTTGTCCTGGTAGCGCACCATGCCGGAGGGGGCGATGAACGGGGCGCGGTTATACACCTTGCCGTCGGCGTCGCGCATCGGCACCGAGCCCGCCAGAATGTGCAGCTTGTGGCGCTGGGCCAGGATGACGATCTGCCCGATCAGCTCCTGGGCGGCGTTGACCACGTACTTCAGCTCGGCGGCGATGTCCGGCGATTTGATCTCCACCCCCGCCAGCACCATCGAGAAATATTCCGGCAGCACCAGAATATCGGCCCCGGCCAGGGCGGCCTCGGCGGCCAGACGCTCGATGCGGGTGATGAAAGCCTTCAAGCTGGGCGGCGGAGTGACACCGAACGGGGCGAGGGCGAGTTTCACAGGGTACGGGTCCAGAACATCAGCGGTTTCGTCGTCTCATGGTCGGCGCCCACCTCCCGCCAGGACATGGAGCAGACCAGCTCAGGATGCGGGGTATAGCCGCGCTTGCGCCAGAAAGCATCCAGCGGCTGGTAATCTTTCGGCCGGGCGGGGTGGTCCGCCGGGCGCTGCACGGCGCAGAAGGCGGTGACGGGATAGCCGTGCTTGCGCGCCTGGGCCTCGCGGGCCTCGAAGAATTTTACCCCGATGCCCTGGCCGCGATAGGCGGAATCCAGCACGCTCTCGCCGAAATAATAGATGCGGGAGATGTCCATGCCCGCGTCCAGAAAGGGCTTCTGCACGTTGGGCGTCTCGGTGCTCAGCGGCAGGCAGGTGGAGGCGCCGACGATCTTCTCTCCATCGCGGGCGATGATGACCGCGGCGGCGGGCGAGTCGGCATAGACGCGCATGTAAGTCTGCTCGTAGGCGGGGTCGCCCTCGTACAGATACGGAAACTCCCGGAACACGCTGATGCGCAGCCGGGCGAGGTCGGACAGGAGCGGCAAAATCGCCGCTCCCGTGACAGTCTCTACCTTAATGGACGGCGATGATGCTTGCCGCTCCGGCGATGAACTCACGCAATGCCTCCTGCTTGGCCGACAGGCTGAGACCTGCCGTATGCGCCACCACAGGGCAATAGGCGGCAACCAGCGTGTTGCTCAGGTCGGCGTCGCTGATGCTGGTGTTGTTGGCGCGGATGGAAGCGACGAGCGAGCGCGTGCGGTTGGCCAGGGTCTCCGCCGTCGCGCCCAGATAGGCGCTGAGCAGCCCGTTACCCGGATCGGCGACCGTGTTCGGCCCGCCAGCGGGGGAGGTATGCGGGCAACCCAGATTGTCGGAGAGTTTGTCGGCGCTCTCGGGCACCGAGGCGACTCCGCGCAGGTGCTTCACCTGGTCCGGCGTGGCGTTGGCGACGCCCTTATTCCCCCAGGCGGTGCGGACGTAATTGGCCACGTCAGCGATCTGCTGGTCAGAAAGCCGGGTGGCGAAGCCCGGCATGGGGATCTTGGTCCAGGGGGCGAGGCCGGTCAGCACCGGGCCCATCACGTTATAGGGCTGGTCGGCGACGATGGAGTCGTTGCCCGCCAGATTGGGCGCGAAGCGCGGCGGCAGGCCGGCACCGGTCTTGCCGTGGCAGGCGGCGCAGTTGGTGGCGTACACGGTGGCGCCACGGGCGATGGAGGCATCCGCATCGGCCACGGCGGCGTGCGGGGTGGTCTGCTGCGGCTTGGTCGCGGTTTGCAGATAGGTGGCGATGTCCTGGACATCGGAAACCGGGAGCTGGCTGGTGGAGTTGGCCACCATGTCGCCCATCGAGCCGAAGGGCGAGCCCTTCACCATGTTGCCGCCGTCATGCAGGTAGGCCACGAGGTCGTCCTGCGCCCAGCCGCCCACGCCCTGGGTTTTGTCCGAGGAGATGTTGGGCGCGTAGAGATCGTCGATGGGCGCGCCGGCATAGGCTCGGCTGAGCTCCATGGCGCTGAGGATGTTGCGCGGGGTGTGGCATTCGCCGCAATGGCCCAGCGCCTCGGTGAGGTAGGCGCCGTTCTTCATATGCTCATCCCAGTTCGGGTCCATTTTCATGGGGCCGGCGCTGAAGAACAGCAGCCGCCAGCCGAGCAGCACGGGACGCTGGTTGAAGGGGAAGGCCATCGAGCTTGGCGTGGGGGCCACGTTCACCGGCTGCAGCGAGAAGAGATAGGCCTTGATGGCCATGGCATCGGCGTAAGAGAGCTTGGTGTAAGAGGTGTACGGCATGGCCGGGTACAGGAATTTGGGGAACACCAGATAGG
Source organism: Acidocella sp. (assembly GCA_027451225.1). Classification (GTDB taxonomy): domain Bacteria; phylum Pseudomonadota; class Alphaproteobacteria; order Acetobacterales; family Acetobacteraceae; genus Acidocella. Next base: position 5,333 of record DAIDJU010000197.1, on the reverse strand, counting down.
AGCGCCCAGGCGCCGTGCCATAGTGCAGGGCGTTGTAGAAATCCTTGTCGGACCAGTTGCCGATGCCGGTGTCCTTATCCGCCGTGATGTTGGGGGTGGCGAGGCCGCCGAACGGGGTGGCCATCACCAGCCCGCCGGAGAAGGGCGCATGGCCTGGGCCTGTATGGCAGGGCAGGCAGTCGGCGGCGGCGGTAAGGTACTTGCCGCGCGCGATCAGCGCCGTGGGATCCGTTGGCGCGGTGAGGGAGGCTGCGGGGTAGTTGGCCGCGCTGTCATCGGCCAGTGCCAAGCGGGCGGCGGTAACGCTGCCCAGGGTCAGGGCCAGCGCCGCGGCGGCGGCGATGAGGCGCTTGGTGCGGAATTTCGGCAACGCGAACGGCATGGAGAACCCCCTTGCGATTTACTCTTCTAACTCGGCTTCCTTTTCGCCAAATAGCACAACTACCACAAGAGGCGTAACAAATCAGGACGCTCAGTGCCCGTAAAGCGTCTCCGGGCTCACCTCGGGCTTGGCGATCTCCACCCATTCACCGCCCCGCGCCGCCAGGAAGAAGCAGTTGCGCCGCCCGGTGTGGCAGGCGACACCCTTCTGGTCCACGAGCAGAAGCAGCGTGTCGCCGTCGCAATCCAGGCGCATCTCCACAAGCTTCTGCTGCTGGCCGGAGGTCTCGCCCTTGCGCCAGAGTTTCTGGCGCGAGCGCGAGTAATAGCACACCTGCCCGGTGGTTAGGGTTTCGGTCACGGCTTCGGCGTTCATCCAGGCCATCATCAACACCTCGCCCGTGTCGTGCTGCTGGGCGATGGCGGCGATGAGGCCGTCGGCGTTGAACTTGATCGCGTCGAGAATTTTGCTCATTTGGCCAGCATTCCGTTGGTGAGGCAGGTTTCGTCGAACCGGCAGATGACGGTGTCGTCGACCTTGTGTTTGGTGGCGTTGCGGTAGTCGATACGGGTGATCAGATCCGCGATGATCGCGAGCCGCGCGGTTTTTTTGTCGTCGGCGCGCACCACCATCCAGGGGGCGGCGGCGCTGTCCGTCGCGCGGAGCATCTTGTCGCGGGCGGCGGTGTAATCGTCGAAATGCTTCAGGGCTTTTTCGTCGATCGGGCTGATCTTCCACTGCTTCAGCGGGTCCTGGTGGCGGTCCTCAAGGCGCTTCTTCTGCTCCTTGCGGTTGATATCGAGGTAATATTTAACGACGGCGATCCCGGACTGCGCCAGCATCGACTCGAATATCGGTACGTCGCGTAGAAACTGGGTGGCCTCGGCCTCGGTGCAGAAGCCCATCACCGGCTCCACTCCCGCGCGGTTGTACCAGGAGCGGTTGAACAGCACGATCTCGCCCGCCGCAGGCAGATGCCCGACATAGCGCTGGAAATACCATTGCGTGGTCTCGACGTCCGATGGCTTGGGCAGGGCCACGACGCGGATATCGCGCGGGGAGAGATGCTCGATGATGCGCTTGATCGTGCCATCCTTGCCGGCGCCGTCGCGCCCTTCGAGGATGATGAGCACCTTCTTGCCCTGTTCGATGACATGGCGCTGGAGCTTCACCAGCTCGATTTGCAGGTTACGCAGGGCGGTGGCGTAGTCGGGTTCTTTTGACATTGCCTTATATAAGGCCCGACCCGGCCCGGGTGGTCAATCTTCCAGCAGCAGGGCGCGGATGGAGGCCAGTTCCGCCGCACCCACGCCCAGAGCGTCGTGCAGATAGGTCCCAACGCCGCCGTGTTTTGCCTCGATGGCCTCGAAGGCGAGGCGCAGATACTCGGGGTGAGCATCCAGCAGCGGCATGTATTCGTCCCGCGCCAGAGCGGAGAGGCTGGCGTAGCCGGGATCGGCGAGCATCATCTGCTCCAGCCCGTCTATGGCCTGATTGGTCAGGGTGTAGTCGTGTTCGATGGTCTCGAACGGCACGTCCAGCGCGGTGAGGATCAGAGCGGCGGCGAGGCCGGTGCGGTCCTTGCCGGCGGAGCAGTTGAACAGGAGCGGCACCCGGCCTTGGGCGAGCAGGCGGAAAAGCTGGCGGTAGCTGCCTTCCTGCTCGAAGGGCAGGTTGCGGTAGATATCGTGCATCGCGGCCAGCATCGCGCCCTTGGGGTGGCCGCCCTGGGCGATGTAGCTTTGCAGGCTGCCGACGCTGAAGCCGCGCTCCGAGGTGTGATAGCCGACCTCCTGGCCCTGCCAGTCCATTGGCACGCGCGCACGCTCATGCGGGGTGCGGAAATCGCAGATCGCCTTGATGCCGCGCGCGCGCAATTCGGCCTGGCCCGATTCGGTGAGATTGCTGATGGCGCCGGAGCGGTACAGCACGCCCCATTTCAGCCGCTGGCCGGAACGGGTGCGGTAGCCGCCGAGATCGCGCAGGTTATGCCCGCCTTCGAGTCCCAGAGCGCGCGGCGCGGTGAGGGAGACGTCGAAAGGATCGGCCAGCGTCATGCGCGCACCTGCTGATGATTTGAAAGGAAATTGGAGCGGGCGAAGGGATTCGAACCCTCGACCCCAACCTTGGCAAGGTTGTGCTCTACCCCTGAGCTACGCCCGCTCGGCGCGTGGTGGAGGCTCTTTAGCCACCACCGTGGAGGATTGCAAGCGCGACGCACAACTAAAAATGCTTTGGGGTGTGAGAGTTGGGGGCAATCCCCTATATAGGAGGCGGAAAACGCATAGGACGGAACAAGAATGAGCAGCTTTCTCAACCCCGCGCAGGACGCGCCCGCCCCAGCCCAGCAGCAGGTGATCATGGATGGCGATCAGGCCAATTTCATGGCCGATGTCATCGAGGCCTCGCGCGAGTTGCCCGTGCTGGTGGATTTCTGGGCGACCTGGTGCGGCCCCTGCAAAACCCTCACCCCTGCGTTGGAAAAGGTGACGAAGGCGCAGGGCGGACGGGTGAAGCTCGTGAAGATCGACGTGGACAAGAATCGGGAGCTGGTGACGCAGCTCGCCCGCATGGGGCTGCCGATGCAGTCCGTGCCCACGGTCGTGGCCTTCTGGCAGGGGCAGATCGCCGATACGTTCTCGGGCGCGCTGCCCGAGAGCGAGCTGAAGCGATTCGTCGAGGGGCTGCTGAAGCTGGCGGGCAGCGCCGCACCGGCGGTGGACCTCATCGCCCAGGGCAAGGCGCTGCTGGAGGAAGGCGCGCCTGAGCAGGCCGCGCAGTATTTCGCCGCCGCATTGCAGGAGGATCAGGAGAAGCCCGAGGCCTGGGGTGGTCTCTCCCGCGCGCTGCTGGCGCTGGGCGATGAGCACCAGGCCGCCGAGGTGCTGACCCAGGTTCCGGCCAAGATCGCCGAACACGCCGAGATCGCGGGGGCGCGCTCCGCCCTGGCGCTGGCGCAGGAGGGCCGCAAGGCCCAGGCCGCGATGGCTGGTCTTTCCCAGCGCATCGCCGCGAATCCGGACGATCACGAAGCTCGCTACGAGCTGGCCACGGCGCTCAACGCCTCTGGCGCGCGGGAGGAGGCGGCGGGGGCGCTGCTGGAGATCATCCGGCGCGAGCGCGGTTGGAACGAGGATGCGGCGCGGCTGCAATTGCTGAAATTCTTCGAGGCCTGGGGGATGGACGATCCGGCCACCATGGCGGCGCGGCGGAAACTCTCGGCCCTGCTGTTCCGCTGACGCCGATGGCCGCGCGCGCCCCACGGTTGGAGCAGTTGCCGGACGAATTTCCGGTGTTTCCGCTTGGCGGCGCGTTGCTGCTGCCGGGCGGGCATCTGCCGCTCAACATCTTCGAGCCGCGCTATCTCGCCATGGTCGAGGACGCGCTGGGGGAGGGGCGGTATTTCGGCATGGTGCAGCCCGATAAGCGCCTCGGCCAGGGGGAGAACGGCCCCGGCCTGCACCGAATCGGCTGCCTGGGCCGGCTCACCTCCTTCGACGAAACCGCCGACGGGCGTTTTCTCATCACGCTGAGCGGGGTGATCCGCTTCACCATCGTCGAGGAGATCGAGATGCGCCGCGGCTACCGGCGTGTGCGCGCGGGACTGGCGGGATTCGCGGCGGATCTGCGCGCGCCGGAGGACGGGGAGCTGCCATTTCCGCGCTACCAGCTGGAGGATGTGCTGCGCCGCTATTTCATCGGCGTGGGGATGGATGTGAACTGGGACGGGCTGGAGGCGATGCCGGATGCGGCTTTGGTAACGTCGTTCAGCATGGCCTGCCCCTTCACCAACGAGGAAAAACAGGCTCTGCTGGAGGCGAGGGACCTGGCGGAACGCGCCCGCGCCCTGCTGGCATTGCTGGAAATTGGCGCCCGCGACGGCGGGCCTGACATGACTTGGGAACCGAAAGCGAGTTGAACATGCCGACCGAAACACCCAATCCCCCGCTGGATCCGCGGCTGCTGGAGATTCTGGTCTGCCCGCTCACCCGCGGCCCGCTGACCTATGACCGCGAGCATAACGAGCTGATCAGCCCCAAGGCGGGGCTGGCCTATCCCATTCGCAACGGCATTCCCATCATGCTGGCGGAGGAAGCGCGCCAGTTGGCGCCTTGAGTTCGGCGGCCCCGGTAATAGCCGAGGCCGAGCCGGAGGTCTCACCCGGGCGCATGCGGCTGATGGCGGTGATCATCGCCACGGCGTTGTTCATGCAGAATCTGGACTCCACGGTCATCTCCACCGCCCTGCCGGCGATGGCCCGGAGCTTCCACGCCGTGCCGCTGCATATGAGCGTGGCGCTCACCTCGTATCTCATCAGCCTTTCCGTGTTCATCCCGGCCTCGGGCTGGGTGGCGGACCATTTCGGCGCGCGGCAGGTGTTCCGGGCGGCCATCGTCATTTTCACGCTCGGCTCGGTGCTGTGCGGCGTGGCCCAGGGCGTGGGGGAGCTGGTGGCGGCGCGAATCGTCCAGGGGCTGGGCGGGGCGATGATGCTCCCCGTAGGGCGGTTGCTGCTGCTGCGCTCCGTCTCGCGCAAGCAGATGGTGGACGCTATGGCATGGCTCACAATGCCGGCTCTGGTGGGGCCGGTGCTGGGGCCGCCGCTGGGGGGCTTCATCGTCTCCTATTTCTCCTGGCGCTGGGTGTTCGACATCAACGTGCCCATCGGCATCATCGGCGTGGTGGCGGTCAGCCTGTTCATCCCGGATGTGCGCGAGCCGGGCCGGGGCGGAAGGCTTGATCTGCTGGGGCTTGTGCTCTCCGGGCTGGCGATGGCCTTTCTGATGGCCGGGTTCGAGACCGTGGGGCGGCATCTGGTGGCTGTGGAGTGGACCATCGCGGCTTTCCTGGCAGGGGCGCTGTGCTGCCTTGCCTATGCTCTGCATGCGCGTCGCATCGAGCATCCGGTGCTGGATTTCTCGCTGCTCGGCATTCCCACCTTCGCCAATTC
>DAIDJU010000196.1 GCA_027451225.1 Acidocella sp. | reverse complement strand
CTAAGCCTTACGCAGCAGAAACAGCCCCTGCTCACCAAACAGATTGGCCAGATGGCGTGAACGCCGCCACGGCGTGCGGGCTCCTTCCTCATCCGCCGCCAGCCAGTTTTCCACGATATAGCCATCCTTGTCGCACAGGGCGAAGAAATCGCTGATCGTGCAGGGGTGGATGTTCGGCGTCTCGTACCACATGCGGTTCCAGCCCGCGGTCATCGGCATGCGCCCGTTCAGCAACAATTGCAGCCGCAGCGTCCAATGCCCGAAATTCGGGAAGCTGACGATGGCATGCGTGCTGATGCGCAGCATCTGGGCCAGCACCTCGCGCGGCTTCTCCACCGCCTGGAGCGTGCGCGAGAGGACCACGTAATCAAACGCACCGTCAGGATAACTGACAAGTTCGGTATCCGCATCGCCCTGCATCACCGGCACGCCATGCGCCACGGCGCGCTGCACCTCTTCCATATCCAGCTCGATGCCGCGCGCATCGCAGCCCTTCTCACGGAACAGATGGTCGATGAGCGTACCATCGGCGCAGCCAATATCCAGCACGCGCGAACCGGGCTCCACCAAATCGGCGATCAGCTTGAGATCAACGCGGATCTTGCGCGGGACGACACTGCTCATGCCAGCCTCGCATGTTCGGCGCAGCCCGCGAGGAAGCCGCGCAGCGTGTTATGGAAATCCGGCTCGTCGAGCAGGAAGGCGTCGTGCCCCTTGTCTGACGTCACCTCGACGAACGACACATTCGCCGCCACATGATTGAGCGCACGCGCGATGAGGCGCGATTGCGCGGTGGGGAACAGCCAGTCGGACGAGAAGGAGACCAGCAGAAAGCGCGTCTTGGTGCCCTTGAACGCCCCGCCCAGCACGCCGTGGTGGTCGGCGGAGAGGTCGAACAAATCCATCGCGCGGGTGATGGTCAGGTAGGAATTCGCATCGAAACGCTGCACGAAGCTGGAGCCCTGATATTGCAGGTAGCTCTCCACCGCGAACTGGTCGCCCAGCGCCGAAAGCCCCTCGGCATGCTGCAACTTGCGGCCGAATTTGCGGGTCAGCGCGGCCTCGGAGACGTAGGTGATATGCGCGGTCATCCGCGCCACGGCCAAGCCCCGCTCAGGGCGCACGCCCTCGCGCCAATAATGCCCGTTATAGAAGAACGGATCCGCCGCGACGGCCTGACGGCCGATTTCGTGAAAGGCGATGTTCTGCGCCGAATGATAGGAGGCGGTGGCGACCGGCACGGCGGCGAACACGGATTCAGGATACAGCGTGGCCCAGGCCAGCACCTGCATGCCGCCCATCGAGCCGCCAACCACCGAGAACAGCTTGCCGATGCCGAAATGGTCGATCAGCAGCTTCTGCGCGCGCACCATGTCCTGGATTGTCACCTGCGGGAAATCCGTGCCCCAGGGCCGGCCTGAGCCATCCGGGTGCGGGCTGCGCGGCCCGGTGGAGCCCATGCAGCCGCCCAGCACGTTGGAGCAGATGACGAAATATTTGTGCGTATCCACCGGCTTGCCGGGACCGACCAGATACTCCCACCAGCCGGGCTTGCCAGTCTCCGGGTTGCGCTCGGCCACGTATTGGTCGCCGGTCAGGGCGTGGCAGATCAGTATGGCGTTGCTCTTATCGGCGTTGAGCGTGCCATAGGTGCGGTAGGCCACGGTCACGGCGGGCAGACGCTGGCCGCAATCCAGCGCCAGACCTTGGGGAAAGGTCACGCTCTGATGCTGCGTTTCCGGGAAAGCGGGGTTCTGGTCCATGGTGCAATTCCGCATATGCGCTGAGCGCCCCGCCCGTGCAACCCTGCGGACGCCAGGCTGGCTTGGCGGCCCCCGCGCAATTAGGTAACACAAACCGGCAATGACACAGTCCCTCCCCCAGAATACCCGCCTTGCCGAATTGCGCGTCCAGCTCGATGCGCTGGACGACCAGATCCACGACCTGCTGATGCAACGCGCCCGCATCGTGGAATCCGTGGCCACCGATGGGGGGAAGAAAGGCACCAAAATCCGCCCGGGGCGCGAGGCAATCATCCTGCGCCGCCTGCTGGCCCGCCATTCCGGCGCCCTGCCGCGCCAGGCCATCGTGCGCTTCTGGCGCGAGCTGTTCGGGGCGGCGCTGATCATCGAGGGCGGGCAGACCATGGCCGTGTGCGATGGCGAGGGCGGCGAGGCCCGCCTTGCTCTGGCGCGCGAGCATTTCGGCCCGCTCACCCCGGTGCGCCGCCACGCCAACCCGGCTCAGACCATGGCGGACCTCACCCGCGAGGGTGGGGCGCAGCTCGCCGTGCTGCCGCCGCTGGCCGAGGATGAAGAATCCCAAGGCGGCTGGTGGCCCCTGCTCACCGGCACCGGGCCGCAGCGGCTCTACGTCATCGCCAAAATCCCGTTCTGGACCAAGCGGGCCGAGGGCCTGCCCGTGGGCGACGCCTATGTGGCGGCCACCGTGCCGCCGGATGCCAGCGGCGACGACCGCGGGCTGATCGCCCTGCAATTCCCCGCCGACACCTCCCGCGCGCGCATGATGGCGCTGGTGAAGGACGCCGGGTTCGAGCCTGGCGCGCTCTGGGTGCGCCGCCTCGCCGGCGATTCCCGCCTGCATGCGCTGGTCGAAGTCGCCGGGCTGGTGGAGGATGCCGACCCGCGCCTTGCCACCATCGCCGGGCTGGATGGAGCACCCGTTGTCATCGGCGGCTTCGCCCTGCCGCTGGGAGAAACCGCATGAGCCACACCCCCGCCGCGCGCCCCGAGGTGTTTTCCGTCGCCCCTTATGTCGGTGGCGAATCCAAGCTGCCGGGCGTGGAAAAGCCGCTGAAGCTCTCCTCCAACGAGGGCGCGTTCGGCCCCCCGCCCAGCGCCATCGCGGCCATGGCCGAAGCTGCCGCCAACATGCACCGCTACCCGGACGGGTCCTCCGCCGCCCTGCGCCATGAGATCGGCGCGAAATTCGGGCTGGACCCGGCGCGCATCGTCTGCGGCAACGGGTCGGACGAGCTGCTGGTCCTGCTTATCCAGTCCTATGGCGGGCCGGGCACCGAGCTGATCATGAGCGAGCACGGCTTCTCGGTGTACGAGATCGCGGGCAAGATCGCGGGCTGCACCGTGAAAAAGGCCCCCGAGACCAACCTGACCACCGATGTGGACGCCATGCTGGCGCTCGTCACCCCGGCCACGCGCATGGTATTCCTGGCCAACCCCAACAACCCCACCGGCACCCTGCTGCCGCAGAGCGAAATGCTGCGCCTGCGCCAAAGCCTGCCCAAAAACGTGCTGCTGGTGATCGACGCCGCCTACTCCGAATATGTGGACCGCCCGGATTACGACCCCGGCGTGGCCCTGGTGGATGAAGGGGAGAACACGGTGATGACCCGGACCTTCTCCAAAATCTTCGGCATGGGCGGAGCGCGGCTCGGCTGGGCCTACGCGCCGGCGGCCATCGCGGATGTGCTGAACCGCGTCCGCCCGCCCTTCCCCGTCAACAACTTCGCCGCTGCCGCCGGCATCGCCGCGCTGCGCGAGCCGGGCTGGCTGGAGCGCGGCCGCGCCCACAACACCCAGGCCAAGCGCCGCCTCGCCGAGCGGCTGACGCAGAGCGGGCTGACCGTTTACCCTTCGGAAGCGAATTTCATCCTGGTGGATTTCGGCACCGAGGATCAGGCCATCGCGGCGGATGAGCATCTGCGCGGCCAGGGCATCATTGTGCGCCGGGTCAAGTCCTACGGCCTGCCGCAATGCCTGCGCATCACCATCGGCACCGATGACGAGTGCAACCGTGTCGCCACCGCCCTGGCGGAGTTCCGCCGTGGCTGAGCCCCTGTTCCGCCGCCTGGTGCTGATCGGCATCGGCCATATCGGCAGCTCAATCGCCCGCGCCCTGAAGCACGCCCCCGGCACGGTGGAGAAGCTGGTGATCTGCGACGCCAGCCCCGTACATCTCGTCCGCGCCAAGGAGCTGGAGCTGGGTGACGAATACACAGCCGACCCGGCGGACGCCGTGGCGGGGGCGGATTGCGTGATCCTCTGCACCCCGGTCGGCAGCTTCGCCGCCATTGCCGAGGGCATCGCCCCGCATCTCGCCCCGGGCTGCATCCTCTCGGATGTCGGCTCGACCAAGCAATCGGTGATCCGCGATGTCGCCCCGCATGTGCCTCAAGGCGTGCATTTCGTGCCCGCGCACCCGCTGGCGGGCACCGAGTTCTCCGGCCCCGATGCCGGGTTGGCGGATCTGTTCAAGGGCCGCTGGTGCCTGATCTCCCCGCCCGAGGGCGCGGATGAGGATGCGGTGGAGAAGATCGAGTCGCTCTGGGCCGCCCTTGGCGCGCGCACGGCGCGGATGACGGCAGCGCACCACGACCGCGTCATCGCCATCGTCAGCCATCTGCCGCATCTCATCGCCTTCACCATCTGCGGCACGGCGGATGATCTGGCCGATGAAACCCGCGAGGAAGTGCTGCAATTCGCCGCCTCGGGCTTCCGGGACTTCACGCGCATCGCGGCCTCGGACCCGGTGATGTGGCGCGATATTTTCATCAATAACAAGGACGCTCTCCTCGAAATGTTCGCCCGCTTCTCCGAGGACGCGCAGAGCATGGCGCGCGCGGTGCGCTGGGGCGATACCGGCTATATCGAGGACCGGATCAACCGCAGCCGGAAGATCCGCAAGAGCCTCATCGACATCAAGCAAGCCTGAAGGCAGGAGCAGACCAAATGCAGAGCACGGCGGTCATCATCGCGGCGGGGCTCGGCACCCGCATGAAATCGGCGCTGCCCAAGGCGGCGCACAAAATCGCGGGGCGCGAGATGCTGGCGCATCTGCTGCGCGCGGCCGAGCAGGTGTTCGAGCGCATCGTGGTCGTGGTGGGGCCGGACATGCCCCAGCTGGAAAAACTCGCCGCCCCGCATGAGGTGGCGGTGCAGCACGAACGTCTGGGCACCGCCCACGCCACCCGCCAGGCCGAAAAGAGCTTCGGCGAAGGCCCGGTGGCGGTGTTCTATGCCGACAACCCGCTCGTCTCGGTGGAAACCATGCGCACTTTGCTCGCCCGGCTGGAGGCTGGCGATGCCGGGCTGGTGCTGCTGGGCATGACCCCGCCGGAGCCGGGCAAATATGGCCGCCTCGTGGTTGAGGGCGGCTATGTCTCGCGCATCGTGGAATATGCCGACGCGAATGAAGACGAACGCGCCATCCGCCTGTGCAACGCGGGCGGGATGATCGCGCGCGGCGACGATATGCGCGACTGGCTGGCCGAAGTCGGCAACGCCAACGCCAAGGGCGAGTATTACCTCACCGACATCGTCGCCATCGCCCGCGCCCAGGGCGTGAACGTGGCGGCGCTCGATGCGCCTTACGAGGAATGCATGGGCGTGAACTCCCGCGCCGAGCTGGCCCAGGCCGAGGCCGTGTTCCAGTCCCGCGCCCGCGAGGCCGCCATGACCAACGGCGTGGGCATGCAGGCGCCCGAGACCGTGTTCCTGGCCGCTGACACGGTGCTGGGCGAGGATGTGCTGATCGGCCCGCATGTGGTGTTCGGCCCCGGCGTGATTGTGGAATCCGGCGTCGAGATCAAGGCGTTCTCGCATCTCGAAGGCTGCGTGGTGCGCGCTGGCGCGATCATCGGGCCTTATGCCCGGCTGCGTCCTGGCGCTGATGTCGGCGAGGGCGCGCATGTCGGCAATTTCGTCGAGCTGAAGGCGGCAACGCTGGGCAAGGGCGCGAAGGCCAACCACCTCACCTATATCGGCGACGCCGAGATCGGCGCGGGCACCAATGTCGGCGCGGGCACCATCACCTGCAATTACGACGGCAAG
>DAIDJU010000195.1 GCA_027451225.1 Acidocella sp. | reverse complement strand
CGGCACCAGGACCGAGGAGAGCCAGCTATTCCTCGGGCTGTCCTCCTATGTCTCGCCGCATTGGCAGGTGATGCTGAACGGCGAATACGACGTGCTGGTGCATGGCGGGCCGGTGAACCGCGCCGTGGAATTGCGGGTGGCGACGGCGTTTTAACCGCCGCCCGCCTTGTTACTGGATCGTGGCGCGCACGCGGTCAGCATCGAGGCGCCGGGGATCCGAATCCCGTTCGCGGTACGCGGCAATTCGTGCCGGCGCTTGATACATAGCGACAGAGGCTTGGGGACTTTACCCCTTCATCGCCGGTACATCCCGCCTTCTCGCCGCATCGGGCAATGGCATTTTGGGATGCTACTCACCGCTCACAGTTGCAGGGGCAGCCGCGGCGTCTGGCACCGCGTTGCCGTTTCAGCCCGCTCTTTACGGGCCACCTGCATCTGGCGTGGCTGGCAAACCGGCGGGGCCTTGCGGGGCAAGGCTTAAAAATCCTTATCGCGGCGCAGGCGCTTGATGTCGCCCCGGCGGGACTTTTCGTCCAGGCGGCGGGTTTTCGAGCCTTTGGTCGGCTTGGTCGGGCGGCGCGCTTTGGGCACCACCGCCGCCTCGCGGATCAGGGCAAAGAGCCGCTCGCGCGCATCCTCGCGGTTGCGCGGCTGGTCGCGGTACTGCTCGGCCTGGATAACCAGCACGCCCTCGCGCGTCAGCCGCCGCCCGGCCAGGGCCGCGAGACGCATCTTCAGCGGCTCGGGCAGCGTGGTGTTGGCCGCGAGGTTGAAGCGCAGCAGCACCGCGCTCGCCACCTTGTTCACGTTCTGCCCGCCGGGGCCAGAGGCGGTGACAAACGATTCCTCCAGATCAGACTCACTGATCTGGAGGCTCCGAGTAATTCTTATAAGCACGGGAGCCTCTTCTCAGGGCTCCGGCAGGCTCAGGCGGCCTTGGCTTCTTTCTTCGCCATCGCGCGCTCAACGCGGCGCTTCAGGGCCAGGCCCTCGCCGGTCAGCTTGGCATCGGTATGGCTCAGCAGGTAGGCGTCCAGGCCACCGTTATGCTCGATCGTGCGGATCGCGCGGGTGGAGAGGCGCAGGCGGACATTGCCGAGCGCGTCGGAGAGCAGCGTGGTGATCTGCAGGTTCGGCAGGAACCGGCGGCGGGTCTTGTTGTTCGCGTGGCTGACATTGTTGCCAGATTGCACGGTCTTTCCGGTCAGGTCGCAGCGGCGGGCCATTGGTCTATCCTCAAAAAACACAAAGCGGGCTGGCAGGGCCAACCCGGAAATCGGGGCGGGTTATGGGTGAAATGACAGGAGTCGTCAAGCCTCGCCTGCGTGATCCTTGCCCGCGGCGCTGCTCATTTCGCCATTTTCCACGCTTTCGATGGCATTTTGCAGAATTTGCACCACCACCTCGTCCGGCAGGACTCGGGTAAGCAGGCCCAGGGCGCCGCCCAGCAGGGCGGAGGCAATGGCCAGCTCGCTCAGCTCCTGGCCGATCATGAACTCGATCGCCTTGTCCACCACCGAGCCGGCATGGCTCAGCTCGCGTTCCGGGGGGGATTGTCTGTCGTCGCTCATCGCTTCTTCCACTTCAGTCTCAAAACAAAATTTCGCTCGGCGCTAACACAGGCCGCCTCATTCCGCCACGTCGGCGATCGCGGGGCTGGTTTCCTCCAGCTCCACCTGGGCCGTCCACATGCCGGCGTAAACACCGCCCAGCGCCAAAAGCGCCGCATGCGTGCCACGCTCCACGACCAGCCCGTCGCGCAGCACCAGGATCTCATCGGCATCGGTCACCGTGGAGAGGCGGTGGGCAATGACCAGCGTGGTGCGGTCCTGCGCCACATCGCGCAGGGCGGCGGAGATTTCCTGCTCGGTGGCGGTATCCAGCGCGCTGGTCGCCTCGTCCAGAATCAGGATTCGCGGGTTCTTCAATATGGTGCGGGCGATGGCGACTCGCTGCTTCTCGCCACCCGAGAGTTTCAACCCACGCTCGCCCACCTTGGTCTTGTACCCCTGGGGCAGCGAGACGATGAAATCGTGGATCTGGGCCAGCTTCGCGGCGTGCTCGATCTCCTCGACCGTGGCGCCGGGGCGGCCATAGGCGATGTTGTAGAAGATCGTATCGTTGAACAGCACCGTATCCTGCGGCACCACGCCGATGGCCGCGCGCAAGCATTGCTGGGTGTAGTCGCGCACGTCATGGCCATCCACCAGCACGTGGCCCTCCGTGGCGTCGTAAAAGCGGAACAGCAGGCGCGAGATGGTGGATTTGCCCGAGCCGGTGGGGCCGACGATGGCGATTTTCTCCCCCGGCGCGGCGGTGAAGGACACGCCCTTGAGGATCTGCCGGTCCGGGTTATAGGCGAAATGCACGTCCTCGAAGCGGACCTCGGCGGGCGGGCCCTGGCGCTCCAGCGTCAGCGCGCCGGGCTTGTCCTGCACCTCCTGGTTGACGCGCAGCAGCGAGAACATCTGCTCCATGTCAATCAGCCCCTGGTTGAGGGTGAGATAGGTGAAGCCCAGGAAGTTCAGCGGCACGTAAAGCTGCATTAAATAGGTGTTCACCACCACGAAGCTGCCAGCGGACATGTGGTTATACACCACGCCCCAGGCGGCCATCAGCATCATCGCGCCCAGCGCCAGGGAGATGATTACCGCCTGCCCGATATTCAGCATATTCAGCGAGACCTGGGACTTGACCGAGGCGGTCTCGTAGCGCGCCAGGCTTTCGTCGAAGCGCTTGGCTTCATGCGCCTCGTTGCCGAAATACTTCACCGTCTCGAAGTTCAGCAGGGAGTCGATGGCCTTGCCCTGGGCCTCGGTATCGGTGTCGTTCATGGCCCGGCGGAACTTGGTGCGCCAGGTGGTGAAGGCGATGGTGAAACCGATATAGCAGCCAATGGCGCTGAAGGTGATGAGCGCATACCAGCCATTGAACAGATGCCACAGCATGAAGGTGGTGAGCAGCAGCTCGATGATGGTGGGCAGCAGGTTGAAGGTGGCGAGGCGCAGCACGTTCTGGATGCCCAGCGTACCGCGCAGGATGATGTTGGAGAGCCCGCCGGTCTGCCTGTCGAGATGAAAGCGCATGGAGAGCGCGTGCAGATGCTCGAAGGTCTTGCGTGCCACCACGCGGGAGGCGCGCATCTGCACCGCCGCGAACAGAGCATCCCGCAACTCGCCGAAGGCCGCCGCCGCCACGCGCACCAGGGCGTAGCCGATAATCAGCGCCGCCGGCACGGCCAGCGGCCCGGCGGCATGGGTGAGCTTGTCCACCGAGCGGCCGTAGATAACCGGCACATACACCGTGGCCACCTTGGAGAGCAGCATGGCGAGGCTGGCCAGCACCAGCCGGGCGCGCAGGGCTGGCTCCCCCTTGGGCCAAAGATAAGGGAGCAATGAAATTATCGTGGCAAGGGAGCCATGCGTCTGCTTGGCGCCGGGGGGGAGTGCGAGATGGGGGTTGGCACGGGCGGCATTACGGGTCATGGGAGCGCACATGGCATCTGACGCACGAATTGCAAAGCTTCTCTCGCACATAGCGGCCTGCCACACGGCCGAACTGCCGGGAAATCGCCTGCCGCTCTACGCGGGGGCGCACCATATCGGCTATGTCCGCCCGCCCCTGGCGGCGCGTCTGGCCGAGATTTCGCCGCTCGTGACCGTGCTTGCGCACCAGGTGCAGCTGGCCGAGGCCGCCCTGCCCCAGTTCAACGAGCTGGCCGAAGCCGCGGGCATCCCCACCCGCGCGGAGGATTTCGACGTGCGCGAGAATGGCGAAGGCCCGGTGCTGGCGGTGCTGGACCGCGGGGCGCTGCCGAGCTTCGGGGTGATCGGGGTTGGGGTGCATCTCAACGGCATCGTGCGCCGGGCGGATGGCGTGCATCTGTGGGTGGGCAAGCGCGCCGCCGACAAGAAGCTGGACCCCGGCAAGCTGGATCATCTGGTGGCCGGTGGCGTGCCCGCCGGGTACACGCCCTTCGAGGCCCTGGTGAAGGAAGCCGAGGAAGAGGCCGCCCTGCCCGAGGCCCTGGCCATACAGGCCCGGCATGTCGCCAGCTTCCGCTACGACATGGAACGCCCCGAGGGGCTGCGCCGCGACCTGATCCACGCCTATGATCTGGAATTGCCCGAGAGCTTCACCCCCGCCCCGGTGGATGGCGAGGTGGAGTCCTTCTCCCTCTGGCCGCTGCCGCGCGTGCTGGAGGTTCTGGCCACCACCGACGAGTTTAAGTTCAACGTCACCCTGGTGCTGACCGACCTGCTGATCCGCGAAGGGCTGATCACCGGCGAGGCCGCCGAGACGCTGCGGGACGCCCTGCACCCCTGAACCGCCCTCCCATTTACGGAACTCGCAACGTTTGCCATTCTGATAGCGTATCAACGCTGCGAGGGCACGCATGGACATTGTTTTAAGTTTCACCAGCAACGCCTCCCTGGCGCCGACGGGCTTCATTTCGGATGTTCAGTATGCCGCCAGCATGCTGGATACGCTGGTCACCGATAATATCACCCTCGCCCTCTCCATTGACTGGGACACGACCGGGACCGTTCTTGGCGAGGCCGGCTTCAACCCCGCGCAGAACGTCAGCTACGCCCAACTGCTCAGCGCGTTGCAGACCCATGCCAACGCCGCCATCGGGCTTGGGCTCGCGAGCGGTTCGCTCGCTCTCGAATCCATCCTCAACATGCCCACCACCGACCCCACCAACGGCCAGGGCGTATGGCTTTCCTTGGCCCAGGCTGAGGCGCTGGGGCTGGCTCCCAACTCCAACACCACGACGCTGGATGGCTCCGCCCTCTTCGGCACAGGCGGGGCGACGCTGAATTTCAGCACCACCAATCTCGCCGTTCCCGGCGAGATCTCCTTTCTCGGCGTCGCCCTGCACGAGCTGACCCACGCGCTCGGCCGGGCGGGCTGGGGCGATGGCAGCTATTACAGCCTGATGGACCTGCTGCGCTACCAAGCTCCCGGCGTGCTGGAGGAAAGCGCCAACTCATCGTTAGGCACCTCGCCCAGCGCCTATTTCTCCATCGACGGCGGCAAGACCAACCTCGCCGATTTCTCCACCACCAGCGATTATTACGACTGGTCGGGCACCGTCCCGAACGACTCCTTCGACGCCTATGCCAATTACGGCGCCGCCGACCCCCTCTCGGCGGTGGACGAAACCCTGCTTTCCGCCCTCGGCTTCGACCTCGCCGCCACCTGCTTCACCCCCGGCACGCGCATCCGCACGCCAGAGGGCGAGATGCCGGTGGAGGCGCTGCGCCCGGGCGATGCCGTGCTGACCCGGCTGCGCGGGGCGCAGGCGGTAAAATGGGTCGGCAAGCGTGAATATGACGGCCGGTTCGTGGGCGATAATCATCTGATCCTGCCCGTGACCATCCGCGCCGGGGCGCTGGGGCCGGGCGTGCCGGGGCGGGACCTCATCGTCTCCCCGGGCCATGGCATCTGCCTGAACGGCGCGCTGGCGCCCGCCTGGCGGCTGGTGAACGACGTTTCCATCACCCAGGCGGCGCGGGTGGAAAGCGTGACTTATTATCATGTGGAACTGGCGGCGCATGACCTGCTGCTGGCGGAGAACTGCCTGTGCGAGAGCTATCTCGACATCGGCGACCGCGCCCAGTTCCACAACGCCGCCGAATACGCCGCACTCTCCCCCCGCGCGGCCGAACCCGCCCCGCCCTGCCTGCCCCGGCTGGAGTCGGGCTTCGCCCTGGCCGAAGCGCAGGCCGGCGTGAATGCCCGCGCCGGGCTGACCACGCCAGCGGAGGCCGGTGGACCGTTGCGCGGGTTCGTCGATATCGCCCAGCCGCACCGCGTGGCCGGCTGGGCGCAATGCGCGGGCGCGCCGGAAGTGCCGGTGACGCTGGAAATCCTGGCGGGCGGCGTGAAGGTGGCGCGGGTGCTGGCCAATCTCTACCGGGCGGATCTGCGCCGGGCGGGGCTGGGTAGCGGCTGCCATGGCTTCGAGATCGCCCTCCCCGCCGGAACACGGGGGCCCATCAGCGTCCGCCGGGCGCAGAACGGCATGGTTTTACCCTTCACCCAGGCCGCCCTGGCCGCGTAACCCCATTGACTTGCGCGCCCCACGGGCGCATGAGCTACCCACATTAACCGCCGTGCTGCGAGGGTTCGCACCACGGCGCGTTTTGCGTTGTGTCGTGCCCTTGGCGCGTTGTAAGGAATTCTGGCCATGTTCGACACGCTGTCGGGCAAATTTTCGGATATTTTCGACCGGCTCCGCCGCCGCGGCGCGCTGTCCGAAGCCGACGTAAACGACGCGCTGCGGGAGATCCGCCTGGCGCTGCTGGATGCCGACGTGGCCCTGCCGGTGGTCAAGGATTTCGTCACCAAGGTGAAGGAACAGGCGGTGGGCGCGGAAGTGCTGCGCTCCGTCTCCCCCGGCCAGATGGTGGTGAAGATCGTCAACGACGCGCTGATCGAGGCGCTCGGCGGTTCCCCCACCCCGCTCAACCTGCTCGCCCCGGCCCCCATCCCCTTCCTGATGGTCGGCCTCCAGGGTTCGGGCAAAACCACCACCTCCGCCAAGATCGCGCTGCGGCTGAAAACCCGCGAGCGCAAGAAGGTGCTGCTCGCCAGCCTGGACACCCAGCGCCCCGCCGCCCAGCTTCAGCTCGAGCAGCTGGCGCAGAAGGCCGAGGTTGTCTCGCTCCCCATCATCGCGGGCCAGACCCCGTTGCAGATCGCCCAGCGGGCGATGGATACCGCACGGCGCGAAGTCTACGACGTCGTGATCCTGGATACCGCCGGGCGCTTGTCCATCGACCTCGCCCTGATGGAAGAGGTGAAGGCGATCCGCGCCGCGGTGAACCCGGTGGAAACCCTGCTCGTCGTGGACGCCATGACCGGCCAGGACGCCGTGACCACCGCCACCGCCTTCAACGAGGCCGTGCAGATCACCGGCATCGTGATGACCCGCCTGGACGGCGACGCCCGTGGCGGTGCCGCGCTCTCCATGCGCTCGGTCACCGGCGCGCCGATCAAGCTCGCCGGCATGGGCGAGAAGCTGGACGCGCTGGACGAGTTCAACCCCGAGCGTATCGCCGGGCGCATCCTGGGCATGGGCGATATCGTCGGGCTGGTGGAACGCGCCGCCCAGAATATCGACCAGGAAGAAGCCGAAAAGCTCGCCAAGAAGATGGCGAAGGGCAAGTTCGACCTGGACGACTACGCCTCCCAGCTCAAGCAGATTTCCAAGATGGGCTCGCTCTCGGGCATCCTCGGCATGCTGCCGGGCATCGGCAAGATGAAGCAGCAGATCGAGGCGGCGAATTTGGACACCACCGTGTTCAAGAAGCACATCGCCATCATCAACTCCATGACCCAGGCCGAGCGCAAGGCGCCGGACATCATGAAGGCCAGCCGCAAGAAGCGCGTAGCCGCGGGCTCCGGCACCACGGTGCAGGAAGTGAACAAGCTGCTCAAGCAGTTCGACGATATGTCGGCGATGATGAAGCGCATGAACAAGATGGGCGGCCCCGCCGCGATGATGCGCCAGATGCAGAGCATGATGGGCCAGGGCAAAGCTGGCCGTCCGCCGTTTTAACCGTTTTTTAGTTTAACCGAAGGAGACTCTCATGTCCGTTAAAATTCGCCTTGCCCGTGGTGGCGCCAAGAAGCGTCCGTTCTACCACATCGTGGTGGCCGACGCGAACGCCCCGCGCGATGGCAAGTTCATCGAGCGCGTCGGCACCTATAACCCGATGCTGCCCTCCGACCACGCCGAGCGCGTGACCCTGGTGACCGAGCGCGTGCAGCACTGGCTGGCCAACGGCGCGCAGCCGACCGACCGCGTCGCCCGCTTCCTGGCCAAGGCCGAGCTGGTGAAGGCTCCGGTGCGCACAGAGCAGACCAAGCAGCCGCTGCCGAAGAAGAAGGCCCAGGAGCGTGCCGCCGAGCGCGCCAAAGCCGCCGAAGCCGCTTAATCCGATAGAGGGCGCGTGGACGACCGGTTGATCCTGATGGGCGTGATTGGCAAGCCGCACGGCGTGCGCGGCCAGGTGCGCGTGAACGTCTTTGCCGAGGACCCGGAGTCCCTGGCGGCGTACACGCTGACCGACCGCAAGGGCCGGCAGTTTGCCCTGGACTGGGCGCATGAGAATGCCGCCTGGATCAGCGAGGTCACCCCCAAGGGCAAGCGCCGGATCACGGACCGCAACGAGGCCGAGACGCTGACGAATGTGGAGTTGTTCATCCCCCGCGAGGCTTTGCCCGAGGCGGAGGAAGAGGAGTTCTACTACACGGATCTCATCGGCCTGCAGGCCCGCGACGAGGCCGGCAACGAGATCGGGCGCGTGGCCAACGTGCTGGATTACGGCGCCGGCGCCACCCTGGAGCTCACCCCGGGCACGCGGCTGATCCCCTTCACCAAGGCCTGCGTGCCGGTGGTGAATGTCAGCGGCGGGTTCGTCGTGATTGTCCCACCGGCAGAGGTGGAGGCACGCGAGGGCGAATGACCTGGCGCGCGGACATCCTCACTCTGTTTCCGGCCATGTTTCCGGGCCCGCTGGGGGACTCCCTGGCCGGCAAGGCGCTGGCCGAGGACAAGTGGAGCCTGAAGGTTACGGATATCCGCGACTTTGGGCTGGGGCGGCATCGCAGCGTGGACGACACGCCGTTCGGCGGCGGAGCGGGCATGGTGCTGCGCCCCGATGTGCTGGACGCGGCCGTTGGCGCGGTGGCTGATGAGCGGCCGCTCATCTTCCTCACCCCGCGTGGCAAGCCGCTGACGCAGTCCCGCGTGCGGGAACTGGCGGAAGGCCAGGGCGCCGTGCTGGTGTGCGGGCGGTTCGAGGGCTTCGACCAGCGCGTCATCGAGGCGCGTGGGGGCGAGGAGATCAGCATCGGGGATTACGTCCTCTCCGGCGGCGAACTGCCGGCGCTGGTGCTGCTCGATGCCATCATCCGCCTGCTGCCGGGCGTGATGGGCCATGCGGAAAGCGGCGTGGAGGAGAGCTTCTCCGAGGCGCTGCTGGAATACCCGCATTACACCCGCCCCGCTTTGTGGGAAGGCCATGCCGTGCCGGAGGTGCTCACCTCGGGCAATCATGCCGCCATCGCCGCCTGGCGCCTGGAGCAATCCAGGCGGATCACGCAGTCCCGCCGGCCCGATCTCTATCATCAATACATTGCATCCGGCGCGCGCGCGCCCTAAACACCCGTTTCGAGAAGGACCCGAACCCATGAACATCATCCAGACGCTGGAAGCCGAGCAGATCGCGAAGCTGACCGAAGCCAAGACCATCCCCACCTTCGTCCCCGGCGACACGCTGCGCGTGAACGTGCAGGTGAAGGAAGGCGAGCGTTCGCGTATCCAGGCTTTCGAGGGCCTGTGCATCGCCCGTTCCAACCGCGGCATCAACTCCTCTTTCACCGTGCGGAAGATCTCCTACGGCGAGGGCGTTGAGCGTATCTTCCCGCTCTATGCGCCGATCATCGCCGATATCGCCGTGATCCGCCGTGGTGATGTGCGCCGCGCCAAGCTGTACTATCTGCGCGGCCGCCGCGGTAAGTCCGCCCGCATCGCCGAGAAGGCGCGCGAGGTTGCCGCCGAGGCTCCGGCCGCCGCCGAGTAAGGCAAACCGGGGGGAGGTTCCTCCCCCCAACGCCCCCAGCCATCAGCCGGGCGGCTCTTTTAGCCGGAAGGCTCTTGGAACCCGCGTGACGGGCGACGACATGGGGGCTGCAAGGCCCCCTTTTTCATATCCGGCGGGCAAGCGCCGGAGTTTTACGCAGGAGATCGCAGTTTCGATGCCGCGCACGTTATTCGACAAGATTTGGGATGCGCATGTGGTGGACCGGTTGGAGGACGGCACGTGCGTGCTCTACATCGACCGGCATCTCGTGCATGAGGTCACCAGCCCGCAGGCCTTCGAGGGGCTGCGCATGGCCGGGCGCAAGGTCCGCCGGGTGGAAAACACCATCGCCGTGGTGGACCACAATGTGCCGACCGACGCGGACCGCCTCAAGGGCGTGAACGAGCCCGAGAGCAAGCTGCAGATCGAGACGCTGGAGCAGAACGTCGCCGAATTCGGGGTGACGTATTTCCCCATGTCCGACGCGCGCCAGGGCATCGTGCACGTGGTGGGGCCCGAGCAGGGCATCTCGCTGCCGGGCATGACCATCGTGTGCGGCGACTCCCATACCTCCACCCATGGCGCGATGGGCGCGCTGGCCTTCGGCATCGGCACCTCCGAGGTGGAGCATGTGCTGGCCACCCAGACCCTGCTGCAAAAGCCCGCCAAAAACATGCTGGTGCGCGTGGACGGCAAGCTGGCCCCCGGCGTGACCGGCAAGGACATCGTGCTGGCCATCATCGGCAAGATCGGCACCGCGGGCGGTACCGGGCATGTCATCGAGTTCGCGGGCGAGGCAATTCGCTCGCTCGACATGGCCGGGCGGCTGACCGTGTGCAACATGGCCATCGAGGCCGGAGCGCGCGCCGGGCTGATCGCGCCGGATGAGACGACTTTTGAGTACATCAAGGGCCGCCCCTTCGCGCCGCAGGGCCAGGATTTCGAGGCCGCCGTGGCCTATTGGAAGACCCTGCCCTCCGACGAAGGCGCACAGTACGACAAGGTCGTGGTACTGGATGCCGCCGAAATCGCCCCGGAAGTGACCTGGGGCACCAATCCCGAGGCGGTGATCCCCATCACCGGCACTGTGCCCAACCCGGCCGACGAGCCGGACGAGGCCAAGCGCGGCCAGATGGAGCGCATGCTCTCCTACATGGACCTGAAGCCGGGCCAGAAGATCGCGGGCACGAAGGTGGATGTGGTGTTCATCGGCTCCTGCACCAATTCGCGCATCGAGGACCTCCGCCAAGCCGCCGCCGTGGCCAAGGGCAAGCACGTGGCCCCCGGCGTGCGCGCGCTGGTGGTGCCGGGCTCGGGCTTGGTGAAGAAGCAGGCCGAGGATGAAGGCACGGCGCAGATCCTGATCGACGCCGGATTCGAGTGGCGCGAGGCCGGGTGCTCGATGTGCCTGGGCATGAACCCCGACAAGCTGACGCCGGGGCAGCGCTGCGCCTCCACCTCCAACCGTAATTTCGAGGGCCGCCAGGGGCCGGGCGGGCGTACCCACCTGCTCTCCCCCGGCATGGCCGCCGCCGCCGCCGTGACCGGCGTGCTCACTGATGTCCGGGAGCTGATCTGATGGATAAGTTCACCACCCTCACCGCCGTTGCCGCACCGCTGAACGTGGCGAACGTGGATACCGACAAGATCATCCCCGCGCGCTTCCTCAAGACGATCAAGCGCACCGGGCTGGGCAAGTCGCTCTTTGCCGATATGCGCTACAACGCGGATGGCTCGGAGAAGGCCGATTTCGTGCTGAACCAGGAGAAGTACCGCAAGGCGCAGATCCTGGTCGCGGGCGATAATTTCGGCTGCGGCTCCTCGCGCGAGCATGCCCCCTGGGCGCTGCTGGATTTCGGCATTCGTTGCGTTATCGCGCCGAGCTTCGCCGACATCTTCTTCAACAACTGCTTCAAGAACGGCATCCTGCCGATTCGCCTCCCCGAGGACGTCTGCGCCAAGCTGATGGACGATGCGGCGCTCGGCACCAATGCGCGCCTCACCGTGGACCTGGAGCGCCAGGTCGTGGTGCGGCCCAATGGCGAGGAGTTCGCCTTCAACGTCGATCCGTTCCGCAAGCACTGCCTGCTGAACGGGCTGGACGATATCGGCCTGACGCTGGAGCACACCGCCGCCATCGACGCCTATGAGGCCCGCCAGCCCGCCTGGCAGCCCAAGATTCACGGAGCCTGAACCATAATGACCGCAAACAAAAACCTTCTGCTTCTCCCCGGCGACGGCATCGGCCCCGAGGTGATGACCCAGGCCAAGCGCGTGCTGAACTGGCTCCAGGCTTCCGGCCGCGCCAGCTTCACCATCACCGAGGATCTCGTCGGCGGCGCGTCCATCGACGCCAACGGCGTGCCGGTGACGGACGCCACCGTGGCCAAGGCCAAGGAAGTGGACGCCGTGCTGTTCGGCTCCGTCGGCGGGCCCAAGTGGGACAAGGTGCCCTTCGAGATCCGCCCCGAGGCCGGGCTGCTGCGCCTGCGCGCCGAGTTGCAGGTGTTCGCCAATCTCCGCCCCGCCAAGGTGTTCGACGCGCTGGCCGATTCGTCCTCGCTGAAGCCGGAGCTGGTGCGCGGGCTGGACATCATGATCGTGCGCGAGTGCATCGGCGGCATTTATTTCGGCGAGCCGCGCGGCATCGAGACCCTGCCCAACGGCGAACAGCGCGGCATCAACACCGAGGTTTACACCACGCATGAGATCCAGCGCGTGGGCCGGGTTGCGTTCGACCTCGCGCGCAAGCGCCAGGGCCGCGTGTGCAGCGTGGAGAAGGCGAACGTGATGGAGGCCGGGCTGCTCTGGCGCCAGGTGATGACGAAGCTGCAGGCCGAGGAATTCCCCGACGTGCAGCTGAGCCACATGTACGCCGATAACTGCGCCATGCAGCTCGCGAAGAATCCGAAGCAGTTCGACGTGATCGTGACCGGCAATCTGTTCGGCGACATTCTCTCCGATCTCGCGGCCATGCTGACGGGCTCGCTGGGCCTGCTGCCCTCCGCCACGCTGGGCGCCAAGGACGAAGCCACAGGCCGCGGTCCGGGCTTCTACGAGCCGATCCACGGCTCCGCCCCGGATATCGCGGGCAAGGGCGTGGCCAACCCGCTGGCGCAGATCCTGAGCCTCGCCATGCTGCTGCGCTACTCCTTCGATATGCAGGAAGACGCCGCCGCCATCGAGGCCGCCGTGGAGCGCGTGCTGGCCAAAGCCGGCCGTACGCCTGACATCGCCGCGCCCGGCCGCGCCACCATTTCCACCTCGGAAATGGGCGATGCGCTGATCGCTGAACTCGAGGCGATTTAATTTATCAGTGGGGGTTGCCTGATCGAGAAGGTTCGGTTACACCCCCGCTCACGACGCGCCCGTAGCTCAGCTGGATAGAGCATCAGACTACGAATCTGAGGGTCAGGAGTTCGAATCTCTTCGGGCGCGCCA
>DAIDJU010000194.1 GCA_027451225.1 Acidocella sp. | reverse complement strand
TTCCCGATGTACGAGTACGACGAGGAGCTGAAGCAGGTCGTGTTCAGCCACAACCCGTTCTCCATGCCGCAGGGCGGGATGGAAGCGCTCGAGACCCAGGATCCGCTGACCATCAAGGCCTTCCAGTACGACATCGTCTGCAACGGCATCGAACTGTCCTCCGGCGCCATCCGTAACCACCGCCCGGACATCATGCTCAAGGCCTTCGAGATCGCCGGTTACGGCCCCGAGGAAGTCGAGGCCCGCTTCGGCGGCATGCTCAACGCCTTCCGCTACGGCGCCCCCCCGCATGGCGGCTCGGCTCCGGGCATCGACCGTATCGTCATGCTCCTGGCCGACGAGCCGAACATCCGCGAGGTCATCGCCTTCCCGCTCAACCAGCAGGGCGAGGATCTGATGATGGGCGCCCCCGCCCCGGTGCCCGCCGGGCGGCTCAAGGAACTCTCCATCGCCCTGGCGCTGCCGCCAAAGCCTGTTAAATCCTAAGCTTTTTCCGGCCAGGCAGCCTTCCCCGCCTGGCCGTTTTCTTACCCGGGGACGGCCCGCGCCACCCCGGTCAAAAAATCCCTTCCTGTCACAAAAGCTTCACGCTACCGTCACAGCATTGTCACGGAACGCGCCTAAGGAAGCGCTCATGGAAATAGCGAGTCATCAGAAAATGTCCTCCGACATCGGGCTGCCCGACGCCCTCCGCCAGGCCGCCCACCGCAGCGATGCATGTGTCTCCATCCGTAACCTGAATTTCTATTACGGCGAGACCCACGCCCTCAAGAACATCTCGATCGACTTCCCCGACCGCCAGACCACGGCCATGATCGGCCCCTCCGGCTGCGGCAAATCCACGCTCCTGCGCGTCCTCAACCGCATGTACGACCTCTATCCTGGCCAGCGCGCCGAGGGCGAGGTGCACATCAACGGCGAGAACATCGTCGCCCCCGGCCAGGACCTGACCAAGCTGCGCCGCCGCGTCGGCATGGTGTTCCAAAAACCCACCCCCTTCCCCAAATCCATCTACGAGAACGTGCTTTTCGGCGTGCGCCTGCACGAGAAGCTCTCCAAGGCCGAGATGGACGAGCGCGTGGAATGGGCGCTCACCCGCTCCGCGCTGTGGAACGAGGTGAAGGACCGCCTGCACACCTCGGCGCTCGGCCTCTCCGGCGGCCAGCAGCAACGTCTGTGTATCGCCCGCTCCATCGCCGTCCGCCCGGACGTGCTGCTGCTCGACGAACCCACCTCCGCGCTCGACCCGATCAGCACGCTGAAGATCGAGGAGCTGGTGGACGAGCTGAAGCGCGATTTCTGCATCGTCATCGTCACCCACAACATGCAGCAGGCCGGGCGCTGCGCCGATCAGGTCGCGTTCTTCTATCTCGGCGAGCTGGTCGAGGTCGGGCCATCGAGCCAGATCTTCACCGCCCCGCGCGAGCGCAAGACGCAAGAATACATCACCGGCCGCTTCGGCTGAGCAAGGGATCCGCACCATGGCCGACGAGCCGAAACACATCGTATCTTCCTTCGAGTCGGATCTGAAGAAACTCCACGACATGATCGCGACGATGGGCGGGCTGGTTGAGCGCGCCGTCGCCGACGCCTCGACCGCCCTGCTGGACCACGACACGGATCTGGCCTCCCGGGTCATCGAGCATGACCCGAAGATCAACGCCGAGCAGCATAACATCGAGCAGTTCGCGGTGCGCCTGCTGGCTCTGCGCCAGCCGGTGGCGGACGATCTGCGTCAGGTCATCCAGGCGCTGAAGGTCGTCACCGATCTCGAGCGCATCGGCGATCTGGCGGCGAACATCGCCAAGCGCAGCATCGTCATCGCCCAGGTGGCCAGCACCTTCTCGCTCTCCAGCCTCGGCCAGATGGCGACACTGGTGCAGCAGAACCTGAAATCCTGCATCGACAGCGTGGGCGAGCACAACCCGCAAAAAGCTGTGTTCGTGTGGCGCGCCGACCAGGCGGTGGATGATCTCTACAACGCCATCTTCCGCGAGCTGATCACCTACATGATGGAAGACGCGCGCAACATCACGGCCTGCACGCATCTGCTGTTCATCGCCAAGAACCTGGAGCGCATCGGCGACCACACCACCAACATCGCCGAGCTGACCTATTACGCCGTCACCGGCGAGAGCCTGCCCGATTTCCGCCCCAAGGGCGACAATACCGCCGCCTACATGCCCACCAACGCCGATTAAGATGTCCGATCACAACAAACCGTATATCCTCATCGTCGAAGACGAAGCGCCGCTGGTTACATTGCTGCGCTATAATCTGGAAAAGCAGGGCTTCCGCGTCGAGGATACCGGCGATGGCGGCGAGGCGCTGACGCGCATCACCGAGGCCCCGCCCGATTTGCTGCTGCTGGACTGGATGTTGCCGACCATGTCGGGCATCGAGCTATGCCGCCAGCTGCGCCGCCGCCCGGCCACGCGCCAGCTTCCCATCATCATGCTCACCGCCCGCGCCGAGGAGCAGGACGCCGTGCGCGGCCTGGACACGGGGGCGGATGACTACATCACCAAGCCCTTCTCCACCGAGGCGCTGATCGCCCGCATCCGCGCCTTGCTGCGCCGCTCCGGTTCGGTGCCGCAGAAGCTGAAGCTGAATTTCCACGACATCTCGCTGGACCCGGCCTCACACCGCGTCATCCGCAATGGCCGGGCTTTGCATCTGGGGCCCACCGAATTCCGCCTGCTGGAATTCTTCCTGCGCCACCCCAAACGGGTGTTTTCGCGCGAGGATGTGCTGAACGCCGTCTGGGGCCGGGACATCCACGTCGAGCCGCGCACCGTGGACGTGCATATTCGCCGTTTGCGCAAGGCCATCAACGGCCCGGGCGAGATCGACATCGTCCGCACCGTGCGCGCCGCCGGCTATGCGCTGGATCTCGACGAAATCGCCTGAACAAAGAAATGGGGGCTTTGTAACAAGCCCCCAAAACATTTGCGTTACTTCCTGAACCGCATCGGGTCGATGGCCGGGATGATCCGCCCAGCCTCGCCCGGGTCCTCGCCCTTTACCATCGCCGTCACCAGCACGCTGGCGGCGGGTGCAGTCTGGATGCCATAGCCCCCCTGCCCCACGCACCAGAAGAAACCGGGCACGGCATTGTCCCAGCCTAACGCCAAGGAGCGGTCGGGCGTGAAGGTCCGCAAGCCCGCCCAACTATGCTCCACGCGCCGCACCTCGATGTTCAGCGCGTGCTGCATGCGGTCGATGCCAATCGCCACGTCCAGCTCATCCGGCTGCACGTCGTGCGGGGTATCGGGCGTCTCGTCGCAAGGGGTGACCATCAGCTTGGTCCGCGCCTCGGTGCGCACGTACCAGTCATGCCCGGCGGACTGCACCATCGGCCAATGCTCCACCTGGTAGGGGGCGGGGTCGATGATCGCGGCTGTGCGGCGGCACGGCACCAGCCCGATGGGCTGCAGCCCGGCGATTTTCGCCACCTCGTCGCCCCAGGCTCCGGCGGCGTTGATCACGATCGGCGCGGTGATGACCACGCCGCCCGAGGTCTCCACCTCCCACACGCCGTTCTTGCGCTCGATCCGCGCGGCGCGATTGCGCAGCATCAGCTGCCCGCCCGCCACGCGTGCACGGCGCAGATAGAACTGGTGCAGCGCCGCCACATCCATGTCGAACCCATCGGATTCCAGCCCCGCGCGCACGGCGTAGCCGTCGATGATCGCCGGGCAGAGCTCTTTGGCGCGGGCCATGGAGATCTCCTCGATCCCCAGCCCCTGGCTGATCAGCGCGTCCAGCTCCGCCGTCTGCTCGGCCGGGGCGAGGTAGAGAATCTCGCGCCCCACGGCCAGCTTCTCGGTGCCGATATCGGCGGGCGGGTTCTGGTAAAAATCGTAGGAGAGCCCGGTCAGCACCCGCACATCGGGCGGGCCGTAATTGCGGACCCAGATCGCCGCAGAACGCCCGGTGGTATGGAACCCCGCCTGCTCCTCCTGCTCCAGCAGCGCCACCTTATGCGTGGCTCCCAGCCCAGCGGCGGCGGAAGCCCCGACAATCCCGGCGCCGATCACGATGACATCGAATTGCGCGCTCATAATCCGAAAAACTCCTCCAGGCTGGCCAGAACCTCGGCCGGTTTATCGGCGTGCAACCAGTGCGCCGCGCCCTCGATGCGCTGGCGCACGGCGTTGGGGAACAGACGCCGGATCGGCGCATCCGCTTCCGGCCCCACATAGTCGGACAGCGCCCCCGAGAGGAACAGCGCCGGGCCGGTAAAAGGCTGGCATCCGGGCGGGTCCACCCAGTTCAGCATATCCGGCATCGCGGCCTGGATCTCCTTGAGCCCCACGCGCCAATGCGGATTGGCCCCCAATACCAGATTATTGAGCAGGAAGGCGCGCATGGGCGCCGCCTTCACCGTCTGCGCCAAAGCCTGCTCTGCCGCCGCGCGCGTCAGCTCCGGGCGCAGCTCGATCGCCAGCATCGCCGCGACGTAATCATCGTAATCATGGTCGTAGGCGATGGGCGCGATATCCATCACCACCAGCTTCTCGACCAGCTGCGGGTGGGTGAGCGCCAGGGCCATGGCCGTCTTGCCGCCCAGCGAGTGCCCGGCCAGCTTCACGCGCTCCAGCCCCAGGCTCGCCAGCGTCTCCGCCACATCCCCCGCCATGGTCACGAAATCCATGGGCAGGCCGTGCGGGCTTTCCCCGTGATTGCGCAGATCCAGCGCGATAACCCGCGCCTTGCCGCTCAGGCCCCGGCTCAGCACGCCGAGATTCCGCGCCGCCCCGAACAGCCCGTGCAGCAGCACGAGCGGCTCACCATCCCCCATCTGGGTCGCGTTTAATATCATAGACATAATTCATCACCCGCCTTGGTAAAAATCTCAAGCGCCATGGTGCGAATCCAGCTATGAGCGGAGCATGATTCCCGCTATGGTTGCAATTTTAACATTCTGCTTCCTGGGGTTGATTTTCTACTTCCCCGAGGCCACGGTCCTGCTCTGGGTTCTGGTGCTGGAAACCTCGCCCGATGCCTGGCTGGCCCAACTCATCGGCTGGCATGAGACAATCATCGCCCTGATCAAGGCCTCCGGCATCGGGCTGGCGCTGGTGCTCGCCATCCGCCAGGGCGCGCGGTGGGACCGCTTCAACCCCAGCTTCGCCTTTGCCGCCATGTTCCTCATCGGGCTGATGCATGGGCTCTATCCGGGCCTTACCCTGCTCGAATCCCTGCGCTCGCTCATCGGCTCCGCGGCTCCCTTCCTGTTCTCCTTTGTCCGCTTGCCCCCCAACATCATCCGGGCCGTCATCCGCGCCACCATCTGGGGGCCGCTCTGCACCATCGGCTTCGGCGCGCTGCTGGCGCTGGCGGGGCCAGGGCATATGTATGTGGTGGAACAGGGGGCTCTGCGCCTTGGCGCCTCGGGCGAACCGCCCTTCCTCGCCGGTTTCGCGCTTATCGGCATCTATGCCGGGCTTATGGAGGGCCTCGCCGCCCCCAGCGCCGCCAACGCGCTCATGGTGTCGGTCAATTTCAGCATCATCCTGCTCACCGGCGCACGCGCCCCGCTGTTCCTGGCCGCGCTCAACATCCTGGCCGTACTGGTCATGCAGAGGCGGCTGATGCTGCTGGCGCTGGCGGGGGCGCTGGGCTGCGGTACCATTCTCTTCGCCAAGGGCCTCACCTTTATCCGCGTCGTCGGCCTTACAGAGCTTGGCGAAGCCGCCAATCTCTCCAACCGGGATCTCGTCTGGCCCTATTTTCAACAGGCCCTGTTCTCCTCTCCCGTGTTCGGCTGGGGCGTGGGGGCGGGCAAGGTCATCATCCCCGTCACCTCCATCCTGGACCAGATGATCGGCACCAACGCCGCGCATGACGAATACTTACGCATCGGCGCCGAGGGCGGATTCTTCGGGCTGGCTTTGCTGATCGGGCTGATAACGCTCTGGACGCTGCGCGGCAGCGCCAACCTGCCCCGGCCGCAACGCCTTCTCATGCGACTAATTTTCATTAGCTTCGCTATGCATTCTACCACGGACAACACCCTCATCGCCACCACCGCATCTGTATTTTTCCTTTGGGCAAGCTGCATCTTCGCAAACAGCGAAAATGGGACTACAGCGGCTGCATGATCACGCGCCGCACCGCTCTCGCCCTTCCCTTCGGCCTGCTTGCTCCCGCCGCTTACGGCGACACGCCGCCGCCGATCTGCGTGGTGATGAACTCCGGCGAAGCCTCCGTCTCGGTGATCGACATGAACACCCGTCAGGTCATCGCCACCGAGCCGACTTACCGCGAGCCGAGCCACTGGGCCCTGACCCCGGACCGCAAGACCCTCTATGTGTGCGACGCCGGCGGCAACGCCTTCTTCTCTTTCGACCCCGTGACCGCCGCCCCGCTCGGCCATTGCACGATCGCCGACCCCTACCAGCTCGCCTACTCGCCGGACGGCAAATACCTCGTGGTCAACGCCCTGCGCCTGAACCATGTGGACGTGTACGACGCCGCCAGCCTCACCCTGGTGAAGCGCTTCAAGGCTGGCGAGATGCCGAGCCATCTGGACTTCTCGCCCGATGGCCGCTGGTGCTTCAGCTCCCAGCAAAAGACCAACGCGCTCTTCTCCTTCGACGTGCAGACCCTGGAACCGCGCTGGACCGTGCCCATCGGCAGCACCCCGGCCGGCGTGCTCTGGCTCAACGGCAAGATCATCGTCTGCATCATGGGCGAGAACGGCATCATCGAGGTGGACCCGGTGGATGGCCGCATCACCCGCCGCACCGAGACCGGCCCCGGCGCGCATAACGTGTTCTACGACGAGGACAACAAAATCCTCTACATCTCCAACCGCGGCCCGGGCGACACCTCGCTCGCCGCCCTCGACCCCGAAACGCTGGAGATCAAGCGCGTCTACAAGATCCCCGGCGGACCGGACGACATCGAGATCGCCCCGGACGGCAAGATCTGGATCGCCCGGCGCTTCGCCGAGGCCGTCTCCATCCTCGACCCCGTGAGCGGCGAGTTCGATACCATCCCCGTCGGCCGCTCGCCCCATGGCATCTATCTCAGCACCTGCCTCGCCCGTAAGGGCAAGCTCACGGCGGAGATCATCTAGGAGATTCAGCGATGAGTCTTGACCGTATTTTCTCGACCCTTGCCGGCTACATGGACCAGTACGCCGTACTGCCCATCCTCTACCATTTCCACTGGATGGAGTGGGATGAGCTGTCCTTCGACTGGTGCCTCATCTGCATCTACGGCCTGTTCGCGGTCATCGTCACCTATGCCGTGTGCCTGCCCATGGAGCGCTGGCGCCCGGTGGAGCACTGGCCGGACCAGAAGGCCGTGCTGACGGACGTGTTCTACACCCTGCTCAACCGTGTCGGCGTGATTCCGGTCATCACCTTCCTGCTGTTCTACCAAGCGCAAACCTGGTTCACCGGCTGGGTGGTGGATATGGGCTTCATCCCGCCCACGCTGGACTCGCTGATCCCCGGCCTGTTCGGCCACCCGATCATCACCTTCTGGATCTACGCGCTGATCCTGGACTGCGCCGATTACTGGCGCCACCGGCTCTCGCACAGCTTCCGCGCCTGGTACGCGCTGCACGCCCTGCACCACGCCCAGCGCCAGATGAGCTTCTGGTCCGACGACCGCAACCATATCTTCGACGATTTCATCACCTTCGTCTGGTTCTTCGTCATCGGCCTGCTCATCGGCATCCCGCCGCTGCAATTCCCGCTGCTGATGCTGGGGCTGCGCTTCATCGAGAGCTTCTCCCACGCCAATATCCGCATGTCCTTCGGCCCGCTGGAGCCCATCCTGGTCTCGCCGCGCTTCCACCGGCTGCACCACGCCCTGCGCGCCGCGGGGCGCAACTCCTGCAACTATGCGGGCGTGTTCTCCATCTGGGACGTGATCTTCCGCACCGCCGACTTCGCGGACGCCTATCTGCCCACCGGCGACGCCAAGTCCCCCGAGGCCCTGGCCACCGGCACCTATCTGGAGCAGCAGCTCTGCGGGGCGAAGATGTTCTTCCAGTCGCTGGCCAAATCCTGGCATGCCCTTGGCAGCCGCCGTCCGACGTAATAACGGATCGAAACCATGGAACACAAAGTCAAAAAAGTCGTCCTGGCCTATTCCGGCGGGCTGGACACTTCCGTCATCCTTCGCTGGCTGCAGAACACCTATAACTGCGAGGTGGTCACCTTCACGGCCGATCTCGGCCAGGGGGAGGAGCTGGAGCCCGCCCGCAAGAAGGCCGAGATGTTCGGCATCAAGCAGATCTTCATCGAGGATCTGCGCGAGACCTTCGTGAAGGATTTCGTCTTCCCGATGTTCCGCGCCAACGCGCTGTACGAGGGCCAGTACCTGCTCGGCACCTCCATCGCGCGCCCGCTCATCGCCCAGCGCCAGATCGAGATCGCCGAGATGGTCGGCGCCGACGCCGTGGCCCATGGCGCCACCGGCAAGGGCAACGACCAGGTGCGCTTCGAGCTGGGCTATTACGCCCTGAACCCGAATATCCGCGTCATCGCCCCCTGGCGCGAGTGGGACCTGACCTCCCGCACCAAGCTCATCGAGTACGCGGAGCACAACCAGATCCCCATCACCAAGGACAAGCGCGGCGAGGCCCCGTTCTCGGTGGACGCGAACCTGCTGCACTCCTCCTCCGAGGGCAAGCTGCTGGAAGACCCCGCCATCGGGCCGGATGAGATCGTGTATCAGCGCACCATCTCGCCCGAATCCGCCCCGGATGTGGCGACCGAGATCAGCATCGACTTCCTGCACGGCGACGCCGTGGGGCTGAACGGCGAGGCGCTGAGCCCGGCCACCATCCTCACCCGCCTGAACGAGTACGGCAAAGCCAACGGCATCGGCCGTCTGGACCTCGTGGAAAACCGCTTCGTGGGCATGAAGTCCCGCGGCGTGTACGAGACCCCCGGCGGCACCATCCTGCTGGCCGCTCACCGTGGAATCGAGTCCATCACCCTGGACCGCGAGGCCGGGCACCTGAAGGACAGCATCATGCCCCGCTATGCGGAGCTGATCTATAACGGCTTCTGGTTCTCCCCGGAGCGCCGCATGCTCCAGGCGCTGATCGACACCTCGCAGGCTTCCGTCACCGGCCGCGTGATGCTGAAGCTGTACAAGGGCAACGTCATCGTCACCGGGCGCGAGAGCCCGCATTCGCTCTACAACACCCGCATGGTCACCTTCGAGGACGATGCCGGCGCGTATAACCAGCAGGACGCCGCGGGCTTCATCAAGCTCAACGCCCTGCGCCTGCGCCTCGGCGCCTCCATCGGCCGCCGCGGCGGATCGCTGTAAGCCTCCCCACGTAAAAAGGGGCGCTCCCGCAAGGAGCGCCCCTTTTTTGTCACTCGGCGATCAGCTCGCCCGAACCGCCCAGCTCGGCGGGGAAATCCTTCAGCTTCGGTAGCCCGTCCTTCATCGGCAGCACCGTCTCGGCATAGTTCACATGCACGGCGGGCTGGAACGGCAGCTCCGGCAGCGTGGCCGCGAATACGTCGATCAGCCCGAAACCCGGATGCACCGTCATCAGATGCCCTCCGCATTTGCGGCAATATTGCCGCTCGCTGGCCGGGGTCTTGGCGAAGGTCGCGATCTCCTCCGCCCCTTGCGTCACCTGCACGGAATCGGGCTTCCACAGGGTAAAGGCGTTCACCGGCCCGGCGGACCAGGACCGGCAGGAACGGCAATGGCAATAGCCCATCGCCTCGGGCGCGCCGGTGGCCTCCAGCGTCACGGCTCCACAGAAACAGGCACCCTTATAGGTTTGTGTCATGGTATTCCTCAGCATTTTTGTTGTAGTGCCCGCAGGATGGTAACAGCCCCGCCAAGCTGTCAAACATTGTTCCAGAATGGACCAGCCATGCGCTGAAGGATTTGCCCGCCCGCTCGCGGTGCTATAAGATGTATTTTAAATTCATCTTTATGCAGGAGCCACCCATGCCCGCATCTCTAGACCTCGACCTCGACGACGCCCAACTGCGCAACCTGGTCGAACGCTTCTACGCCCGCATCCGGCAAGACCCGGAACTCGGCCCGATCTTCAACGACATCGTCCAGGACTGGCCGGAACACCTCACCAAGCTCACCGCTTTCTGGAGCTCGGTGATGCTCACCTCCGGCCGCTACCACGGCAACCCGATGCTCGCGCATTTTCAGCACAAAGAGCGCCTCACCTCGGCCCTGTTTGCACGCTGGCTGGAACTCTGGGGCGAGACCAGCGCGGAGACGCTCCCGCCCGCTTATACCGCCGCCATTCAGGCCCGGGCCGCCCGCATCGCCGAAAATCTGCAACGCGGCTGCGGCTTGCTGCCCCCCGATTGGTAAAACTTTCCGCCGCAGTCTCGAATACAAGGCAAGAACCACGCCCGCGAACAAAAAAAGAACAAATAGTTAATAAACATGTTGCTGTTTTGTTCACGCTGTGTCAGCGTGATTCCGACGAATCACTCTGGCCTTCGAGGGAAAACACGCTATGGTTGCAGGCACCAAAGCTAAGGAACCGCGTTTGACATCGCTCGAGTCGATGTTGGACGTTCCCGAAGAACCCAAAATGGCGACAACAATGGCAAAACCGGATCTCGAAAAAAACAAGGCGCTCGACGCCGCAATGGCGCAAATCGAGCGCGCCTTCGGCAAGGGCTCGATCATGCGCATGGGCGCCAAGGGCGGCGCGGAAGCCATCGAGGTCATCCCCTCCGGCTCGCTGGGGCTGGATCTGGCTCTGGGCATCGGCGGCCTGCCGCGCGGGCGCGTTATCGAGGTTTACGGCCCGGAAAGCTCCGGCAAGACCACGCTGGCCCTGCACGCCATCGCCGAAGCGCAGAAGCGCGGCGGCGTCTGCGCCTTTATCGACGCCGAGCACGCGCTCGACCCCATCTATGCCAAGAAGCTCGGCGTGGATATCGACAATTTGCTGATTTCCCAGCCCGATACCGGCGAGCAGGGGCTTGAGATCGCGGACACGCTGGTCCGCTCCGGCTCCATCGACGTGCTGGTCATCGACTCCGTCGCCGCCCTGGTGCCCCGCGCCGAGCTGGAAGGCGAGATGGGCGACTCCCATGTGGGCCTGCATGCCCGCCTGATGAGCCAGGCCCTGCGCAAGATCACCGGCTCGGTGGCGCGCAGCAACACCATGCTGATCTTCCTCAACCAGATCCGCCTGAAGATCGGCGTGATGTTCGGCAACCCGGAGACCACCACCGGCGGCAACGCGCTCAAATTCTACGCCTCCATCCGCATGGAAATCCGCCGTACCGGCTCCATCAAGGAGCGTGACGAGGTCACCGGCAACCATACGCGCGTCAAGGTTGTAAAGAACAAGCTGGCCCCTCCCTTCCGGCAGGTCGAGTTCGACATCATGTTCGGCGAAGGCATCTCCAAGGCCGGCGAGCTCATCGATCTCGGCGTGAAGGCCGGCGTGGTCGAGAAATCCGGCGCCTGGTTCTCCTATGACAGCCAGCGCATCGGCCAGGGGCGCGAGAACGCCAAACAATTCCTGCGCGACAACCCGAAAGTGGCCGATTCCATCGAGAAGAAGATCCGCGAACAATCCTCCGCCATTGCCGAGGCGCTGATGGTCGCAGATTCCGGTGAAGGCGATGGCGGCGACGATTAGCCGCCCGCGTAAATTTGCTTGACCCCCGGCTCTGGCTGGCCTCTACGTTACGGCCACTAACAACCGGGGGACAGCGAACTTTAATGTATAACCTGTTGCTGCGCCTGCGGAAATGTGCCTGGGCGGGCTACAGCGTTGCGGCCTGCACGTCTCTGCTGGCGCTGGCGCTCCGCCTCGCCATCGGCCACCTTGTCTCCGCTCCCTACTTCACCTTCATTCCCGCCATCATCCTGTCCACCCTGGCCGGAGGGTTCGGGCCGGGCCTGTTGTGCTCAGCCCTGAGCGCTGCTTTTGTCCTCCATTTTCTCCCCCCCTTGGCCAACCACGGCATCCACTGGCCAAACCCGTTGATGGTGACGCTGCTCTTCCTGGTCATAGCCAGCCTCATCGTTACCCTCACGGAATTCAGCATGCGGGCAAACATCCGGTTTGCCCGCGCCACGGAACAACTCCAGGCCGCCAACGAGATGCTGGAAGCGCGCATCGCCGCCCGCACGGAGGAACTGCTGGAAACCGAGGAGCAATTACGGCAGGCGCGGAAAATGGAGGCGCTCGGCCACCTCACCGGCGGCATCGCGCATGATTTCAGCAATCTGCTAACAGGCATTACCGGCAGCCTGGATGTCCTCCAATTAAAGCTGCAGGACGGCCGACTGGATAATCTGGACCGCCACATCGCCACCGCCCGCCGCGCCACCCACCGCGCCACCCGCCTCACGCAACGCTTACTCGCCTTCTCCCGCAACCACCCGCTGGAGCCGCATGTCACCGACATCAACGCCCTGATCGCGGGCATGGAGGAGCTGATCGTCCAAGCCATCGGCCCCGCCGTGGTGCGGCAACTGGAACCAGCACCGGACCTGCACACCACGCTGGTGGACCCGCACCAGCTGGAACACGCGCTGCTCAATTTGTGCATCAACGCCTCGGACGCCATGCTCAAAGGCGGCACCCTCACCATCACCACGGACAATACCACCCTCAGCCCGCCTCAGGCCGCCGAACTGGACCTGCCGCCCGGCGAGTACGTCACCCTTACCGTAACCGATACCGGCACCGGCATGACGCCCGAGGTGCTGGCCCGCGCCTTCCATCCGTTTTTCACCACCAAACCTGCGGGCAAGGGCACCGGGCTCGGTCTTTCCATGCTCTACGGCTTCGCCCGCCAATCTGGCGGGCATGTGGATATTCACTCCGTCCCTGGCGAAGGCACCGCGGTCACGCTGTACCTGCCCCGGCACGATGGCGCGACCGAGCCGTTGCCTGGCGCGGAAAGCGCCCTGCCCCCGCCGCCCCAGCATGAAGGGCGGGGCTGCGTCCTGATCGCCGACGACGAAGCCAGCATCCGCGAGCTTGTCGCCGAGGTGCTGCGCGACCGGGGCTATACCGTCGAACAAGCCGGGGATGCCCGCGCCGCGCTGGAGATCCTGCGCAGCGGCACGCCGGTGAACCTGTTGATCACGGACCTCCGCCTGCCTGGCATGAGCGGCCAGGAATTGGCCGCCGCCGCCCGCGCCACGCGGCCCTGCCTAAAAATCCTGTTCATCACCGGCTATGCCGAGAGCCCGGCATTACGGGCGGCCCTGCCCTTCCCGGACGCCCATATCCTCGCCAAACCCTTCTCCATGGCCGCCCTGCCGCCCCTGGTGGCGGGCATGCTCGCAACACCCATACTTGGCGAAAACCCTGCGGCCCTGTAATCCAGCCTGCATGGTCACCAGTAACGATATCCGCGCCACCTTCCTGAACTACTTCGCCCGCAACGGGCACCAGATCGTGCCGAGCGCGCCCCTAGTGCCGCGCAACGACCCGACACTGCTTTTCACCAATGCCGGTATGGTCCCGTTCAAGAGCGTGTTCACCGGCCAGGAGAAGCGCCCCTACGTACGCGCCACCTCGGCCCAGAAATGCGTGCGCGCCGGCGGCAAGCATAACGACCTGGACAATGTGGGCTACACCGCCCGCCACCATACCTTCTTCGAGATGCTGGGGAACTTCTCCTTCGGCGATTATTTCAAGGAACAGGCGATCTTCCACGCCTGGACCTTGCTGACCAAGGATTTCGGCCTTTCCAAGGACAAGCTGCTGGTCACCGTGTACCACACGGATGACGAGGCCGCCGATTTGTGGAAGAAAATCGCGGGCCTGACGGATGAGAAGATCATCCGCATCCCCACCGACGATAATTTTTGGCGCATGGGCGATACCGGCCCCTGCGGCCCCTGCTCGGAAATCTTCTACGACCATGGCGACAAAATCGCCGGCGGCCCGCCCGGCTCCCCGGACGAGGACGGCGACCGCTTCATCGAGATCTGGAACCTCGTGTTCATGCAGTACGAGGAAGGCCCGCCGGGCACGCGCACCCCGCTGCCCCGCCCCTCGATCGACACTGGCATGGGGCTGGAGCGCTTCGCCGCCATCCTGCAAGGCAAGCACGACAATTACGACACGGACACCCTGCGCGCCCTGATCCTGGCCTCGTCCGAAGCCACCAGCCAGGACCCGGATGGGCAGTTCCGCATCAGCCACCGCGTGGTGGCCGACCATCTGCGCTCCTCCGCCTTCCTGATGGCCGATGGCGTGCTGCCCTCCAACGAGGGGCGCGGCTACGTGCTCCGCCGCATCATGCGCCGCGCCATGCGCCATGCGCACATGATGGGCGCCAAGGAGCCGCTGATGCACCGGCTCGTCCCGGCCCTCACCCGCCAAATGGGCCAGGCCTACCCCGAGCTGAACCAGGCCGAGGCGCTGATCACCGAGACACTGCAGCTTGAGGAAACCCGTTTCCGTTCGCTGCTGGACCGCGGCATCTCGCTCCTGCGCGAAGAGTCGGAGACCATCCCCGCTGGCGGCTCCCTGCCCGGCGCGGTGGCCTTCAAACTCTACGACACCTACGGCTTCCCGCTGGACCTGACCCAGGACGCCCTGCGCGAAGAGGGCAAGGCCGTGGATGTGGACGGCTTCAACGCCGCCATGGCCGAGCAGAAGGCCCGCGCCCGCGCCGCCTGGGCCGGTTCCGGCGAAGCCGCGACCGAGTCCGTGTGGTTCGAGCTGGAGCAGCAGATCGGCGCGACCGAGTTCCTGGGCTACAGCACCGAGACCGCCGAAGCCACGATCACCGCCCTGGTGGTGGACGGCAAGCCCAATGACGAGGCGCTGCTGGAGCAGACCGCCTATGTGCTGCTGAACCAAACGCCCTTCTACGCCGAGAGCGGCGGTCAGGTGGGCGATACCGGCTTCATCACCGGGCCGGACAATCTGCGCATCCGCATTACCGACACGCAAAAGAAGCTCGGCAATCTGTTCGTGCATGTCGGCGTGGTCGAGGCCGGTACGGCCCGCGTCGGCCAGCCGGTGGTGGCCGAGGTGGAGCATGAGCGCCGGAGCAAGATCCGCGCGCACCACTCCGCCACCCATCTGCTGCACGAGGCCCTGCGCCGCGCGCTGGGTGCGCATGTCACGCAGAAGGGCTCGCTCAACGCGCCGGATCGCCTGCGTTTCGACATCTCCCAGCCCCGCCCGATCACGGCCGAGGAACTGGCCCAGGTGGAGCGCGACGTGAACGCCCGCATCCGCGAGAACACCGAGGTCACCACCCGGCTGATGACGCCGGACGAGGCTGTGAAGCTCGGCGCGATGGCCCTGTTCGGCGAGAAATACGGCGATGAGGTGCGCGTCGTCTCCATGGGCAAGCCGCAAGAGGACAAAGCCGCCTGGACGATCGAGCTGTGCGGCGGCACGCATGTCTCCCGCACGGGTGATATCGGGCTGTTCCGCATCGTCTCCGAGGGCGCGGTCTCGGCCGGCATCCGCCGTATCGAGGCGCTGGCCGGCGAAGCCGCGGTCACCGAGGTCGAGGGTGAATCCCGCCTGCTGGCCGAAGCCGCCGCCACGCTGAAGGCCCAGCCCGCCGAGCTGCCCGGGCGCATCACCACGCTGCAGGAGGACAAAAAGCGCCTGGAACGCCAGGTGGCCGAGCTGCAGAAGAAGCTGGTGCTGGCCACCGCCACCCAGTTCGAGGATGTGAACGGCGTGAAGGTCCTGCTGCGCAATGTCGGCGATGTCTCGCCCAAGGAGCTGCGGCCCATCGCCACCGAGCTGCTGAAGGGGCTGGAGACCGGCATTGTCGGCCTCGTCTCCACCGCCGAGCAGAAGGCGGCCATCGTGGTTGCGGTGTCGGACAGCCTGCCGCAGAGCGCGGTGGAGCTGGTGCGCGCCGCGGCGGCGGCCGTGGGCGGCCAGGGCGGCGGCGGCAACAAGGCTGTGGCCCAGGCGGGCGGCCCCAATGCGGGGCAGGCCAGCGCGGCGCTCGAGGCCATCAAGGCCGGGATCGGGGCTTAAGCCTCAAACTAAAAAGGGCCCCAAACGGGGCCCTTTTTTCAGGCCATCCAGCGCGGAATGGCGAGGTAAGCGAGGCGCTTGGCCTCCTTGCGGGCGCGGGCCACGGAGTCGAGGATCAGCCCGCAGGTAAAACTGAGCATGGCGATCATGATGATGCCGGTAGCCAGCACGGCGGTGGGCAAACGCGGCACCAGCCCGGTTTGGAAAAAGGTGGCCACCACAGGAATACCTAGCCCAACACCGAACAGCAGCAGCGCCAGCCCGGCGATGCAGAAGAATTGCAGAGGCCGCTCCTCCTTCACCAGCACCACGATGGTGCGCAGGATGCGCAGGCCATCGGAATAGGTGCGCAGCTTGGAGGCCGAGCCGGGAGGACGCTCACGATAGGCCACCGGCACTTCCGCCAGCGGCATCATCAGGTCCAACGCATGAATGGTGAATTCCGTTTCCGTCTCAAAGCCCGAGGCCAAGGCCGGGAAGGTTTTCACGAAGCGGCGGGAGAATACACGAAAGCCCGAGAGCATGTCCTGAATGCGGTCGCCAAACACGGTCCGCACCAGACCCGAGAGCACAAGGTTGCCGGTGCGGTGCCCACGCCTATAGGCCCCAATCGGCCCCTCGCCCGCCTGCTCGATGCGCCTGCCATTCACCATGTCGAGCTGCTCTTCCAGCAGGCGGCGCACCATCTCCGGCGCGGCCCCGGCGTCGTAAGTGTCGTCGCCATCCACCAGCACATAGGCATCGGCCTCGATATCGGCGAACATCCGCCGCACCACATGGCCCTTGCCTTGCAGCGTCTCCCACCGCACCACGGCCCCGGCGGCGGCGGCGGCGGCTGCCGTGTTGTCGCGCGAGTTGTTATCGTAGACGAAGATTTCCGCCCCCGGCAGCGCGGCGCGGAAATCCGCCACCACCTTGGGAATGGCGGCTTCCTCGTTGAAGCAGGGGATCAGGACAGCGATGCGGGGTGCGACCATTCTTGTCGTCCTAGTGCAGATAATAGCTATTCAGCAGACACATCGGGATATAGCCGATATCGAAAACCCCCAGCACCACCACCGGCAAGGCCGTCAGGAGCGGCTGCAAATGCACGCGCGGGCGCAGGCTGGGTATGGCAAAAAGCAGGAACGGCAAGAAGGGCAAAAGATAGCGCCCCTGCATTCCATCGATATGATCAAAGCCTGCGCCGGTCCAACTGATATAGGACGCCACAAAAATCAGCCAGAAATTACCGACTAGCAACGCCGTGACCCAAACCAGGTTCACCGCCTGCGTGCCAACAGGCAAGAGCTTCGGCCGCTTGCTGAACAACAGGCCGACCAAAACCACGAAGCCTGCCGCCGACCATATTTTATAATACCAGTAGGGCAGGACAATCTTCAAAGGTCCAAATACCCCGATCGTGGAAACCAGCACGGCAACGGCAGCGGCTTTGCGCAGTATCTCGTGCAGGGGCATGGTGATGAAGCGCAAAGGCTGAGCCAGCAGAACGTGCAGATTGGCCGCTGGATCAATGTGGTCGAGCAATATCGTGCGGTCCCCCAGAAAGAAGGGGCCGGGGTGATAGGGCGCCATGTCGAACGGCACGGCTACGAAAACGGCCACCAACCCCGACCAGACCAATACCGGCAGCATAGCCAGCGCCACGCCCCGCAAACGGCTGGAAAAACCCGGGGCAAAAAGCGGCAGAAGAAACACGCCGAGCAGCGGGAGATAAGGTGGAATCGTCAACAGCAGCGCAACAAGCGCCAAAAGCCCGAACCACCAAAAACCGCGCGTAAGCGCGGCAGCGCTCAGGCAGGCCAGACCGATCAACACGCCATCCACATTCACGGTTCCGGCCAGGAACAGGCTCATCGGCATCAGCAATACGGTCAGCAACAGCGCCTCGCCAAAGGCAGCGACCCTCAACGCCAGCAAGCCTAACGCCAGAAATGCCGCGAGCATTCCAAAACGCGCCAGCATGAAGCAGACGAACGGCTTTCCGCCGGCAACCAGCATGCCCAGCGCCAAACCCAGCGTGGCCGGCACGTAAGCCAGCGGGAAATATCTAACGGTATTGGGAATATCGGCAAACGTGCGCCCTGGCTGCGGCGGTTGCGCCTGCATGGCCTGGGCATCGCCCGCCGTCACCACCGGATTCCCGTTGATCTGAGTGGTGGATCCAAACGCGGCGCGGAGAAGCCCTGGATTCACCTCTACCCCAGACTGCATTTCAGGCATCCCGGTATAGGGGTTAACCCCCATCTCGCGCACGCCCATCACCGCGCCATGCAGCAGCCCGGCGGCACGGGCAAGATGGGCTGGCTCATCCGGGCTCTGCCCTGGCGGGGTGAGCAAAGCGGTCAGCACGGTCACCGGCAGGGCGCACAACAAAAACAGCGCCATAACGGCTGACTTGCCGCTATGGCGCTGGAATACCTCAAACCAATCAGACATTCGCGCGCCCCGTTTTGCAGCCTCTTACCGTTGGCTCTAGCCGGATTACGGTAAGAGGGACAAGGCTGGAGCGAAACGAAACCTTAGAACACGAGCGTGGTCGCCTGCATCACCAGCGGCAGGGCGCGCACCTGCGCCAGCACCGCTTCCGGGGTTTCGCCATCGGTGGAGACGAGGCAGATCGCATCCTCGCCCTCGGCCGCGCGGCCCAGGTGGAAGGTGGCGATGTTCACGCCAGCCTCGGCCAGCAGCGTGCCGAAACGGCCAATGAAGCCCGGCTTGTCCTTGTTGGTGACATAGAGCATGTGCGAAGCGAAATCCGCCTCGACCTTGATGCCCTTGATCTCGACCAGACGCGGACGGCCACTGCCGATGAGCGTGCCGGCCACGGCGCGGGTGCCCTTCTCGGTGGTCACGCTGATGCGCACCAGGGTCTGGTAGTCGCCGGTACGGTCGGTGGAGGCTTCCGCCACCTCGATCCCGTGGTCACGCGCCAGCACCGGGGCGTTCACCATGTTCACGCCTTCCATCACCGGGCCAAGCAGACCGGCCAGGGCGGCGGCGTTCAGCGGGCGGTGGTTGAGCTTGGCCACCGCGCCCTCGTACTCCACCAGCACCTTCTTGATCTCGCCGTCCTGGGCGCGGGTCATCTGCCCGGCAAAGGAGCCCAGCAGGCGGCACAGATCCATATACGGGCGCAGGCGCGGGGCTTCCTCGGCGGTCACGCTCGGCATGTTCAGCGCGTTGCTCACGGAGCCGGTGAGCAGGAAGTCGGAGATCTGCTCAGCCACCTGCAGCGCCACGTTCTCCTGAGCCTCGTTGGTGGAAGCGCCCAGATGCGGGGTGCAAACCACGTTTTCCAGCTCGAACAGCGGGGAGGCGGTGGCAGGCTCGACCTCGAACACGTCCAGCGCCGCACCGGCGACATGGCCGGACTTCAGCGCGTCGTACAGCGCCGCCTCGTCCACCAGACCGCCACGGGCGCAGTTGATGATGCGCACGCCCTTCTTGGT
Source organism: Acidocella sp. (assembly GCA_027451225.1). Classification (GTDB taxonomy): domain Bacteria; phylum Pseudomonadota; class Alphaproteobacteria; order Acetobacterales; family Acetobacteraceae; genus Acidocella. The sequence goes on along the minus strand of DAIDJU010000194.1, from coordinate 6,598 downwards.
CTTGGCCAGAGCCTCGCGCGAGATGATGTTGCGGGTCGCCTCGATGAGCGGGGTGTGCAGGGTGATGAAATCGGCCTTGGCCAGCACGGTGTCCAGGTCGGCCTTCTCCACGCCCAGTTCCACGGCGCGGGCTTCGGTCAGGTACGGGTCATAGGCCAGCACCTTCATCTTCAGCCCCACGGCGCGGTCGGCCACGATGGAGCCGATATTGCCGCAGCCGATCAGGCCGAGGATCTTGCCGGTGACTTCCACGCCCATGAAGCGGTTCTTCTCCCACTTGCCAGCCTTGGTGGAGGCCGTGGCCTCCGGCAGCTGGCGGGCGAGCGCGAACATCATGGCGATGGCGTGCTCGGCGGTGGTGATGGCGTTGCCGTTCGGGGTGTTCATCACCACCACGCCGCGCGAGGTGGCGTTCTTCACGTCCACATTGTCCACGCCGATACCGGCGCGGCCGACCACCTTGAGGTTGGTGGCGACGTCCAGCACTTCCTTCGTCACCTTGGTGGCGGAGCGGATGGCGAGGCCGTCATACTGCCCGATGATCTCGCGCAGCTCGGCGGGGGTGAGGCCGGTCTTCACATCGACCTCGACGCCGCGCTCCTTGAAGATCTCGATGGCGGCGGGGGACAGCTTATCCGAGATAAGAACTTTGACCATGTGAGGAATTTCCTATGAGGATGCATTGCCGCTTTTGCAAAAAGCAGCGCCAAAAACTTTTGTGAAGGATGGCCTGGGGCGGCTCAGACGGCAGCGCCCCAGGACCAAAAATCAGAACTCAGCCGCGACGGTGTCGATAGCGTAGTCGATCCAGGGCAGCAGCGCCTCGATATTGGCGGTCTCGACCGTGGCGCCGCCCCAGATGCGCAGGCCCGGAGGCGCGTCGCGGTAAGCGCCGGCGTCCAGCGCCACCTTTTCCTTCTCCAGCAGCGAGGCCACGGCCTTGGCGGCCTTGGCTTGGCCTTCGGCGTCCAGCGCCTTGAACCAGGGCGCGTCGATGACGATGCAGATGGAGGTGTTGGAGCAGGTTTCCGGCGTCTCGGCCAGGAAGCGCACGCGCTCATTGCCCTCGACCCAGGTGGCCACGGCCTTGAGATTGGCTTCGGAACGGGCGATCAGCCCCTTCAGCCCGCCAACGCCCTCGGCCCAGCGCAAGCCATCCAGCGCGTCCTCGACGCAGAGCATGGACGGGGTGTTGATCGTCTCGCCGACGAAGATGCCCTCGATCAGCTTGCCGCCGGAGGTGAGGCGGAAGACCTTGGGCAGCGGCCAGGCGGGCTTGTAGGTGAGCAGACGCTCAACCGCGCGCGGGCTCAGCGCCAGCATGCCATGTGCGCCCTCGCCGCCCAGCACCTTCTGCCAGGACCAGGTGACGACATCGAGCTTGTCCCAGGGCAGCTCCATGGCGAAGGCCGCCGAGGTGGAGTCCGCGATCACCAGACCTTCACGGTCGGCGGGGATGAAATCGCCATTGGGGAAGCGCACGCCGGAGGTCGTGCCGTTCCAGGCCAGCACCACGTCGTGGCTGAAATCAACCTGGGTGAGGTCCGGCAGCTGGCCATAAGGGGCCTTGAGCACGCGGGCATCGGCCAGCTTGAGCTGCTTCACCACGTCGGTGGCCCAGCCCTCGGAGAAGGACTCGAAGGCCAGCACATCGACCGGGCGGGCGCCGAGCAGCGACCACAGGGCCATCTCCACCGCGCCGGTATCGGAGGCGGGGACGATGCCCAGGCGCCAATCGGCGGGCATGCCCAGAATGTCCTTGGAACGGGTGATCACCTCGGCCAGCTTGGCCTTCGGGCCCTTGGCGCGGTGCGAGCGGCCCAGCGGCGCATCTTCGAGCGCGGCAAGGCTGAAGCCAGGGCGCTTGGCGCACGGGCCAGACGAGAAATTAGGATTTTGCGGACGAACGGACGGCTTGGCGGCCGGAGAAAAATCTGCCATGAAACCTCTCCCTTACAGAAGAAAAGCGCCCCGGTGGGGGGGCGTAACCCGGATTGCCCTCTAGCCTAATTCTACCGCCGCCGCAATAGTCACTTCTTGCCCAAATCTGAGACAATCATGCCCGACCTCGACAATATAGACCGCGCCATTCTCCGCCTCCTGGCCGCCGACGCCTCGCTCTCCCTCAACGACATCGCCGAGAAGGTCGGGCTCACCGCCACGCCGTGCTGGAAGCGCATCAAGCGTATGGAGGAGGTGGGCATCATCAAGGGCCGCATCGCGGTGCTGGATGCCGACAAGCTCGGCCTGCCCGTCTCGGTCTTTGTCTCGGTGGAAACCTCGGACCACTCGGCGGAATGGCTGGCGCGCTTCGCCCGGGCCATCGCCGAGACACCGGAGATCGTCGGCGCGTGGCGAATGAGCGGCGACGTGGATTATCTGCTGCATGTGGTGGTGCCGGATATCGCGGCTTATGATTCGTTCTACCGCAAACTCATCGCCGCTGTACCATTACGCAACGTTTCTTCGCGCTTCGCCATGGAGCGGATGAAGGATGGCGCGCTGCCAATCTGAAATCGTTTCGCAACAAACAATAACTACATTCTGATAATTCAAGGAGTTGTTTCGTCGCCCCCGAAGGCCGCGAAAATAGCACGGCAGATACGCGGGAATTTAAAAATGCACCATTAAATATGCACTATTCATTCGCCTTAAAGCCGTGTAACTCGCACACAACCAAAGGTTAAGGAACATGCTGTTCCCTGACCTTTTTTGTTTTTTATCAGGAGATTTCAATCATGGCCGATCTCGCCGCCACCATCAGCAAAGCCATCACCACCATTCCCGAATGCCTTGCCGCCGGCGTTGTCGACGTTGCCTCGGGCCTTCTGCTCGACATCAAGACCGTCGATTCTCACCCGAACGAGGTGATCGACCTGCTGGCCGCCGCCACCTCCGATTTGTTCCAGGGACCGAATGTCACCGCCGTCGAAAACCTGTTCAAGAAGGCGCGCGGCATTGAGACCAACGAGCATTACTTTGAAGAAATCATCGTGAACAGCAAGAACTTGCTGCACGTGTTCATCCGCGGCCGCCGTAACCAGGACTATGTGGTGTGCTTCATCTGCCGCAAGACGGTGAATCTCGGCATGGCGCTGACCAAGGCGCGCAGCAGCATGCCCGAAATTGAAATGGCGATCTGAAACCTATCGCCTTCACGAAAAAGCCGCCTGAAAAGGCGGCTTTTTCTTTTCAGAAAGCCGTTGGCGTTACACCTTAACCCGGCACGCCCTTGGTGGTGGAATACTCGAAATGCAGCGCCGTGTCCGGGTTCACGATGCCGTAGATGGAATGCGCCGCCACCGCGCCCTCGGCGAAACCCTGTAGGATGAGCTTGAGCTTTCCGGGATAGGTCGCGATATCGCCCACCGCGAACGTGCCGGGGATGGAGGTTTCCATCGTCACGGATGTCACCGTTACGTGATTCTTCTGCGTCAGCTCCAGCCCCCATTCGGCAATCGGCCCCAGCTCCATCGCCAGCCCGAAGAAGGGCAGCAGCACATCGGCTTCCAGCTTGCGGGTGTTGCCGTCGAGGTCGGCAACTTCCACCGCCTCCAACGCGCCATCCCGCCCGTGCAGCGCATGCAGCTGGTAGGGGATCACCATCTCCACCTTGCCCTCGGCGGCCAGCGCGTCGAGCTGAGCCGCACTCTCAGGCGCGGCGCGGAACTTGGCCCGGCGATGCACCACGGCGATATGCGAGGCCACGCCTTGCAGGGCCAGCGCCCAGTCCACGGCGGAGTCGCCGCCGCCAGCGATGACCACACGCTTGCCGCGCAGATCCTCGCGCTTCTTCACGTAGTAACGCACCGCCCCCGTGGCCTCGAAGGCGGAGAGCCCGTCCAGCGGCGGGCGGTTCGGGCCAAACGCTCCGGCGCCCGCGGCCAGGATCACAGCCTTGGCGGTAATCTTGTCGCCCGCGCTGGTGGTCAGGGTGAAATTGCCCTTCGCCCCGTCCAGCCCGGTCACCTGCCGCCCGAGCAGCTTCACGCAGTCGAACGGCGCGATCTGCTGCTCAAGCTGGGCGATCAGCGCAGCACCCTCGATGGCCGGGTGGGCCGGAATGTCGTAAATCGGCTTTTCCGGGTACAAGGCCACGCATTGGCCGCCGAGCTCGTCCAGCGCGTCGATCAGCACGCAGGACATCTTCAGCATCCCGCATTCGAACACCGCAAACATGCCAGCCGGGCCAGCGCCAATAATCGCGACATCGGTAGAAATCTGTTCCATGGAGGCTGCTCTGCCGCAGCGCCCTTCCACAATCAAGCGCGGGCAGGCAAAACGGGGCCATGAGACTCAGCCTGCCCGATGACGCCGCCACCCAGGACCTTGCCCGCCGCTTGGCCGCCAAGGCCAAACCGGGGGACGTGCTGCTGCTGGAAGGCCCGCTAGGTGCTGGCAAATCCACGCTGGCGCGGGCGTTCATCCGCGCGCTGATGCGCGATGAGCGGCTCACCGTGCCCAGCCCCACCTTCACGCTGGTGCAAAGCTACACCACGCCGGACGGGGTGGAGATCTGGCATTACGATCTATGGCGGCTGGACGGCCCTTCGGGGCTGGAGGAGCTGGGCTGGGACGAGGCGCAGGCGGGAATCGTGCTGGTGGAGTGGCCGGACCGGCTGGGGGAACTTACCCCGCCCTCCGCGCTGCGCCTCAGCCTCTCGCATGATGGTGCCGGACGCATAATAGAGATGTCCGGCGATGAAAGGTGGTTCGATGCATCCTGATACGGCGGTGATTCTGTGCGCGGGGCTTGGCTCGCGCATGCGCCCCCTCACCGAGACAACCCCCAAGCCGCTGCTGCCGTTGGACGGCCAGCCGATCCTGGCGCACACGCTGGAGCAGCTGCGCGAGGTGGGGGTAAAGCGCTTCATCATCAACGCGCATTATCTGGCCGGGCAGCTGGAAGAATTTGTACGCGGCTACCCGGAGGCCATTCTGGTCCACGAGGACGAACGGCTGGAAACCGGCGGCGCGGTGGCGGCTATGGCCGCCCAAGGCCTGCTGCCCGAGGCCCCGTTCTACGTGATTAATGGCGACAGCTATTGGGTGGATGGCCCCTTTCCGGCGCTGACGCGTCTGGCCAGGGCGTTCGATCCCGCGTGCATGGACGCGCTGCTGCTCCTCGCCCGCACCGCCGGAGCGGTATCCGAGACCAGCAAGGGCGATTTCATCTGGCCGCGGGACGGCGCCCTCACCCGCCGCGGCGAGCGCGATGTCGCCCCCTTCGTCTATTCCGGCGTGCAGATCGTCTCCCCCGCCCTGCTGGTGGACGCCCCCGCAGGCGCGTTCAGCTTCAACAAGCTCTGGGACAAGGCGCTGGAAGCCAAGCGGCTGGACGCCATCGTGCATGACGGCGTGTGGTTCCACCTCTCCACGCCCGAAGACCTCGAACGCGCCGAGGCCGTGCTGCAGGCGCGCGAGGTGGGTAACACCACTTGAACGCGCGCGGGGCTGGCGGGGCGGCCGCGCGCGGCTTGAATATCGGCGCATTTCCGCCCGAAGCGCCGTTCCTTCCCGCCCTTGCCCGGCTCTGGCTGGCGCAGGGCGGCGCCCCGCATGACGGGCTGATCATCCTGCCCAGCCGCCGCGCGGCCCAGGCGCTGGCGGGAGCCTTTCTGGAGGCCAATGACGGCCAGGCCCTGCTGCTGCCGTGCATCGTGGCGCTGGGCAATATCGACGAAGCCGGGCTGCTCCTCAGCACCGGGTTTTCGCTCCCCCCCGCCATCGCCTCATCGCGCCGCCAGGCGTTGCTGGCCCGGCTGATCCTGGCCATGAACGGCGCAAGCGGCGCGCCGACCCGGCTGGGCGGGGCCTGGGCGCTGGGGGCGGAGCTGGCCACGCTGCTCGATGAAGCCGACCATGCGGAAATCGACCTCGCCGCCACCCTGCCCAATGTGGTGGAGGCGGAACTCGCCTCGCATTGGCAAAAGACGCTGCAATTCCTGCAAATCGTCACCCATGCCTGGCCGGATTATCTGGCCGGGAACGGGCTGCTGAACCCGGCCCAGCGGCTGGTGAAGCTCATCGACGCCCAGGCCGAAGCCTGGAAATCCGCCCCGCCGCCGCATCGCGTCTGGATGGTCGCTGCCGAGGGCATGCCCTCCATCTGCCGCATGGCCCGCGTGGTGGCGGGGCTGGAGCAGGGGCGGCTGATCCTCCCAGGCTTCGACCCCGCGCTCTCCGACGAGGATTGGGCCGCCTTGGGCGACAGCCATGCCCAAGGCGGCATCGCCAAGCTGCTGGCGGCCATCGGAGCACGGCGGGAGGAGGTGGAGACCCTGCCCGCCCCCGCCACCAACGTGCCCGCCGGGCGCGGCACATTGCTCTCCCGCGCGCTGCTGCCCGCCGCGTCGCTGCATCTCTGGCAGCAGGCCGAGGCACTGAACATCACCGGCCTCGCCCGGCTGGAAACGCCCGACGAAGCCCAGAACGCCACCGCCATCGCCATGATCCTGCGCGGCGCGCTGGAAACACCCGGCACCACGGCGGCGCTCATCACGCCCGATCGCGGCTTGGCGGCGCTGGTGGCGGCGGCGCTCAAGCGCTTCGGCATCACCGCCGATGACAGCGCGGGCGAGCCTCTGGCGCAAACGCC
>DAIDJU010000193.1 GCA_027451225.1 Acidocella sp. | reverse complement strand
GATGTCGGTGAAGGCCAGCCCCGTAGCGCCGGTGAGCGCGCCGGAGCGCACCGCCTCGGCGAAGGCGAACAGCCGCTCCTGCATGGCGTGCACGGCGGGGATCACGTCCTTGCCGTCCACCAGCACGCTGGCGCCGCGCGGTGCGCGCAGGGCGGTGTGCAGCACGGCGCGGTTTTCGGTGACGTTGATTTTTTCGCCCGCGAACATCGCGTCGCGCTTGGCGGCCACGCCGGCCTGCTCGGCCAGCTCCAGCAGCAGGGCGAGACTCTGCTCCGTCAGGCTGGTCTTGGAGACATCCAGCAGCAGATCCTCGAACCGTGCGGAAAACTTGGCAAAACGTGCAGGGTCGGCGTCAAAAAGCGCGGATATGGAAGGGGCGGGGCTGGCGGCGAGACGCTGCCAGATGTCAGGATTCTTGGACATTTCCGGTTCTTTTTATGATTGGCCGAGCTTGGACGCAGCGGCAGAGGCAGCGGTGATCCCCGCCCAATCCCCCGCATTGATGGCGGCGCGGCTCACCATCCAAGACCCGCCGACGCAGACGACATTCGGCAGTTTAAGATAACGCGGCGCACTTTCCGGCGTAATCCCGCCCGTGGGGCAGAAGCGCAACTGCGGCAGCGGCGAGGCGATGGAGGAGAGAAACGCTGCCCCGCCCGCCGCCTCGGCGGGGAAGAACTTGGCGAAGCTGTAGCCACGCTCGATCAGCGCCATCGCCTCGGACACGGTGGCGATGCCCGGCAGCGGCGCGATGCCGCACTCGGCGGCGGCGTCCAGCAAACGCGGCGTGGCACCGGGCGAGACGGCAAAGCGTGCCCCCGCCTTGGCGGCGGCGGTGTACTGCGCGGGCTCCATCACCGTGCCCACGCCGGGGATCGCCCCTTCCACCTCGGCGGCGATGGCGCGGATCGCCTCAAGCCCGGCTGCCGTGCGCAGCGTGATCTCGATGGCCGGCAACCCGCCTGCCACCAGCGCGCGGGCCAGCGGCACGGCGTTGGCGGCATCGTCGATAATCACCACCGGCACCACCGGGGCAGCGCGCAGAATCTGTTCCAGACCGTCTTGCAACATTATTGGCCTCCATTGGAGAAAATCGAAGCGCCGACATCAGCCGCGCCAACCGCATGGCGGAACGCGCCAAACAATTCGCGCCCCACGCCGTAATAATTCGCGGAAAGATCCGCCACCACAGCCTCGCGCACGGCGAGATCCGCCAGCACGGTCAGCTCGCCGCTCACACCGTCCACGCGCACGATATCACCATCCCGCACCTTGGCGATCGCCCCGCCCTCGGCGGCTTCCGGCGTCACGTGGATCGCCGCCGGAACCTTGCCTGACGCGCCAGAGAGCCGGCCATCGGTCACCAGCGCCACCTTGAAGCCCTTATCCTGCAACACGCCCAGAGGCGGCATCAGCTTGTGCAGCTCCGGCATGCCATTGGCCTTGGGGCCCTGGAAGCGTACCACCACCACAACGTCGCGGTTCAGTTCGCCAGCCCTGAAGGCGGCCTGCACGTCCTCCTGCGCATGGAACACCCGCGCCGGGGCCTCGATAACATGGCGCTCCGGCGCCACCGCCGAGGTCTTGATCACCGCCCGGCCGAGATTGCCGGTCAGCAGCTTCAGCCCGCCCGTCGGCTGGAACGGGTTTTTGCTCCCGCGCAGCACGGCCTCATCGCCGCTGGCGGCGGGGGCGGCGCGCCAGCTCAGCGTCCCCTCGTTCAGCCAGGGCTCAAAGGTATAAGCCTCCAGCCCCTTGCCCATCACGGTCCCCACATCCGCATGCAGCAGCCCGGCCTCCAGCAACTCGCGGATCAGGAACCCCGTGCCCCCGGCAGCGGCGAAATGATTCACATCTGCCGAGCCGTTGGGATAAACGCGCGTGAGCAGCGGCACGGCCTCGGAGATCTCGGAGAGATCGTCCCAGGTGAGGACGATGCCCGCGGCGGCGGCCATGGCCACAAGATGCAGCGTATGGTTGGTCGAACCGCCCGTGGCGTGCAGCCCCACCACGGCGTTCACGAAGCTGCGCTCATCCAGCATCTCGCCCACCGGGGTGTAGTTGCCGCCCAGGGCGGTCAGGGCCAAAGCGCGCTCGGCGGCGGCGCGGGTCAGGGCCTCGCGCAAGGGCGTGCCGGGGTTCACGAAGGACGAGCCCGGCAG
>DAIDJU010000192.1 GCA_027451225.1 Acidocella sp. | reverse complement strand
TCGGTGATCAGCCTGTCGAGCCGCTGCACATCCTGGTTGATGATGGCGAGCAGGCGCGAGGCGCGGGCCGGGTCCTCCACGCGCGTCAGTGTTTCGATGGCCGAGCGGATCGAGGAGAGCGGGTTCTTGATCTCGTGGCTGACATCGGCGGCGAATTTCTCGATCGCGTCCATGCGCGCCCAGAGCGCCTGGGCCGAGCTTTCCAGCGTGCGCGCCAAGGTGCCGATCTCATCGTTACGGCCGGTGATGGTCTCTGGCAGTTTCTGCGCCCGTGCGCGGCCCTCGCGCAGCCTATCGGCGGCGTCGGCCAGGCGGGTGATCGGGCTGGCGATGGTGCGCGAGAGATAGAAGGACACGATAACCGTGAGCGCCAGCGCCAGGGCGAACAGCCCGAGGATGGAGATCCGCACCGAGAGCACGGCCTGATCCACCTCCGAGGCCTCGCGCGTCAGCAGGACGGTGCCGATCACCTGCTGGCTGCGCTCCACGGGTTCGGCCACGGTGATGAGCAGCAGCCCCTCGGAATCACGCCGCACGAAGGGGGCGGCTTCCTGCCCGGGATTGGTGGAGGTGAGTTGTAGCACGGTGCGGGCGTCGGGCTGCCAGCCCAGCGTGTTCGGGTCCTGCCCGGCCCCGGAGCCGATCAGCCCGGATTCATCCGCGTTTCCGGTCACCGAGCCGGAAAGATGGTCGTAAACGAACCCGACGATACGGCTGAAGAAGCCCGGCGGCGGCGGCGCGGAGAGCGGCTGGGTGATGATGACCCCGCCAGCACCCGGATGCACGCGGGAATTGGCGATCAGCGTGCCGTCTGTGCCGTAGATCAGCGCCTGGGCGTTGGGGGTGGGCTCGGTGAGCGAATAGAGCAGCGGCTGCGCCTGGTCCGGGTTGACGCTGGGGGTGCCGTTATTCACCTCCACCGCCGTTTGCGCGATGGCCCCGGCATAGATGCGCGCTTGCTCGCGCAGGGCGGAGACTTCCGCCGCCAGCAGCCCTTGCTGGTATTGGTCCAGATACAGCAGCGCCGCGAAGATCAGCACCAGCGGCAGCAGGTTGACGAGCAGGATGTCTCGCAGCAGGCGCGAGATGCGGGTTTTGCGGTGCAGGATCAGGCGTCCTTGTAGCGGTAGCCGATGCCGTAGAGCGTCTCGATCTGGTCGAACTCGCCATCGACATTGCGGAATTTCTTGCGCAGCCGTTTCACGTGGCTGTCGATGGTGCGGTCATCCACGTACACGTTCTCGCCGTAAGCGGCGTCGATCAGCTGATCGCGCGATTTCACCATGCCGGGGCGCTGCGCCAGCGCCTTCACCAGCAGGAACTCCGTCACGGTGAGCTGGATGTCCTTGCCCTTCCAGAGGCACTGATGCTTGGTCTCGTCCAGCGTCAGGTCGCCGCGGGTGAGCACGCTGGCGGGGGCTGTGCCGGTGGCCTCGGCGCGGGTGGAGTCGTGCCGGCGCAGCAAAGCGCGGATGCGCTCCAGCAGCAGGCGCTGGGAGAAGGGCTTGGTGATGTAGTCATCCGCACCCAGGCGCAGGCCCATCAGCTCGTCCAGCTCGTCGTCCTTGGAGGTCAGGAAGATCACCGGCATCTGCGTGCGCACGCGCAGCTTTTGCAGCAGCTCCATGCCGTCCATGCGGGGCATCTTGATATCCAGCACCGCCAGATCCGCCGGCTTGGCCAGCAGCGCCTGCAGGGCGGACTCGCCATCGGTATAGGTGCGGACCTGGAACCCCTCCGCCTCCAGCGTCATCTGCACGGAGGTGAGGATATTGCGGTCATCGTCAACCAGGGCGATTGTGTGCTTCATCTGTTTCGGAACCTATGCTGGGCTTTGCGGCCTTTGTGGTTTCAGGGAGTGACCGGATTATGGCAGCAAATCAAGAGGCTTTGCGGGAGGCCGCCGCGTTGTTGCTGGGGGCGCGGGTTGGCGCGCTGGCCACGGTGAGGAATGGCGTGCCTCATGCCGCCCTCGTCACCCCCGCCTGGGACGAGGACGCCCAGCCCCTTCTCCTGCTCTCCACCCTCGCCGTGCATACCCGCCAGCTTCAGGCCAGCCCGGCCTGCGCCCTGCTGGTAACCGGCCCCGCCGCCACCGAAAACCCGCAGACAGCCCCGCGGCTGTGCCTGACCGGCGAGGCCCGGCGCATCCCGTGCGAGCCGGTGCGGGCGCGCTACCTTGCGGCGCACCCTTACGCGGCCCAGTACGTGGATTTCCAAGATTTCGACTTTTGGAAAATTTTTGTTCAGGACATCCAGTATATAGGGGGGTTCGGGCGGGCAATGCATTTGAATTTTGCCGCATTGCAGCATGAAATTTCTCAACATCGAGCCTCCGGTTGTGGTTGATGCCGCGTCCCCGCCTGCTTATGAAGGCCAAGGAACCCCAGCCGCCCAACAAGAAGAGGACACTCCCGTGACTCACTCGACCACCGCCACCGATCCGCGGGATTGCAAGGCCCTGTCCGGCACCGGCGTGCGCGCCACCGCCCCGCTGCATGCCAATCTCACCGCTCCGTCGCTCGTCGCCCATTCGCTGCGCAAGGGCGAGGGCCGCCTCTCTGCCGATGGCGCGATCATCGTGCGCACCGGCGTGCATACCGGCCGTTCCGTGGCCGATAAATTCGTGGTCGATGAGCCCGCCACCACCGAGCATGTCTGGTGGGGCAAGGTGAACCAGAAGCTCCCGCGCGACAAATACGAGGTGCTGAAGGGCCGCGTGCAGGCTTACCTGCAGGGGCGCGAGCTGTTCACGCAGGACCTGTACGCCGGGGCCGACCCCGCCAACCGCATCCGCGTGCGCCTGGTCACCACCGGGGCGTGGCACGCGCTATTCGCCCGCAACATGTTCATCCGCCCCAAGGCCGAGGAGCTGGCGGGCTTCGAGCCGGATTACGTGATCCTGCACGCGCCGGACTTCCAGGCCGAACCGGCGGTTGACGGCGTGCGCTCCTCCACCGCCATCGCGCTCTCTTTCGCCGAGAAGGTGATCATCATCGCCGGCACCGAGTATGCGGGCGAGATCAAGAAATCCATCTTCACCGTGATGAACTGGATACTGCCCGAGCGCGACGTGCTGCCGATGCATTGCTCGGCCAATATCGGCCCGGATGAGGATGCCGCGCTGTTTTTCGGCCTCTCCGGCACCGGTAAGACGACGCTGTCCTCCGACCCGACCCGCCGCCTGATCGGTGATGACGAGCATGGCTGGGGCCCGCAGGGCGTGTTCAATTTCGAGGGCGGCTGTTACGCCAAGGTCATCGACCTCAGCCAGAAGAGCGAGCCGGAGATCTGGGCGGCGACGCACCGCTTCGGCACCGTGCTGGAGAATGTGGTGGCCGACCCGCATGGCCGCCTCGACCTCACCGACAAGACCTTCACCGAGAACACCCGCGCCTGCTATCCGGTCGAGTTCATTCCGAACGTGGAGCTCTCCGGCCGTGGCGGCACGCCGCGCAACGTGGTGATGCTGACGGCCGACGCCTTCGGCGTGCTGCCGCCGATCTCGCGCCTCACCCCGGCCCAGGCCATGTATCATTACCTCTCCGGCTACACCGCCCGCGTGGCGGGCACCGAGAAGGGGTTGGGCGCCGAGCCGCAGGCCACCTTCTCCACCTGCTATGGCTCGCCCTTCCTGCCGCGCCACCCGCAGGTTTACGGCAAGCTGCTGCAACAGCTCATCAAGGAGCATGGCACCTCCTGCTGGCTGGTGAACACGGGTTGGACCGGCGGGGCCTATGGCGTGGGCAAGCGCATGTCCATCGCCCATACCCGCGCTCTGCTGCGCGCCGCCCTGGCGGGCGAGCTGGATAACGCCTCCTACCGCACCGATCCGTTCTTCGGCCTCGCCATCCCCGAGCATGTGGCCGGCGTGCCGGATGAGGTGCTCGACCCGCGCTCCGCCTGGGCCGACAAGGCCGCCTATGACGAAGCCGCCAAGGGGCTGGTGCAGCGCTTCATCGAAAACTTCGCCAGCTTCGCCGAGCATGTGGACGAGGACGTGAAGGCCGCCGCGATCAAGGCCGCCGCGTAAAGCAACAAAAGCAATGCCGCCCTTTCCGAAAAGGGCGGCATTTTAAAAGCGTCCGTAGGTTTTTAGCCGTCCTTCCGGGCGGCGATCAGGAATTCCACATTTCCTTCCGGGCCCTTGATGGGGCTCGGGGTGATGCCAAGCACCTTCCAGCCGGGCAGGTTGGA
>DAIDJU010000191.1 GCA_027451225.1 Acidocella sp. | reverse complement strand
AGGACGATGCCGGGCAGACCGATTTCACCCGCGCCTCGCGCATCCGGGTGGCCAGCAAATACCCCAACATGGCCAAGAAGCATTTCGCCGCCAAAGGCATCCAGGCCGAGATCGTGGCCCTCAACGGCGCCATGGAACTCGCCCCCGGCCTTGGCCTCTCGCGCCTGATCGTGGACCTCGTGCAAACCGGCAGCACGCTGAAGGCCAACGGGCTGGTCGAGACCGACGTGATCGCCCAGGTCTCCTCGCGCCTCATCGTCAACCGCATCGCGCTCAAGACCCGGCCCGACGAGATCGGCGCCTGGATCGAATCCTTCCGAAAGGCGCTGGCCGCATGAAGCTGCTGACCACCAAGGGCCCGTATTTCGAGACCGAATTCGCCGACCTGCTGACGCGCGAGGGCAACTCCCCGCAGGTGAGCAGCGCGGTGGCCGAGATCATCGCCCGCGTGCGCCAGGAGGGCGACGCCGCCCTGCTCGACTATACCAACCGCTTCGACCGCGTGGCGCTGACGCCCGAGACCATCCGCGTCTCCCAGGCCGAGATCGACACCGCCCTGGCCGGCACTTCCCACGAGCTGCGCGATGCGCTGGCCCTGGCCGCCCGGCGGATCGAGACCTTCCACAAAATGCAGCTCCCCAGCGGCATCGAGTTCACCGACGATACCGGGGCGACCTGCGGCATGCGCTGGACCCCGCTGGACGCCGCCGGGCTCTACGTGCCGGGCGGCAAGGCGAGCTACCCGTCCTCGGTGCTGATGAACGCCATCCCCGCCCGCGTGGCCGGGGTGCGGCGTCTGGCCATGTGCGTGCCGGCACCCGATGGCGAGTTGAACCCGCTGGTCCTGGCCGCCGCGCATATCGCGGGGGTCAAGGAGATCTACCGCGTCGGCGGCGCGCAGGCCGTGGCGGCTTTGGCCTATGGCACGGCGAGCATCCGCCCGGTGGACCGCATCGTCGGCCCCGGCAACGCCTATGTGGCCGAGGCCAAGCGGCAGGTTTACGGCAAGGTGGGCATCGACTCCATCGCCGGTCCGTCCGAGGTGCTGATCCTGGCCGATGACAGCGCCAACCCCGAGCATATCGCCATCGACCTGATGGCCCAGGCCGAGCATGACGAGGACGCGCAATCCATCCTCATCACCACCAGCGGCACCCTCGCCTCCGCCGTGGACAGCGCCGTGGAAGCCCTGCTGCCCACGCTGCCCCGCGCGCAAATCGCCGCGGCGAGCTGGGCGGGCAACGGCGCCATCATCCTGGTACGCAACTGGGACGAGGCGGTGGAGCTGGCCAACCGCATCGCGCCCGAGCATTTGCAACTGATGCTCGAAGACCCGGACCAGCTCTTCGGCCAGATCCGCCATGCCGGGGCCATCTTCCTCGGCCACACCACGCCCGAGGCCGTGGGCGACTATGTGGCCGGGCCGAACCATGTGCTGCCCACCTCGGGCACGGCGCGCTTCGCCTCCGGGCTTTCGGTGTACGATTTCATGAAGCGCACCACCTATCTCTCGGTGCCGCCGCGCGCGCTGGAGGCCATCGGCCCCGCCGCCGTGACCCTGGCGGAGGCCGAGGGCCTCAGCGCGCACGCCCGCTCTGTGTCCACCAGACTGGGCAAAGCTTGACCGGAACGAAAACCCGGCCCATGTGAGCGCCAGGTTTTCCCCAATCAGTGAGGTTTTTATTTGTCTAAAGAAGATATGATCGAGTTCAGCGGCATGGTGACGGAGTTGCTGCCCAACGCGATGTTCCGCGTGAAGCTCGATAACGACCACGTCATCCTGGCCCATACCAGCGGCAAGATGCGCAAGAACCGCATCCGCGTTCTGGCCGGGGACCGCGTGAATGTCGAGATGACCCCCTACGACCTGACCAAGGGCCGGATCACATTCCGCTTCAAGTGATTCTGGCCTCGGCCAGCCCCCGCCGGTTGGAGTTGCTGCGCCAGATCGGCATTACGCCAGACAAGATTTTCGCCCCCGAGATCGACGAGTCGCCCGAGTCCGGGGAGATGCCGCGCGCCTATGCGGCACGGATCGCGCTCGCTAAATTATCCCCACAGGATGGCTATGTGATCGCCGCCGACACGGTGGTGGCGGCAGGGCGCCGCATTTTGCACAAAACCACCTCCCGCGCCGAGGCTGAAGCCTATCTGCGCCTGCTCTCCGGCCGCCGGCACAAAGTGTTCACGGGGGTTGCCGTGCGCGCGCCGGATGGCCGCATCGCCAGCCGCGTGGCGCCTTCCATCGTCGGCTTCGCCCGGCTCGATGAACCGCAGATCCGCGACTATCTCGATAGCGGCGAATGGGAAGGCAAGGCTGGGGGCTATGCCATCCAGGGCTTGGCTGCGACCTTCATCGACTTCATCGCCGGGTCTTATTCCGGCGTGGTCGGGCTGCCGCTGCACGAAACCGCCGCCCTGCTGCGCGGCCTGGGCTGGCGGCGGGAATGATCGCCGCCTCCAGGCGAGGCGGCCTCGTGCGCATCGCCCTGCTGCGCGGAGACGACCTCGCCGAATACTGGCTCTGGAACCTCGCCGCGCCCGATGGCGTGGGCGACCTCTACACC
>DAIDJU010000190.1 GCA_027451225.1 Acidocella sp. | reverse complement strand
GCTGGCAAGAGCACGATTGCCAACCTCGTTGAGAAGAAGCTGGTGCGGATGAACCGGCATACATTCCTGCTCGATGGCGATAATGTCCGCCATGGGTTGAACAAGGATCTCGGCTTTACCCAGGCGGACCGGATTGAGAATATCCGCCGCGTGGGCGAGGTGGCGAAGCTGATGACCGATGCCGGGCTGATCGTGCTGACAGCGTTCATCTCGCCGTTCCGCTCGGAGCGCGAGATGGTGCGCAAGATGATGCAGCCGGGCGAATTCATCGAGATCTTCATCGACACCAAGCTGGAGGATGCCGAGAAGCGCGACGTGAAGGGGCTGTATAAAAAAGCCCGGTCCGGCGAGCTGAAGAACTTCACGGGCATCGACAGCCCCTATGAGTCGCCGGAGGCCCCGGAGATTCATATCGACACGTCGAAGATCACGCCGGAGGAAGCGGCGGATCTCATCATCGAAAGGCTGATTCCGTGAACGATCTGGAACTGGCGAAGCATATCGCCACCACCGCCGGCAAGCTGCTGCTGGAGTTGCAGGCTTGCGGGCTGTTTGCCGAGAAGGCGCTGGGCAAGGCGGGGGACCGTGTTGCCAATGCCTTCATCATGGAGGCGCTGAAGCAGCAGCGCCCGGACGATGCCGTGCTCTCCGAGGAGGAGAAGGACAACGAGGAGCGGCTTGCCGCCAAGCGGGTGTGGATTGTGGACCCGCTGGACGGCACGCGCGAATATGGCGAGCGGCGTGGGGATTGGGCGGTGCATGTGGCACTGTCCATCGACGGCAAACCGGAGACCGGCGCGGTGGCGCTGCCTGGGCTGGGGCTGACTTTGGCCTCCGAGCCGCAGGCGCTGCCCGAGGTGGCGCCGAAGCTGCGGATGCTGGTCAGCCGCACGCGCCCGGCCAAGGAGGCCGTGGCGGTGGCTGAGGCTTTGGGCGCGGAGCTGGTGCCGATGGGCTCGGCGGGCGCGAAGGCGATGGCGGTGCTGCGGGGCGAGGCGGATATCTATCTGCACACCGGCGGGCAGTATGAGTGGGACAACTGCGCCCCCGCCGCGGTGGCGCTGGCCGCCGGGCTGCATGCCTCGCGCGCCGATGGCTCGCCGCTGGTGTATAACAACGCCAACCCGTATCTACCGGATTTGCTGATCTGCCAGAAGCATCTGGCGCCAAAGGTGCTGGAGGCCTTGGCTGCGTACTCGCGCGCGGCTGTGGCCTAAAACGAACAAAAGTTTTTGGTGCCGCTTTTTCCCGAAAAAGCGGCGTCTTTAAGCAAAAAGGCCATGCTCTGTTGAGCATGGCCTTTTCTCGTTCAACGGCGCTTGAGCTGGCTCACGTCGCGCACAGCACCTCGGGCGGCGCTGGTGGTCATGGCGGCATAGGCCTGCAAGGAAGCCGGAACCTGACGTTCGCGGTTCGGCGTCCAGGCGTCCTTGCCCTTGGCCTCCATGCGCGCACGGCGGGTGGCCAGTTCCGCATCGCTCACAGCGATGCGGAGGACGCGGTTGGGGATGTCGATCTCGACTGTATCGCCTTCCTCGACCAGCCCGATGGCGCCGCCCTCGGCGGCTTCCGGCGAGACATGCCCGATGGAAAGCCCCGCCGTGCCACCGGAGAAGCGGCCATCGGTGATGAGGGCGCAGGCTTTGCCCAGGCCTTTCGACTTCAGATAGCTGGTCGGGTACAGCATCTCCTGCATGCCGGGGCCGCCCTTCGGGCCTTCA
>DAIDJU010000189.1 GCA_027451225.1 Acidocella sp. | reverse complement strand
GGCCAGATCCCGGCTTTGGCCGAGGGCATGAACCTCAACGTCACGCTCGGCGGCTGGCTGGACCGCCACCCGGACGCCAACGCCAAGGAACTGGCCAAGCTGGTGCAGGTGGCCAACGCCAACCCGGACGTGAAGCAGATCATGGTCGGTAACGAGACCATCCTGCGCACCGACCTCACCGTTCCGCAGCTCATCACCGACATCAAGCAGGTGCAGGCGCAGACGCACGTGCCCGTCTCCACCGCCGAGCCCTGGCATGTCTGGCTGAAGCACCCTGAGCTGGCCAATCAGGTCGATTTCATCACCGTGCATCTGCTGCCCTACTGGGAAGGCGTGCCGGAGAACATCGCGGTGCAGGACACGATGAACCGCTTCGAGGAGGTGCATAAGGCCTACCCGAACAAGCGCATCGTCATCGGCGAAGTGGGCTGGCCCTCCGACGGTATCGACATCGGCGCCGCCCGCGCGAGCAACATCAACCAGGCCCGCTTCCTGCGCGATTTCTTCAATCTCGCGCAGCAGAAGCACATCGACTACTTCGTGATGGAAGCCTTCGACCAGCCCTGGAAGACCAGCTTCGAGGGCCGCGCCGCCGGCTACTGGGGCATGTTCACGCTGGACCGTCAGGCCAAGTGGTCGCTGACCGGCCCTGTCTGGAATAACCCGGACTGGATGGAATACGCCCTGGGCGCGGCCCTGGCCTCGCTGGCGGCCACCATGCTGCTGCTCTCCCGCCGCCCGGACATCCGCTTCGTCGGCAAGCTCACCTTCGCGGCGCTGGTGGAGGGCTTCACCGCCATCCTGGCCATGCTCTTCATGAACATGAGCGAGACCTATCTCTCGCTGGGTGCCGCCGCCGTGTGGGGCGCGCTGGCCGCGGGCCAGGGGCTGCTGCTCTTCCTGTTGGTCGCCGACAGCTTCGATCTGGTCGAGACCATCTTCGGCCGCATCGCCAAGCGCCATTACGAGCCGATGCCGGCTCCGGCTGGCACGAAGCTGCCCAAGGTCTCCATCCACCTGCCCATCTGCAACGAGCCGCCGCACATGGTGAAGCAGACGCTCGATGCCCTGGCGAACCTGGACTATGACCGCTTCGAGGTTCTGGTGATCGACAACAACACCATGGACCCCGCCGTGTGGGAGCCGGTGGCCGAGCATTGCGCCCGCCTTGGGCCTAAGTTCCGCTTCTTCACCCTGGGCAAGTACAAGGGCTACAAGGCTGGCGCGCTGAACTTCGGCCTGCGCGAGACCGCCCCGGATGCCGACATCATCGGTGTGATCGACTCCGACTATCTGGTGGACCCGGACTGGCTGCGCTCCATGGTTCCCGCCTTCGCGGACCCGAAGGTCGGCTTCACCCAGTCGCCCCAGGACTACCGCGACAATGACGGCTCGCTGTTCAAGCGCATGATGTTCTGGGAGTATGCGGGCTTCTTCCACGCCGGCATGGTCACCCGCAACGAGCGTAACGCCATCATCCAGCACGGCACGATGACGCTGATCCGCAAGCAGGCGCTGCTCAACGAGCATGGCTGGGCGGAGTGGTGCATCACCGAGGACAGCCAGCTTGGCCTGCGCCTGTTCCGCGCCGGGTACGAGGCGGTGTACTCCAAGAAGTCCTTCGGCAAGGGCGTGATGCCGGACGACTACACGGCCTTCCGCAAGCAGCGCTTCCGCTGGGCCTACGGCGCCATGCGCATCGTCCGCGCCAATGCCGACGCTTTGTTCAACCCCTTCAACAAGGAGCTGACGCTCGGCCAGCGCTGGCACTTCATCACCGGCTGGCTGCCCTGGTTCGGCGATGCGCTGGGGATCGTGTTCCTGGCCATGGGCCTCGCCTGGTCGGCCGGGCTGATCCTGGACCCGGTGCGCTTCGAGTTCCCGATCGTCCTCTTCATGCTGCCCTCGATCGGCCTGTTCTTCTTCAAGATCGTGCAGATCCTCGCCCTCTATAAGAACCGCGTGCCCTGCGGCTTCGGGGACCGGATCGGCGCCGCTGTGGCGGGGCTGGCTCTGTCGCACAGCATCGGCAAGGCGGTGTGGAAAGGTCTCTTCAGCAACAAGCTGCCCTTCCTGCGCACCCCGAAGATGGAGAACGCCCCGGCCCTGGTGCAGGGGCTGGTGATGGCCCGCGAGGAGCTGGTGATCCTGGCTCTTACCTGGGGGGCGGCGCTGGGTGTCGGCTTCGGCCACCATTGGGCGACGCTGGAGGCCAAGCTCTGGGTGGCGGTGATGGTGATCCAGTCCATGCCCTACCTCGCCTCGGTTGGTGTCTCTATCCTGGCCTCCATGCCGGCCAAGGCCGCCAAGCCGGTGGCCCCCCCGGCTCCCGCCCCGGCGCCCGCCAAGCTCGGCGCCATGCACCCGGCGGCCGGCGACTAAGGCAGGACTTTCCTAAGAAAATGGCCCCTTTTGGGGCCATTTTTGCGTTTAGGCTTGCATCGCCTGGGGCATCCCGTGCATAAGACCCGCGCTGGCCGCGAATGCGCGACCGGGGCGCCTACGCCCTGGCCTTGGCGGCTAGTTTGTCTTTTGGGGGCGGGGACGCCCCTTCTCGGGCATTTTTGTACCCGTCCTTTTCCAATATCGCGCGTGGAAGCCGGACAATATCGCCATGAAGCTGTTTCATGGCGCCGGAGGCGTTTGTTTACCATGACTGACATGACTTTCGAGACCCTTGGTCTCGCCACCCCCATTCTCGCCGCGCTGAAGCATGCGGGCTTCGTTAAGCCCACTCCGATTCAGGCTGGCGCCATTCCGCACGGTCTGGCGGGCAAGGACGTTCTGGGCCTCGCCCAGACCGGCACCGGCAAGACCGCCGCTTTCGCCCTGCCGATCCTGCAGGCGATGTCCGGCCATAAGCTGCATAACCGCCGCTTCTCCACCCGCGCGCTCATTCTGGCGCCGACCCGCGAACTCGCCGTGCAGATCGAGCAGGAGTTCAAGAAATTCGGCGCCGGGCTTGGCCTGCGCGTTGTGCTGATCGTCGGCGGCGTGGGCCGTGGCGGGCAGGTGACGCGGCTGATGCGCGGGGCGGATATCGTCGTCGGCTGCCCGGGCCGCGTGCTGGACCTGATGAACACCAAGGAACTGATCATCGATCAGTGCCAGTTCTTCGTGCTGGACGAGGCCGACCGCATGCTCGATCTCGGCTTCTTCCCCGATATCCGCAAGATCGTGACGCATCTGCCCACGCGCCGCCAGTCGGCGCTGTTCTCCGCCACCATGCCGCCGGAAATCGCCAAGCTGGCCGAGGGGCTGCTGCATCACCCCGAGAAGGTGACGGTGGCGGCGGTGTCCTCCACCCCGGCGCGCATCGCCCAGAGCGTGCATTTCGTCGAGGGCGCACAGAAGCGCGACTTGCTGATCCAGCTGCTGCGCGATCCGGCCTTCACCCGCTCCATCGTGTTCACCCGCACCAAGCGCGGGGCGGACCGCGTGGCCCTGCAGCTGAACGGCGCGAAGATCCCGGCCGTGGCGCTGCATGGCAATCTCGGCCAGAACGCCCGCCAGCGCGCGCTGGAGGCGTTCAAGTCCGGCGAGGCCAAGGTGCTGGTGGCGACTGACATCGCCGCCCGCGGCATCGACGTTTCGGGTGTTTCGCATGTGGTGAATTTCGAGCTGCCGAACGAGCCGGAGAGCTATGTGCACCGCATCGGCCGTACCGCCCGTAACGGGGCCGAGGGCGTGGCCGTGGCCTTCTGCGACGCCACCGAGCTGCCGTACCTGAACCAGATCGAGAAGCTCACGGGCATCAAGATGCAGGTGGCCAGCGGCAGCCGTCCGGCTCAGGCGATGCCGGTGAAGAAGCCGCAGCGCCACCCGGACATGGTGGTGCGCAAGGTGAAGCCCGCCACCGCGCCGGGCGCGAAGCAGGGCAACAAGCCCCGCCGCCCGCAATACGGCGAGCAGCGCAAGACGCGCGCGGCGTAGTTCACGCAGGCCCGCCCCCGGCTTAATCTGTTTGGCATGACTTTGCTGTTGCAGAATTTGGCCGGGGGCGTGCGCCATGCCCTGATGTCCGCCCTGGCGGCGCTTATCGCTTATCTGCCCGTGCATATGCTGGGCGGCACCCAGGCCTTCTGGGGCGCCATTACCGCCATCGGCGTGGTGCAGACGGAGTTCCATGCCTCGGCCAATTCCGCACGTAACCAGTCCATAGGCGGGCTGGTGGGGGGATTGCTGGGGCTGTGGATGTTTCTGCTCTTCGGCGACGGGCTGGGGACGTTTTTGGCGGCGGTGTTTTTCTCCGTCACCACGTGCTGGCTGCTGCGCGTGCCCACGGCCAGCCAGCTTTCCGGCGTTACCGCCACCATTATCCTGCTGGTGCCGCATACCGGCACGCCGCAGGATATGCTGATCGAACGGCTTTCCGAGGTCGGCTGCGGCGTTGCCTCCGGGCTTACCGTGGTCTGGCTGGCGGCGAAGCTGCCTTTTGCCCCGAAGAGCGCCTAGAAGCGGCGGACGCCGTTCTCCGTCGCCACCGCATGCAAATGCAGATCCGTCTCCTCCACCGGCACATGCGCCATTTCCTGCGCGGCATAGGCGCAGCCCAGGCGGAAGGCGTTTGGCAGTTCGGCCAGGGTGCGGTCGTAATATCCGCCGCCATAGCCTAGCCGGTGGCCCTTGGCGTCGAACGCCACCAACGGCACCAGAATGAAATCCGGCGCAATGGGCGCACCATTTGGGAACATGGTGCCAAAACGGCCAAGCGTCATTTCGGCTTGCGGCGTCCAGGCGCGGAAGGCCAGCGGATTGCCGCGCGGCGGTGTTTCCGGCAGGCCGATGACATGGCCGCGCTCATGCAGCCCCAGCAGCAGCGGGCGGATGTCGATCTCATGCGGCATTGGCCAGAACCCGGCCACCACAGCGCCCGGCGGCACCAGCCCAGAGGCAAGCACATGCGCGGCCAGCTGCGTGCCCACGCTTGGGTCCCAGCCTACGCGCAGGCCCAGAATCTCGGCACGCAGCGCCGCTTTTCGCTCGACGAGGGGGCTCAAGGCGTGGTCAGGCGGAATTCGATCCGCCGGTTCTGCGCGTAATCGGCCGGGGTGTTGCCGGTGGCGATCGGGTTGTTCGAGCCTAGCCCTGAGGTGACCAGCCGGTTTGCCGGCACCCCATCGGCGATCAGCAGATCCAGCACCGTCAGAGCGCGGGCCGAGGAGAGGTCGAAATTCGATTTATACGGCCCGCCTTTGATCGGCTGCGCGTCGGCATAGCCATCCACCGAGAGCACCCAGTTTACATTTGGCGGGATCTTCGCCGCGATCTCCTTCACCGCCTCGGCAACCTCGGCGATTTCGGCCTGGCCTTCCGGGGTGATGGTCGCCTCGTCCACGGGGAAGAGCACGTCGCTCTCGAACACGAAGCGGTCGCCTACGACCTTGATGTTCTTCTCGCCCTTCAGGCTTTCGGACAGCGTGCGGAAGAACACGCTCTGATATTGCTGTAACTCCTCCACCTTGCGGGCCAGTGCCTCGTTGAGCTGCTTGCCAAGATCCACGATCTGCACCTTGTCGGCCTTGTCGGCGGCCTGGGAAGCGTCGAGCGCCGTCTGCAACGCGGCGAGCTGCGCGCGCAGGGCGGCCATCTGCTGGTTCAGCAGGGCGATCTGCGCTTCGTCCTGGGTGGAGAGTTTCTGCGCGTCCGCCAGTTTCTGCTGCATGTCCGGCGTGCCGGCGATGGCTTCCATCTGCGTCTGCAAGGCCGAGATGCGCCCGGTTGCCGAAGCCGCCTGGGCCTGGGCGTCCGAAAGCTGGGCCTGGAGCGATTTCTGCGAATCCTGCAACGTGCCGATGGTGGAGGTGTCGGTGGAGAGCTGCTGGGTGAGGCTGGCATTGGCCGCCTGCGCGCTGGCGAGCTGCGCGTTCAGCGCCGCCAGCTCCTGGCTCAGCGTCGCGTCCTTGGTGGTTTCCATCGAGAGGCTCTGCGTCAGCTCGGCGATCTGCTGCTTCAGCTTATCGATGGTGTTGTTGGAGCCGGACAGTGCCGAGGAGAGGAACGCTTCGGCCAGCACGAACACCAGCAGCACGAAGATAATGACCATGAGCAGGGTGGAAAGCGCATCCACATAGCCCGGCCAGGCTTCCAGCCCGTTATCCGTGCCGCGCCGCCGCTTCATGCGCGGGCGCTGTCCGCCAGCCCGGCGACGGTGCGGGTCAGCACCTTCAAATCGCTACGCAGTTCGGAGAGGTTCTGGGCGCGGCCCTGTTCGCTCTCGGTGAGCAGGCGGGAGAGCAGCAGCTCGATATTGCGCAAGTGAGCGCGCGCCACCTCATCGGCGGGCTTGGGCTCGGCGACGCGGGCAAGTGCCGGGGCCAGCTCGGTCTGCACGCTGGCGATCCGTTCCATGAGTTGCTGGTTGATGCGCAGTGTGTCGGAAAGATTGGTGAGGCGCTCGGTCATCGCCACCACGGCGGCGTGGCTCTGGATGCGCCCTTCCTCGCCCCGCGCCAGCAGGCGCTGGAGCTGATCCATGTTCTCGGCCGTTTGCTCCAGCAGGGCCTGTACATAGACGGGGATGTTGCCTTCGCCATCGCCCGCCAGCGCGCCGGTGGAAAGCCGGGTGACACCCGCCAGCCACTCCTCCAGCTCGTTGAAGAAGCGGTTCATCGCCTGCCCGGCGGTGAGGTCCAGAAAGCCCAGGATCAGCGCGCCGGAGAGGCCGAACATGGAGGACGAGAACGCCGTGCCCATGCCCGCCAGCGGCCCGGCGAGGCCACCCTTGAGCTGGGCGAACATGCCGTTCACATCCCCGCCCGCGAGGCTCATGCCGTTGATAACCTCGGCCACCGAACTCACCGTGCGCAGCAGGCCCCAGAACGTGCCGAGCAGGCCGAGGAAGATCATCACCCCGGTCACGTAGCGGGAGAGGTCGCGGCTTTCATCCAGGCGGACGGAGACGCCGTCCAGGATCGTGCGCATCGCCGGGCCGGAGAGGGTGATGCGGCGCTCGCCATCGGCGCGGCCGTGCAGCATGCGGGCCATCGGGGCCAGCAGCACGGGCGGAGCGGCCTGTTCCAGCCGCTCGCGGTGGCGGCGGAAATCCTCGACCCACGCGAGCTCGGGGTACAGGCGCTGCACCTGGCGGATGTTCCAGACCACGCCGAACAGCTCCACCACCACGATGACCGTGTTGATCACCGGATTGGCCATGTAGAAGCGCGCGAGCTGCGGTGAGACCAGTGCTGCGACGCTGTAAACCACCACGCAGAACAGGATCATCCGGATCAGGTAGTTGGTGGGCTTGGTCATTGCTCGGCTCCCGTGCCTGCGGCCACAATCGTCTGGTCGTCGGCGTGCCCGGGGGCGGCGCCCATGGCGCGGGGCACGATATTCTGCACCGGCACGCCGCAGGCGGCGAGCACGGCCTTCACCGCCAAGGCGCGGGAGAGCGAAAGCCGCATGGCCGCCGAGGGGTCGGTGGGGTTGGGCGGGGCGTGGGCGTCGATGCTGATCATCCCGCCCTCATGGCAGAAGGGCCGCAGCGCGCTGCCGGCATTGGCGGGCAGATCGGCGCTGCCGGGGGCGAAGCTGAGATGCACCGGGGCCAGCGCCTTCACCACCTGCGCGGGGGTGGCGGGCGGCGGCGGGGCCGCCTTGAGCGTGGCCGGGGCGGCATTTTGGGGCAAAGGCGGCGCGCCCTGAGGCAGCGGCGGGGGCGAGAGCGCGGCGGGCTTGGCCGCCACGGGCGCCGGAGCCGTGTGGTGATGCTGCACGATATGCGGCGCGGGGGCCATGGGCGTCGGCTTGGGGGTGGCAACGGGCGGCGGGGCGGGGGGAACGCCAGCAAGCTGCTGCAACGCCGCCGCGTTCACCGTTACCTGCGCCTGCGCGCCGGGAGCCGCCATTGCCGAAAGACCTGCCAGGAGCAAAATTCGCTTCACGGCGGAAACCTTAGAGCAGATCGTGATGGGGTGGAAACACCCCATCACGTGAAGATGCGCGCAAAACAATGCGCTGGAGCCATTTATCCGTTTCCATCGGCAGAAAGACAAATGGCCCGAGCGTCAAGCCTTGGCCGCCGCCAGACCGTCCTGCACCACTTCCAGCAATTTGGGGTGCATATGCGGGTTCGCCGCAACCACGGTGCTGGAGATCTCGTCCTTGCCCTCGGCATCGGTGGCGTAGCCGCCGGCCTCGCGCACGATCAGCATGCCCGCCGCGATGTCCCAGGCGTGGATGCCGGTTTCCCAATACCCGTCGTAACGCCCGGCCGCGACCCAGGCGAGGTCCAGCGCCGCCGAGCCGAAGCGGCGGATGCCCGCCACCTGCGGCATCAGCGTGCCCAGCGTGCGGGCGAAGGAGAGGCGGCTGCGCGAGGCGGAGACGGCGAAGGGAATGCCGGTGGCGAACAGCGCGTCCTTGAGATCGCGCCGGGCGGAGACGCGCAGGCGCTTATCGTTGAGATACGCGCCGACACCCTTCTCGGCCCAGAACATCTCGCCATTCACCGGGCAGTAGACCAGCCCGGCATGGATCTCGGTATTGCCATCCGGCAGGCGCTTCTCCAGCGCGATCGAGATCGCCCAATGCGGGATGCCGTGCAGGAAGTTGGTGGTGCCGTCCAGCGGATCGACAACCCAGCGCCAGGCCCATTTCTCGGAGCCCGAGGCGCCGGACTCTTCCATCAGGAAGGCGTAGCCCGGGCGGGCCTTCTCCAGATCCTCGCGGATCGAGGCTTCGGCGCGCATATCCGCCTGGCTGACGAAATCCCCAGGCCCCTTCACGGAAACCTGCAGGTTTTCAACTTCCATGAAATCGCGCAGCAGGCGCTTCGCGGCCTTGTTCGCCGCGGCGTGCATCACGGTCATGTGCGGGGAAAGACGTGGCATCATGGCCATGCACTCCTAATAAAAACTGTCGCAATGAAGTGAGGGGGCCGTTGGCCCCCTCGTGGTGGAGATCAGCCCTTGGCGCGTTCCACGTAGCTGCCGTCCTCGGTGCGCACCACGATGCGCTCGCCGGCCTCGATGAAGGGCGGCACCAGCGTCTTCACGCCGTTGGAGAGCTTGGCGGGCTTGTAGGAGGAGGAGGCGGTCTGCCCCTTCACCACCGGGTCGGCCTCGACGACTTCCAGCGTCACCTGCGGCGGCAGGGTGATGCCGACCGGATCGCCTTCGACCAGCGCCACGATGACGGCCATGTTGTCCTGCAGGAAGGGCGCGGACTCGCCCAGGATGGAGGCAGGAACCATGAACTGCTCGAAGGTCTCGGGATCCATCAGCACGAGGTTCTCGCCATCGGTGTAGGAATAGGTGAAGTCCCGGTCCTCGGTGGTCAGGCGCTCGACGGTGTCGGCGGTGCGCCAGCGCTCGTTGGTCTTGTTGCCGGTCTTCAGGTTGCGCATTTCCACCTGGATGAAGGCGCCGCCCTTGCCGGGGGTGATGATCTGCTGCTTCAGCACGGTCCAGCGCTGGCCCTCGTGTTCGATGACCTGCCCGGCGCGGATAAGGTTAGCCTGCTGCTTCATGGGTTATGCCCTGCCGATTGAAAACTTGAATGATCGTGAGGCGCGGGCTTACGCCGCCAGGGCGATTTGGGCAAGCCACCCCCAGGCGCGCGGCCCAAAGGTTAACGGGAAAATAGCGATTCCGGTTGGGGGAGGCCGGGAGATTAACGCGCCATTCACCGGTGCGGTTCTAGGCTGAAGTCAGCCTGTAGTTGTGAAGGGTTGCAAAAAGCCGCCCGGCCCAAGGATCACCTTCCATGAACACGTCCTCCACCGGCATTGCCCTGGCGCGCCATTGCGCCGCTGCGCCGCTGCTGGTTCTGCCCGCCGCCATGGGGCTCGCCGCCCCGGCCGCCGCGCAGAGCGTGATCTCCACCAGCCATTACGCTCCGGTGAACCTCGCTGGATATGGCAATGCGGGGGTGAGCATCGCCAGCGGCGTGACCGTGAGCAGCCAGAGCTGGGCGGCGCTGTGGGACATGAGCCCAGCCCAGCTCAGCAATGCCGGGCAGGTGCGGGACGCCAATGGCGCGGGCATCTGGCTGGGGGCGGGCGGCAGTGTGAGCAATACCGGCAGCGTCTCGGGCCATAACGCGGTGGAGATGTGGGCGGCGGGCAGTGTGGCCAATAGCGGCGGCATCAGCGCCACGCGCTACGGCGTGGTGGTGAATGGCGGGGCTGGCGAGGTGAGCAATAGCGGCAGCATCAGCGCGGGGTTCGATGGCGTCAGCCTCAACCGCGGCGGCAGCGTTGCCAATACCGGCAGCATCTTTGGCGGGCATATTGGCGTTTACACGGGCAATGGTCTGGGCAGCGTGACCAATAGCGGCCAGATTTCCGCCAGCACGGGCGATGCCGTCTCGCTCTATTCCGGCGGCTCGCTCACCAACACCGCCTCCGGGCGGCTGCTGGGCGGGTATTCCGGCGTGTATGCGGGGGGCGACGGCTCGCGCATCACCAATGCCGGGCTGATCAGCGGGCCGGATTTTGGTGTGTATCTCACCGGCGCGTCCTCGGTCAGCAATAGCGGCACCATCGCGGGTGGTATCGACGGCGTGGTGGATACCGGGCGCGGCGGGGTGGTGGAGAATACCGGGCTGATCACCGGTGCCGCCGCCGGGGTGAGGCTGACCAAGGGCGACACGTTGAACAATGCCGGGACCATCGCCGGGGCGACCGGCATTATCGCCAACGGCGCGGTGGAGATCGTCGATACCGGCAGCGTCATCGCCACTGGGGGCGGCAACGCCATCAGCCTCTCGCGCGGGGCCAGCAGCATCACGCTCGGCACCGGGGCGCAGATTAGTGGCGATATTGCAGGCAACGGCACGGCGAGCAGCATCTCGCTCACCGGCAACGGCACGCTGGCCACCGGCATTACCGGCTTTTCCAATGGCGGGTCGCTGACCGTGGCGCAAGGCGCGGCCTGGGCGGGCACCGGCACCTGGAGTGTGGCGCAGATGGTGAATAACGGCAGCTTCTCCGCCGGGCTGGCCACCGCGCCGCTGCGGCTGAACGGTAATTTTACCCAGAGCGACACCGGCGCGCTCGTGGTGCTGGTGGAGCCTGGGCAGGTTTCCAGCTTCACCGTCAGCGGCACCATCAAGCTGGGCGGCACGCTTACCTATGTGCTGGCGCCGGGCACCTATACCCCCGCGAGCTACCAGTTTCTGGAAGCCGATGGCGGGCTGACCGGCAGTTTCGCCCAGGTGGAGCAAGGCGTGCAGCCGCTTTCCCTCTCCATGAGTCCGCTGGCGGCGCGGTTGCTGGTGAACAGCAACTTCACCGTGGCGCCGCAGGGGGCGGGGCTGCTGCCCGACCTCTCCCAGGCCATGACGCTGGATGCCCAGACCATGGATGATCTGCTGCTCGGCCATGCCATGGCGCCAGGGGCGGGGGCGGGGTGCAAGAACATTCCGGCCCAGGGCGGCGGCAAGGCGGGGATCGCCTCGGCCATCGCCAGCGGGTTCTGCGCCGCCGGCGGCTGGGTGGAGGCGGCGGGCTCCAACCTCGCCACCGATGGCTTCAACATGACCGGCGGCGGATTCCTGGCGGGTGTGGACCGCGCCATCCCCGCGACAGGTGGGCGGATCGGCCTGGCCGCCGGGTATGACGACGCCGCCCTGCGCGGCAAAGGCACGGGAACCGCCGATCTGGAGACGGTCCGCCTTGGCCTCTACGCCAACCAGCCGGTGGGGGCGTTCGTGCTGAGTGCCGCGGTGCTGGACGGCATCGTGAACGCCAACACCACCCGCCAGACGGGCGCGGGCGCTGCGGTGGCGCGGGAGACTGGCAATGTACTCTCCATCGCGGCGCAGGCGGCGCTGCCGCTGGCGTGGCAGGGCTGGGAGATCAGCCCCGCCGCCGGGCTGCGTGTAACCCGTGTGGCCATGGGCGGGCTGGCGGAAGGGGCCGCGCAACAGGCCTTCGCGCTGAATGGCGGCGCGTCATCCGGCACCACGGTCACGCCGTTCCTGCACCTGAACCTGGGGCGCAGCTATGTTACGGCTTCACATATCGTCATCACCCCGCGCGTTACCTTCGGCGTCGAGGGGAGTTTGGGCAACCCTGGCGCGGAGTTGGGGTTGAGCACGCAGGACGGCACGGCCTTCGCCCTCAACCCGCAGGGATTGTCGCCGGTTTCCGGCGTAGCCGGGGTGGGGCTGCGCATGGCCAGGGGCGATTGGGCGCTGGATATCGGCTATAACGGCCGCTTTTCGGGCAACTGGTCGGCGCAGAGCCTGGAGGCGGCGGTTTCGGCGCGGTTTTAGGGGGCTTATCAAGCCCCCCAAGGGTTGCGCTATTTAGAAGTGTTCAGCCGGCGCAGCTGGGGCAGCTCACAAGTCCACGGCGATGATGCACCACCACGCTGGTGCCGGCGGGGATTTCGGAGTGGCAATAATCACATATTAAATCTATCGAAAAAACTTCTCGGCCAAACCCTTCGAAGGCGACATCCTGGTCGCCAACGCGTTTAGGCCAGGTCTCTTTTTTGACGATGTCGCCACGGAAATGTTCCTCGAAAGGTACCCAGCGATCGACTTGATCTTGGGTGAGCCCATTTGCAAGCAATGCTTTCAGCATGAGCGCCTGCCGGTGATCCATCAATTCATCTGAGATGATCATCCAGTGATGGGCATTGCGCGGGCGATTGCCAAAATAGACTTTTTCTCCGAGCAGGCAGCGTTTCATAAACGTGTATTGCTTGTCGGTTACATGTTCTTTTTTAACGTTATCGAAGAAGGGGGCGAGCTGGTCGTCAGCGTAGACCATGTCGTAGAAATCTTCTAAAACTTTTCGGACTTTGTCGCCGCCTTGTTGCAGCTCCATCCATAGGGCGGGGTCGGTGTCCGGGTAGGGGATTTCTGGGGCCGCGGGGCCTGTCGCGGGCGGGGTTTCAGGCAGAGGGGGAGCGCCAGTCTCCTCGGTCAGAAGATCGTCTGCACTGGCGGGGGCCAGATGCATGTCGCCCGCAGGCTTGCATCGGCAAGGCATGAAGTAAGATTTGGCCCGCAAACTTTCGGAGAGGCCGCGTTGTGTCCGCTCAGGGAGGTCGCCTTCCAGGCATTTCAATAAGCATGTGTGGCAGCTGCCAGCCTTGCAGGAAAACGGCACCTCAATCCCAGCCCTGAGGAGAGCGTTGAGCACTGTTTCATTGGTTCGTACAGAAACAGATTGTCCCATATACGTGACTATGGGGGCGTGTATTTCATTCACCGCATAACTCCGCTCTTACTTGAAGGGGCTTTAAAATGAGCTTGGCATATTCACGTCTCTGGACGGAAGAGGGGAGGGCTGCGCCTGACGCGGCCGTGAGGTTTTCGTTTCAGTGCGGCGGTCTGTGTCCAGAGTGGAGCGTTGCCTCCTACAGCGGCACTTTCCCCAGCCCCCCGGGACGATCGAGGATATAAGTCGGAAACGCCGTGCCGCTGATCTTGCCGCGCAGGTTGCGCAGGATCTCCCGGCCGCGTTCCGGTTCCACATGGAAGCGCGCGGTGCCGGGGGCGGGGTCCAGCTGGTGCAGGTAATAGGGTTTTATCCGTGCGCGCAGCATGGCGCGGAACAGATCGGCCAGGGCCGTTTCGCTGTCGTTCACGCCTGCCAGCAACACGGTCTGGCCCAGTAGCGGAATACCCAGCCGCGAGAGTTTGCGGCAGGCTTCCGTCGCTTCCGCCGTCAGCTCCCGCGCATGGTTGCTGTGTACCGCGATATAGAGTGGCTTCTCGATCTCCAGCGCCGCCAGCAGCGCCTCGTTCACCAGGGCCGGATCGGCCACCGGCACGCGGCTATGGATGCGCAGCAGCTCCACATGCGGAATGGCTTCCATCCGGCGCAGCATTTCGCCCAGGCGGCGCGGGGAGAGCATCAGCGGGTCGCCGCCGGTCAGAATCACCTCGCGGATGCCAGGATGCGCCGCGACATAGGCATAGGCCGCCTCCAGCGCCTCGGCCGAGAGCACCCCGCCATCCGGCCCCACCTGCTCGCGCCGGAAGCAGAACCGGCAATAGACGGGGCAGGCCAGCAGGGGCTTCAGCAGCGCGCGGTCCGGGTAGCGGTGGACGATGCCGGGGATGGGCGAAAGCGCTTCGTCGGCGATGGGGTCCGTGCTCTCATGCGCGGCGGTGATCAGCTCGGCGGCGCTGGGGATGAATTGCAGCCCCAGCGGATCGTCCGGCGACTCGATGAGTGCCGCCAGCGCTGGCGGCACGGCAATGGCGTAGCGCGCGGCGACGGCCTCGGCCTCGGCGACGCGGTTCTGGGGCAGCAGCCCGGCGCGGGCCAGCTCGTCGGGGCGGCGCAGCGTGCGGGGTTTGGGAGAAATACCATCCGGCATCGGCGTGATGTAGAACGTGCGCCATGCGCTCTCAACCCTGGCAGACACTGCCCGACCGTTTTCCCCGTCTCCTCCGCCGCCAGCGCTTGGCCGCCGCCGTGCGCGCCTTCTTCACCGCGCGCGGCTATGCCGAGGTGGAAACCCCTTACGCCGTGGCGGCGCCCGGCGAGGAGGTGCATCTGCGCGCCCGTCCGGCGGGCGATAAATGGCTGAACACCTCGCCTGAATTCGCCATGAAGAAGCTGCTGGCGGGCGGCTCCGGGCCGATCTTCCAGCTCGCCCGCGTCTGGCGCGACGAACCATGGTCGGACACCCACGCCCCTGAGTTCACCATGCTGGAATGGTACTCGCTGGGCGCTGACATGCAGGCGCTGATGGACGAAACCTTCGCCCTCCTGCGCGCCACCCTGCCGCCCGAGGTCACGTGCCGGGGCATCACCACCCGGCTGGACGAGCCGGAATTCCTCACCGTGGCCGAGGCCTTCCAGCGCTATGTGGGCGCCGATGTACTGGCCACCGCCGATGACGCGCCCGCCCTGGCCGCCCAGGCTGGCGCGAAACTGCGCGAGGGCGAGGATTGGGAGGATCTGTTCTTCCGCCTGCTGCTGGAGCGGATC
The DNA here is from genome assembly GCA_027451225.1 of Acidocella sp. Taxonomy (GTDB): domain Bacteria; phylum Pseudomonadota; class Alphaproteobacteria; order Acetobacterales; family Acetobacteraceae; genus Acidocella. The sequence continues at coordinate 62,712 of DAIDJU010000189.1, read as the reverse complement.
GAGCCGCATCTGGGCCGCGAGCGCCCGACCTTCCTGACCCATTGGCCCGCCGCCCAGGCGGCGCTGGCGCGCAAATGCCCGGATGACCCGCGCGTGGCGGAGCGGTTCGAGCTGTATGTTTGCGGCATCGAGCTGGCTAACGCGTTCGTCGAGCTGACGGATGCCGAGGAGCAGCGGGCGCGTTTCATCGCCGACCGCGCGCGGCGGCATGCCCTGTATGGCGAGGACTGGCCGATGGATGAGGAGTTCCTTGCCGCCGTGGCAGCGCTTCCGGTCTGTTCGGGCATCGCGCTGGGGTTCGACCGGCTGGCCATGCTGGCCACGGGCGCGCAGCGGATCGCCGATATTTTGTGGTTGCCTTGACGAACGTCATCAAGCTGTTACGTGCCGGGGTTATATCCTGGCGCTGAGGAGATTTACCCATGCGCCGTGCCGTTCTCGCCTTGCCGTTAGCTCTTGCCGCCTGCGCCCATGGGCCGAGCCTGCAATCGCGCCTGGCCGCCTATATCGGCGCGCCGGAGGCGAGCCTTGTGCAGTCTATGGGGGTGCCGGACAAGCAGATCACCGTGGATGGCATCCAGTATCTCGCTTATGTCCACAGCCATGCCGAAGTGATTCCGAACGGCGTCGGCATGGGCGGATTCGGGCCCTGGTACGGGCCGTATTGGGGGCCGTATTACGGGGGGTATATGCAGTCCTTCCCGCAGGATATCCAGGTCTGGTCCTGCGAGATCACCTTCGCCCTGAAGGACGGCAAAGTGGCCAGCTTCACCCTCAAGGGCAATGATTGCCGTTAAGCTGCGGCGATGGCCTTGAGCATCGCCTGAACGCCCGCGGCAGGGCCGCCGGGGTGGTTCCACACCGCGCCGACCACGGCCAGGAACTCCGCCCCGGCCTTCACCAGCGGCGCGCAGTTTTCCGCCGTGATGCCGCCGATGGCCACGCAGGGGACTTCCATCGTCTCCGCCCAGATCTGCAGCGTCTCGATCTCCGCCATCTCCGGCGGCTCCTTGGTGGCGGTGGGGAAGAACGCGCCGAAGGCCACGTAATCCGCCCCGGCTTCCGCCGCCTCCATCGCCAGATGGCGGGAGTTATGGCAGGTCACGCCGAGTATCAGGTCCCCCAGGATCTTGCGCGCCTGCTTGATGGGCGTGTCCGTCTGGCCGACATGCGCGCCGTCGCAGCCGAGCTTCACGGCCAAGTCCGGGCGGTCGTTGAGGATGAAGGCGACATCCCGGCTCTGGACGATGGGCCGCAGTCTATCCACCGTGCGGGCGATCACATCATCCGGCACGTCTTTCAGGCGCAGTTGCAGGGCGGCCACGTCCCCGGCGTCGAGGGCGGCGGCGAGCTGGGCCTCGAAGTCCTTGGGCAAAACGGGCGGGGTGATGAGGTAGAGGCGGCAATCGGTCTCGGTCACGAACGCAAATCCTTAAAACGCAAACGGGGGGCCGAAGCCCCCCATGACACTAGCACCGCAGCGGCGCGCCAGCGAAGCCGGCGCGTTTCGCCACGGCGTGGAAATCAGAACTTGCCGAGATAGATGTCGATGATCTTGCCCAGCAGTTCCAGGGCTTCCTCGCGCGGGCGCTGGAAGGTGTTGCGGCCGATGATGGAGCCGTTCGCGCCGCCATCGCGCAGGCCGCGGATTTCCTCATACAGCGCGTCCAGGCTCTTGGCCTCGCCGCCCGAGAACACGACGACGCGCTTGCCCGCGAAGCAGGACTGCACGACATGCTGCACGCGCTTGGCCATGGTGGAGCCGTCGATCCCGGCATAGGTCTTCTTGGCGGCTTCCAGGGAGATCACGTCCGTGGGGGGCTTCACCTTGATGATGTGCGCGCCCATCAGCGCGGCCATGTGCGCGGCATAGGCGCAGATGTCGAAGGCGGTCTCGCCGGCTTTGTCCAGCATCGGGCCGCGCGGGTAGGACCACACAACCACGGCGAGGCCGGCGGCCTTGGCCTCTTCGGCCATCTCGCGCAGTTCTTCCATCAGGTCGAAGGCGAATTCGGAGCCCGGATAGATGGTGAAGCCGATGGCCGAGCAGCCCAGGCGCAGCGCGTCGGACACGGAGCCGGTGATGGCCTGGTTCTTGTCGGTGGCCAGCGAGTTGGAGGAGTTGACCTTCAGGATGGTCGGGATCTGCCCGGCGAACTCGGCGGCGCCGACTTCCAGCATGCCCAGCGGGGCGGCATAGGCGGAGAGCCCGGCATCGATGGCGAGCTGGTAGTGGTAGTACGGGTCATAGGCGGCGGGGTTGGGGGCGAAGGAGCGGGCCGGGCCATGCTCGAAGCCCTGGTCCACCGGCAGGATCACCAGCTTGCCGGTGCCGCCGAGCTTGCCCTGCATCAGAATGCGGGCCAGATTCGCCTTGGTGCCGGGGTTGTCGCTCTCGTAATGCGAGAGGATCTGCTTAACGGTCTGCGTGATCGCCATTTTTTCCCAACCTATGATTAAATGTAACCGTGCGCCCTGTAGCCGATGGCTCGGCGGATGTCATCCGCCCTTTTGGAGCGTTGTGACGGCACAAAAGCTCAAAAAATGCGGCCAAATCATGGTGCCGGGGCGTGAATATGCAAAAAATCCCCGGTCAGCCACGCCGTAAGTCGTTTGCCCGCCCCGGCAGCGGCCAAATCCAGCGCCGGAGGCGGGGCGGGGAGCAGCAGCGCGCCTTGCGTGGCGGCGTAGTCTGCCACCTGGTCCCAGGCCGGGCAGGGGGCGAGTATCGCGCCGGGCAGGCCGAGCTTCAGCGCCTCCCAGGCGCGGCCGGGGGCGGGGCCGCAATCGAGCAGCGCCGGGCCGGTATAGTCCGCCGCCGCCAGCACTTCGCGCCACCACAGCCCGCCCGCATACAACGCGGCACCAGGGGCGGAGAGCAGGGTGACGGGAAGGCCGGGGGCCAGGGCGGCATGAAGGTCGGGCAACCCATGCACGATGACCGCGGGAGGCAAACTCATTGCGATGCAATCATGTTCGGGACATTAAACCTTGCCTTGACCGCTCACGGCGCGGTCATGTTCTATAGTCGCATGTCTGAGTCTGAATCAGAAGACGAAATCCTGGACCGTATCGAAGCCGCGCTGCGTAAGATCGCCAGCCTGTCCAAGCCTGCTGGCGGTGAGGCCCTCGACCGCGCCGTGCTGGCCGAGGGGCTGGATCAGGTGATCACGCGCCTGCGCGCAACGTTCGATGAGGTCCCCCCGCCCGAAACGACGGAGTGACGCCATGGCCCAGGTCACCATACGCATAAACGGTTTCGCCTACACCGTCGGCTGCGAGGACGGGCAGGAAGAGCATCTTGGCCAGATGGCCAGCGAGATCGAACAGCGGATCACCAGCATCAAGGCGATTGGCGGGCAGTCCGGCGAGGCGCGGCTGCTGATGCTGGCCTCGCTGCTGCTGGCCGACGAACTGCACGACCTGCGCAGCGCGCTGGCCGCCGCCGAGCTCCGGGTGGCCGAGGCGCAGGCCGCCAAACCAGCCCCCGCCGACGAGCAGCGCCGCGCCCGGCTGCGCCGCGTGGCCGCCCGGGCGGAAGAGATCGCCGCCGACCTTTTGGACGGCTGACCCGCGCACGGAACACATTGCGCCGCTGGCGCTCCGCGCCTAAGTAGAAGGCTGGAGCTGCCCGGTTCGTCAGGCAAATCATCCCCAGGGCCGTTAAGCATCTCCCTCGGGAGCTGGCTCTGGCCGGGCCATTGGTCCGGTTATCTGGCGCCCACCTGCACAAGCAGGCCTTGGGAGGATGTACACGCCAACGGCCAGGGCGGCTCCGCAATCCCCTTCGTGCGGAAAAACCTACCTATGGCAATCGTTTATTGACCCGCCGCCGCGGTTTTGGCATCGTTACGCGGGGTGGGAGGGCTTTATGACACGTTCTGAACTAATCGCCGGGCTGGCGGAAGATAACCCTCATCTGACCGTGGCCGAGGTTGAGCGCATCGTATCCGCGCTGTTCGATGAAATGACAGCCGCGTTAGCGCGCGGCGAGCGTGTGGAGCTGCGCGGCTTCGGCGCCTTTACCGTGAAGAGCCGCCAGGCCCGCGCCGGGCGCAACCCGCGCACTGGCGAGACAGTGCAGGTGGCGCAAAAATCCGTGCCCTTCTTCAAAGCCGGCAAGGAGCTGCGCGAGCGCATCAACAAGCCCGCACCCGCCCCGGCCAAGGGCAAAAAGAATGTCGGAGCGGAAAGCTGACTATTCTCAAAACCATCGCCGGCTTTGTTCTTGTCGTCGCGCTGGTGATCCTGCTGCTCTCCAACCGCGATTTCACTCCGGTGAGTTTCTGGCCGTTCGGCGGCATGCCTTTGCCCCTGGGCGGCGTGCTGGTCGGCGCGTTGGGCATCGGCTTTGTCGCCGGGCTGATCTTTCATCTGCCCCACCGCTTCCGCGTCAGCCGCCGGGCCAAGCGCGCGGAGAAGCGCGTGGCCGAACTGGAAGCGCAGCTTCCCCCGACACAGGATACACCATGAAACGACTTATCGCCGCGATCGACACGCCCGAGCTGGACCGGGCGCAAGAGCTTGTGCGCGGCCTCTCTCCGCATTGCGGGCTGGTGAAGCTGGGGCTGGAATTCTTCCTCCGCCATGGGCCGCAGGGCTTTGCCCAGGCGGCGCAGGGCAATCCGGTGTTCCTGGACCTCAAACTGCATGACATCCCCAACACCGTGGCGGGGGCGGTGCGCTCGCTGCTGCCGCTGGGGGCGGATATGCTGACCATCCATGCGGGTGGCGGCGCGAAAATGATCGAGGCGGCGGCGAAGGCGGCCTCGGAAGGGGCGAAGCGCCCGAAGATCCTGGCCGTGACGGTGCTGACCAGCCTGGATACCGAGGCCCTGGCGGCCACCGGCGTTTCCGGCGGTCCGGCGCAGCAGGTGCTGCGTCTGGCGCGCCTCGCGCTGGAGAGCGGCGCGGACGGGCTGGTCTGTTCGGCGCATGAGATTTCCCGCCTGCGCGATGCCTTTGGCGAGAAGCCGGTGCTGGTCGTGCCGGGCATCCGCCCCAAAGGGGCAGAAATCGGCGATCAGGCGCGGGTAATGACGCCGGAGGAGGCCGTGTCCGCCGGGGCGGATTATATCGTGGTCGGCCGCCCGATCACGGGGGCTGCGGACCCGGCTGCTGCGGCGGCGGCGATCGCCGCGAGCATCGCGTGACCAAGGTCAAAATCTGCGGCATCAACAGCCCCGAGGCGTTCGACGCCACGGTGCAGTCGGGCGCGGATTATCTGGGCTTTGTGTTTTTCCCGCCCTCGCCGCGCTATGTCACCCCGGCTGAGGCGGCGCTGCTTTCCGCCCGTGCCGAGGGCGGCCCGCTGCGCGTGGGGCTGTTCGTGAATCCCGGCTTCGACGAGATCGACGCGGTGCTGCAAAGCGTCTCGCTGGACGTATTGCAGATCCATGCCTCGGCGACAGCCATACCGGCGCTGCGCGACCGGTTCGGTCGCCCCGTCTGGCGCCAGCTCGGCGTGGCAAGTGCGGCGGATTTCCCCGCCGATGACGAATATGCCGATGGCTATGTGGTGGAAGCCAAGCCGCCGCCGGGGGCGACAAGGCCTGGCGGCAACGCGGTGAAGGCCGATTGGGCGCTGCTCTCCACCTTCCGCCCCGCCAAGCCCTGGTTGCTGGCGGGCGGGCTGAACCCGGGGAACGTGGCCGAGGCCATCGCCCAGACAGGCGCGCCGGGGGTGGATGTCTCCTCCGGCGTGGAGACCGCGCCGGGGAAGAAATCCCCGGAGTTGATCCGGGCGTTTATCGCCGCCGTACGCGGTTAGCGCACATATTCCCGCACCACCGGGGCCAGAGCCTCGGCGATGCGCCGCATGCCCTCGGCATCGGGGTGCAAGGGCGGCTCCGGCGGGGTCAGATGCGGGTCCACGAATAGGCTCGCATCGGTATGCCCATCGGTTTGCAGCAGATGGCCGACATCCATGAAGCTGACAGTCTGGCTTCCGGCGTAATGCGCGGCCAGGGCGGTGTTGGTTGTCCGCGTCTGTGCGTCCACCCAGGGTGAGCGGATGGAGGGCAGCACGCCCAGCAGCAGGATATGCGCGCCGGGCAGGCGGCGATGCGTGTTCTCCACCACGGCCTCGATGCCGGGGATGGTCATCGCCGAATCCCAATGCACCTTGCCGAAGTTGTTGGCCCCGATGAGGATGATGGCGAGTTGCGGGTGCAGCCCCTCGACCTGCCCGTTATCCAGCCGCCAGATCAGGCTGGCGGTGGTGTCCCCGATGAAGCCAAAATCCAGCGCGCCGTAGGGGGCATAATACTGGTTCCAGATGGGCAGGATATCGTCATACCCATGCCCGCCATGGCGCTGCCAGTAATAGGTTATGGAGTCGCCCAGCCAGACGATTTTGGCGTCCGGGTGGGTGCGGGCGTCCTCCAGCGAGGCCTCCCAATGCTGGTGCCAGACGGGCAGGTTCAGCCGGTCGATGGGCGCTTCGGCGAGGTTTACCTTGGCCTGGGCGGCCAAAGGCAGGGCCAAGGCGAGGGCGGTGAGCAGGCGGCGCATGGGTTTACAGCCCCAGCGCCAGCAGGCCGAAGCTGCCCGCGCCGAAGGCCGCGCAATACCAGGCGAAGGGCTTCAGCGCCCAGGAATCATGCTGCTTGAAATAGCGCATCAGGAAGGCCGTGCTGGCGTAGGCCACCACGCCCGCCACCACGGCGGCCAGCAGCGAGACGCCGAACAGCTCATGCAGCTCATGCGCGCGCAGCAGCTTGGGGATCTCGACCACGCTGGCGGCCAGGATCACCGGCGTACCCATGAGGAAGGAGAAATGCGCCGCGTCCTCGTGGTTGATGCCCCGCTGCAGCCCGCCGATGATGGCCGAGCCCGAGCGCGAGATGCCGGGCAGGAAGGCGAGGCACTGGAACAGGCCGATGATCAGCGCGTCCAGGTTGGAGAGCTGCCCGCCGCGCAGGGCGGCGCGGCTGCGCAGACGCTCGCCCAGCAGCAGCACCCCGGCATTGGCGACGAGAAACAGCGAGGCGATGAGCGGATTGCCGAAGAGATGCGCGATCGGCTTCTTCAGCACCGCGCCGATCAGCACGGCCGGAATGGTGGCGATGACGAGCTTGAGCAGCAGGTCGCGCGTGGCGGCGACTTCAGCCTGATAGCCGATGCCCAGAACGCCGCGCGCCATGGCCAGCCAGTCGGCATAGAAATAGGCGAGCAGGCCGATGGCGGTGCCCAGATGCAGCATCACCAGAAAGGGCAGGAAGTCCGGGCTGGACTGGTCGATGCCCCAATGCAGCAAGGCGGGCACGACCACGGCATGGCCCAGGCTGCTGACGGGGAAAAGCTCCGTCGCCCCCTGCAGAATCGCGAAGAATACGGCGTGCACGAAATCCATTTTGTCTCCCCGTCAGGCTGCGGCGCGGCATGGGCGCCCACGCCTGCATTGCAGAAATCTTCGCCGCCGTTAAGTCAGGGTTATGCAAGTTTCACAAAGCCCCGGACGGGCCATGGTCGCGTTGCTGGCGGTCTCCTGCGCCGTGGTGGTCGCGAATATCTATTATGTGCAGCCGCTGATCGGGCTGATCGGGCCGGATGTGCATATGAGCCCGCGCGCGGCGAGCCTGATCATGAGCTGCACGCAGCTTGGCTATGCGGCGGGGCTGCTGCTGCTGGTCCCGTTGGGGGACATCGTGGAGAACCGGCGGCTGGTGGTGTGCACCATCGCCGCCTGCATGCCGCCGCTGCTGCTGGCGGGGCTGGCGCGCTCGGGCGGGGAGATGCTGCTGGCCGGGGCGGCGGTGGGGGTAACCTCGGTGGCGGTGCAGATGCTGGTGCCGCTGGCCGCGCATATGGCGCCTGAGCAATCGCGCGGGCGGGTGGTCGGCACGGTGATGAGCGGGCTGCTGATGGGCATATTGCTCGCCCGGCCGGTCTCATCGGCCATTACCGCCGCGTTTGGCTGGCGGGTGGTGTTCTTCCTCTCGGCGGGGCTGATGGCCGCGCTGGCGCTGCTGCTGCGCCGCACGCTGCCCCGGCGCGCGCCGGATGCGCGGCAGGGTTATGGCGCGCTGCTGGCCTCGCTGTTCGCCTTGCCGTTCAAGGTGCGGATTCTGCGCCAGCGTGGAGCGGTGCAATCGGCCTGCTTCGCCGCCTTCTCGCTGTTCTGGACCGGTGCGCCGCTGTTCCTGGCGCATGATCTCGGTTTCACCCAGCGGGGCATCGCGCTGTTCGGGCTGGCGGGGGCGGCGGGGGCGTTGGTCGCGCCCATCGCGGGTAGCTTGGCCGACCGGGGGCATGGCCGGGCCGCCACCTATGGTGGGCTGGCTTCCATCGCCGTGGCGTTTGGCGTGGCCTGGGCGGGCGGGGTTTTGCGCTCGGCGCTGGTGCTGGCCCTGGCCGCCATGCTGCTCGATGCCGGGGTGCAGACCAGCCTGATCGTGGGCCAGAGGGCCATTTATGCGGAGGCGGCGGAGCTCCGCTCGCGGCTGAACGGGCTGTTCATCGCCATGTTCTTCGTCGGCGGGGCGGCGGGTTCGGCGGTTACCGGCGCGCTGCTGCTGCATGGCGGCTGGTCAGGCTTGTGCGATGTGGGGGTGGTGCTGCCGCTGCTGGCGCTGGGCTATTGCCGGCTGGCGCGGCTATGAGCGCGCTTGCCGTATGGGGCGTGGTGCTGGCCAGTTTAGGGTGCGTGCTCATCCGGCCCTGGGGGATGCGCGAATGGGTGCCCGCCCTGGCGGGGGCGGTGTTGCTGGTGTTGAGTGGCGCATTGCCGCCGCGCGCAGCGCTGGCGGCGATGGGGCAGGGGGGCGATGTGTATCTGTTCCTCACCGGCATGATGCTGTTGGCCGAGTTGGCGGCCGACCAGGGCGTGTTCACCTGGGCGGCGGGGCTGGTGGCGCGCGCGGCCGATGGCTCGGCGCTGCGGCTGTTCGTGCTGATTTACGCCATGGCGGTGATGGTCACGGTGTTTCTCTCCAACGATGCCACGGCCGTCGTCTTCACCCCCGCCGTGGCGGCCATGGCCGGGGCGGTGAGGGCCGCGAACCGGCTGCCTTATCTGCTGATCTGCGCCTTTGTCGCCAATGCCGCCTCCTTCGTGCTGCCGATCTCCAACCCCGCCAATCTCGTGGTGTTCGGCGCAGCCTTGCCGGATTTGCGCCATTGGCTGGGGGCGTTCGGGCTGGCCTCGGTGGCGGCCATCGCCGTCACCTTCCTGGCGCTTTGGTTCACCCAGCGGGACGGCCTGCGCCAGCGTTTTGCGGTGCCGGAGGCGGTGGCCCCTCTCTCGCGCGGCGGCAAGCTGACCCTGGCCGGGCTGGGCGGAATGGCGGGGTTGCTGCTCACCGCCTCGGGGCTGGGCTGGCGGCTGGGGTTGCCGACGCTCTGCGCCGGGCTGGGTACTGCCGCGCTGGTGGCTTTGTTCACGCGCCAGCCGGTTTGGCGTCTGGCGCGGGAGATGTCCTGGGGCGTGTTGCCGCTGGTGGCCGGGCTGTTCGTGATGGTCGGGGCGCTGGACCGGTTGGGACTGGCGGGGCGGCTTGGCCAATGGGTGGCGCATGCGCCGGGCGGCGGGTTCTGGGCCGTGGGGCTGGGGCTCGCGGGGTTGAGCAATCTGGTGAACAACCTGCCCACGGGGCTGTTGGCCGGGCATGCGCTGGGGCAGGCGGGAACAGCCGTGACCGGCGCGGCGCTGATCGGGGTGGATCTCGGCCCGAACCTCTCCATCACCGGCTCGCTCGCCACGCTGCTATGGCTGACGGCGCTGCGCAAGCACGGGCTCAGTGTATCCGCCTGGCGGTTTTTGCGCCTGGGCACGGTGGTGATGCCGCCGGCCCTGCTGGCAGCGCTTGCGGCGCTGTGGCTGGCGGGGTGAAGCGCGCATGAATCTGGCGCGGGGGGCGGCGCGCGGGGCGGCATGGGGCTTCGCCACGGTGCTGGCCGAGCGCGGGCTGGGTTTTATCGTGCTCGGGCTGCTGCTGCGCGTGGTGCCGGCCTCGGTGGTGGGGCTCATCGCCATCGCCTCCGCGATTTCCGATCTGGCGCGGCTCGTCGCCAATAGCGGGGCGGGGGAGCAGGTGCAGGCCAGCCCGGGTGACATGAACGTGGAGGCGGCGGCGTTCTGGAGCCAGTTCCTGGCCTCGCTGCTGTTCATGGCGCTGCTCTTTGCCCTGGCACCTGGATTCGCCGCGCTATACGGCCAGCCCGTGCTGGCGCCGGTGCTGCGGATCATGGGGCTGAACGTGCTGCTGACGGCGTTTCTCGTTGTGCCCTCGGCGCGGCTGGCCACGCAATTCCGCTTCCGCACGGTGGGGCTGATCTCGCTGGGCGGCACGGTTATCGGCGGGGCGGTGGCGCTGCCCTGCGCTTTTGCCGGGCATGGGGTGGCCGCACTCGTCGCGCAGCGCATGGCGGGGGTGGTGTTCTATGCCGTGGCGGCGTCCACCGCCGCGGGCTGGGCGCCGCCGCGCCCGCCTTCCTGGCCCGTGCTGCGCGAGGGCTTTCGCTTCTCCTTCCCGTTGATGCAGGCCGGGTTCGTCGATTACATCGCCGCCACGGGCTATGTGATGCTGGCGGGGCTGCGCATGCCGGTGGTCGCGCTAGGCGAGTTCCGCATCGCCCAGCGCTTGTTCGAGGTATTGCAGGAGATCGCCTTCACCCCCGCGCGCAACGTGTTCATGCCGGTGCTGGTGGCGGTGCGGCATGACTCCGCCCGGCGCTTCGAGACCGCCCGGCAGATGCTCGACCTGCTCAGTATGGTCATCTTTTTTGTGGCGGCGGTGTGCGGGGCGGCGGCCAAGCCCATCGTGTTGCTGATGTTCGGGCCGCGCTGGGCGGCGGCGGTGCCGGTCTTCGCGGTGCTGACGCTCATGGCGCCGGCGGCGGCGCTGTACAGCGTGGTCAACCCGCTGCTCACCAGCGCCGGACGCACGCGGCTGGTCTCGCGCTATGCCTGGGCCAATGCCGCCACCATCGCCGCCGCGGCGTGGTTCGCGGCTCCTTACGGGCTTTTGGCGCTGGCCTGGGCGCTGGCGGCGCGGGGCGTGCTGGGGCTGGGGTTGTTCGCCCTGGCGCTGCGCCAGGGGCTGGAGCGTCAGGCGGGGGCGGTGCTGCGGCTGCTGATCCTGCCCGCCGCGGCGCTGGCGGCGGCAAGGCTGGCGGCCTGGGCGGTGCTGCGGGCGTTGCCGGGGCTGGGGCTGGTGGCTCAATTCGGCGTGAGCGTGGCGGTTGCGGGCGGTGCCTTCACCTTGGTGGCACTGGTTTTTGCCCCGCGCCGCATGGGGGCGATGGCGCGGCGGCTGCACCGAGCCCTGCTCGGCGCGGGAGGGTGATGACAGGCAATTAGCTTGCTCCTGCTCCCCCGGGCTGGTTGAATGGGGACGAGCCATGAAAGATTTGTCGCCCTTCACATTGCTGCGGCCCAAACGCCAGAGTGCCGCTCTGGTGCTTACCTCGCCGCATTCGGGGCGGTATTATGGGGAGGAATTCCTGGCCCAGGCGCGGTTGGACGCGCAGGCCATCCGCCGCTCGGAGGACAGTTTCGTGGAGGAGCTGTTCGGCGCTGGCCCCGCTTTGGGGCTGCCGCTGCTGGCGGCGGAATTCCCGCGCGCCTGGTGCGACGCCAACCGCGAGCCCTGGGAGTTGGACCCCGGCATGTTCGCAGACGAACTGCCCGATTACGTGAACCGCCACAGCCCGCGCGTGGCGGCGGGGCTGGGGACGATCGCGCGGATTGTCGGCACGGGCGAGCCGATTTACGCCCGCAAGCTGAATTTTGCCGAAGCCGAGGCGCGCGTGCGCAATTGCTGGCAGCCCTTCCACGAGACGCTGGCCACGCTGATCGAGGAAACCCAGGCCGAATTCGGCCATTGTCTGGTGCTGGACTGCCATTCCATGCCCACCCCGCCCGGGCGAAGCCACAACCGCCCCGATATCGTGCTGGGGGACGGCCATGGCACAAGCTGCACGCCGGCCTGGACCGCGTATATCGAGTCCCTGCTCACCGGGCATGGCTTTTCCGTCCGCCGCAACGATCCCTATGCCGGGGGCTTCATCACCCGCCATTACGGCCGCCCGCGCGAGGGTGTGCAGGTGGTGCAGCTTGAAGTCGCACGCGGGTTGTACATGCATGAGCGGCAATTCGCCTACAACGCCCGCTTTCCCCAGGTACAGGAGCGCTTGAGCGGTTTTCTGCGGGATATGGCCGATGCCATGCGTCTCTGGGGCGCCGCCGGCCCAAGCTATTGCGCTGCCGCCGAATAAAAAAAGGCGGCGCTAATGTAGCGCCGCCAAGTTTAGGGAGGAAACGTCCAAGAAACAGGGGAGAAACTCACCCTGCATTTATTTCTGTATGCTAATTTATGCTGCGGTGCAAGAAAAATTTTGCAATGCAGCAAAGCGGGAGGCTCAATCGAGCGCAAAACAAATAAATTCAGATACTTGCTTGTTTGTGGCGGATTGCGCGCCAGGGAGGCTTTACCTTCCCGCCGCTGCCGCTTATGAAGGTGCTACGCGGGGTAGGCGAATATGCCTGCTTTGGCCGTGCACGGAGGGGTGGCCGAGAGGCTGAAGGCGGCGGTTTGCTAAACCGTTATACGCTGTCAAGGCGTATCGTGGGTTCGAATCCCATCTCCTCCGCCACGCGGCTCCTCCCTGGTTTTCCAATTTAATGTGGTAAAGTCTCAGCTTGGTTGCGCAAAGCTTCCGCTGAATTTACGCCGCTTAAAATGTTTCGATTTCGTTGCATTTTTCAGGGGAACAGGTCATCATCGGCCCTGTACGGGCAGAAGGTGAACAATGTCCAATGAGGTAATCGTGGTTTTGGCGATTGGCGTGGGACTCCTGATCCTGCTTGTTGGCGGGGGAGGTTACTTCCGCCGTGGCGGCGATCGGCAGATCCTTGCGTCCGGCATACCGGGGCGGGCTGTTGTGTTGAGTGTGCAGGAGACGAAGCCGCGCGGCAGCGTCCACCCGGAGGCGCTGGTGCGGCTGGATGTCGCCCCGCGTGATGGCGCGCATTTCGAAGTTCTGCTGCAAATCCCATTTTCGAAGCGTCACGCCCGGGCGTTGCAGCCGGGGCAGGTCGTGCCCGTGCGGTTCGACCCCGCCAACCGCACCCGCACGGTCATCGTGCCCGCCGAAGGTGTGGGTTAGGAGACTGTTTCACAAATCCACTCTGGTGGCCGTCTGGGCGCGATTTTCCGCGCGCCGGTGCGCAAAAATCATCGCCGGAACGACGTCTGAAACGGTCTCTAAGCCTCGTTCGAGAGCCGGCTTTGCGCCTGGGTGATGACGCTGCCCGGCGGCACGCTCTGGGTAAGCCACACATTGCCGCCAATGGTGGAGCCGTGCCCCACGGTGATGCGCCCCAGCACGGTCGCGCCCGCATAGATCACGACATTATCCTCGATGATCGGGTGGCGGGGCTCGCCCTTCACCAGCATGCCGTTCTCGTCCTCGGTAAAGCGTTTCGCCCCGAGCGTGACATGCTGGTACAGCCGCACATTCTCGCCGATGATGGCGGTCTGGCCGATCACCACGCCGGTGCCGTGGTCGATGAAGAAGCGCGGGCCGATTTGCGCCTGGGGGTGGATGTCGATGCCGGTCTCGGCCTGGGAGATGCCCGCCAGCAGCCGCGCCACCAGCGGCGCGCCGAGCGTGTGCAACACATTCGCCAGACGGTGGTGGATAATGGCGCGCATGCCTGGATAGGCCAGCAGCACCTCGGCCATCGAGGTTGCGGCCGGGTCGCCCTGATAGGCGGCCATCAGGTCTTCGGCCAGCATGCCGCGCAGGCAGGGGAGTTGCGCCGCAAGGTCGCGTACGATGGCGGCGGCCCGTTCCTCGGCCGGGGTTTCGGCATGGCCGGGGGGCAGGAATAGCAGGTCACGCCGCACTTGCTCGGTGAGCGCGGTGAGAGATTGAGACAGCGTATGGCCGACGAAGTAGTCGATGGTCTCGTCGGTGAGGTCGGGACAGCCGTAATGGCTGGGGAAGAGGGCGGCGAACAGCCCGTCGCGGATTTTCTCAAGCGCTGCGCGCGAGGGCAGCTCGCGGATCTGGCCGCGATGGCGGATCTTATGCGTCACCTCGCGGGAGAGGCGTAAGCCCGCCACCACCCCGGCGAGATCCGCCGCCGTGCTCTGCGCCGCCTGTTGCAGCCCGGGCTTTTGCTCGTTGATACCCATGTTCGGTCGTCCTGCTGCGGCCCCGATCGGCCACGGTAAAAACTAGTATGCCGCTTGACCCGCTGTAAACGGGTCAGCCGCGGAACCGCTCGGCCAGCCGCGTGCCGAGATACAGCGCCGCAACGAAGGCCAGCGCGCCGGGGGCAAGATGCCCGGCCAGCACCAAGCCGGGGCCGGGGCAGATTCCGGCCAGCCCCCAGCCCAGCCCGAAAATGGTGGCGCCGGTGAGCAGGCGGGCGTCGATCCGGCGGTTGGCGGGCAGGGTGATGGCCTCGCCCAGCACGCTGTTTTGAGTGCGCCGGGCCAGGGCAAAGGCGGGCAGGGCAACGGCGATGGCCCCGCCCATCACCAGCGCCAAGGCCGGGTTCCAGGCCCCGGCGACATCGAGGAAGGCTTTCACCCGGTCCGGGTCGGTCATGCCCGAGAGCAGCAGGCCAAGCCCGAACAGCAGCCCGAAGGCGAAGGCGGAAAATACGCGCATCACAGCACATGCCTCTGGATGAACACGGTCAGCCCCGCCACGCCCATAAACACCAGCACCGCCGTGAGGGAGCGCGGGGAGAGGCGGGCCAAGCCGCATACGCCATGCCCGCTGGTGCAGCCGCCGCCCAGGTTGGTGCCGAGCCCGGTGAGCAGCCCGGCCAGGGCCAGCAGGGGCAGGCTCTGGCCGGTGATGGCGGCGGGCAGGGGGGGCTTGGCCAGGGCGGCGCCTGCTCCGGCGACCAGCAGCCCGGCCAGGAAAGCCCATTGCCAAGCGGCGCCGCCGGGCTTGGTGGCCCGGGAGAAAATGCCGCTGATGCCGGCGATGCGGCCATTGACGAGCAGCAGCCCGGCGGAGGCGATGCCGATGACCACGCCGCCAGCGAGGGAAGCCGCCAGCATGGCGGGGTTAAGGATAATTGTCATGCGTTGTAATATAATGAACTAAGCGCATTTCGCATCCTCTCCCTGCGCGTTTTGTGCCACTGGTAAGCATGCTCTCCGGTTTTATATTTTCTTGTGTGGTTTTTCTCGTGATCTGGCGCATGAGAAAAAAATACTTTTCGGCGGCTATATAACTTGAGTTTCTAAAAAATTATTTCCCATGAAATTGCCGTCCCGCTCTGGACGAGGCGGAAAAAATCTTTATCTGGCGCCAGGGTTTGAATGTGGGAAGCTTTAAGATGTCTTTGCATGTGATCACCGCCAACCGCCTGCGCGATGGCGTGTCCGTCTGGTTCGCTGGAGCGCAAGGCTGGGCGGAGCATGTGGATGAAGCGGCGGCTTACGACGACGCGGCCCTGCCCGGCGCGCTGGCGGCGGCGCAGCCAGCCGACGTGGCGGCGCATGTGGTGGAGGTGCGGGCCGTGGAGGCCACGCGCGAGGAAGGTAAGTTGGTGCCGGTGGCGCATCGCGAGCAGATCCGCGCGCGCGGCCCTTCGGTGCGGGCCGACCTGCCCGCAGGCCCGTGGCGCGATGGCGCGGGCAAGCTGCCCCCGCTGCCCTCGGCCAGTTCCACCTCGCCCCATGCCGGGATTTACCATTACGACGAATATGACCGCGACTTCCTGCGCCAGCGCGCGCGCGAATTCGGCGAGCAGGTGGCGCGCCGCCGTGCGGGTGAACTCTCCGAGGATGAGTTCAAGCCGCTGCGCCTGATGAACGGGCTGTATCTGCAACTGCACGCCTACATGCTGCGCATCGCCATTCCCTACGGCGTGCTCAGCGCCACGCAGCTCCGTCAGTTCGCGTATGTCGCCCGGCATTTCGACCGCGGCTACGGCCATTTCACCACCCGCCAGAACATCCAGTTCAACTGGCTGCGGTTGGAGGACACCCCGGCTGCCCTCGCGGTGCTGGCCGAGGCCGATCTGCACGGCATCCAGACCTCCGGCAACTGCATCCGCAACGTGACGACGGATGAGTATGCCGGTGCTGCGGCGGATGAGGTGATCGACCCGCGCCTCTATGCCGAGATCCTGCGCCAGTGGTCCACGGATCACCCCGAGTTCACCTACCTGCCGCGCAAGTTCAAGATCGCCATCACCGGCGCGCCGCATGACCGCGCCGCCGTGCGCGTGCATGACATTGGCATCGAGGTGCATAAGAACGAAGCCGGTGAGCCGGTGTTCCGCATCTTCGCCGGTGGCGGTCTGGGCCGCACGCCCTATGTGGCGATCAAGCTGCGCGACGACGTGCCGCTGGCCGAGCTGCTGCGCTATAACGAGGCGGTTCTGCGCGTCTATAACGCGCTCGGCCGGCGTGATAATATGTATAAGTCGCGGATCAAGATCCTGATCCGTGAGATGAAGCCGGAAGCCTTCATCCAGATGGTCGAGGATGAGTACGCGGCATTGCCGCCCGATTACTGCGTGCTGACGCCGGAGCTGGTCGCCGCCGTGGCCGCGCGCTTCCCCGTGCCGGAATTCACCCGTCAGGATGGCGGCGCGCTGGAGCAAGCCCTGGCCGGGGATGCGGCCTTCGCCGCCTGGGTGCGGCGGAATACGCACGCGCACCGCGCGCCGGGCTATATCTCGGCGCAGATTTCGCTGAAGCCGGTTGGCGGCATCCCTGGCGACGCCAGCGCCGATGAGATGGACGCGGTGGCGGACCTGGCCGACAAATACTCGCTGGGCGAGATCCGCGTCAGCCATGTGCAGAACCTCGTTCTGCCGCATGTCGCCAAGGATGATCTCTACGCCCTGTATCAGGGGCTGGTGAAGGCGGGGCTGGCTTCGGCCAATGTCGGGCTGATCTCGGACATCATCGCCTGCCCGGGCATGGATTACTGCGCCCTGGCCACGGCCCGCTCCATCCCCGTGGCGCAGCGCCTGGCCGAGCGTTTCGCCGGGCGCGAGCAGGAGATCGGCACGCTCTATGTGAATATCTCGGGCTGCATCAACGCCTGCGGGCATCACCATGTCGGGCATATCGGGCTCTTGGGCGTCGATCGGAACGGCGAGGAGGTGTACCAGATCACCCTCGGCGGTGCGGCGGACGAGAATGCCGCCATCGGCGCCATCGTCGGCCCGGCCGTGCCCACCGCCAAGGTGCCCGATGCCATCGACGCGATCGTGACCGCCTATGTGGCCCAGCGCCAGCCGGGCGAAAACTTCATCGAGACCTATCGCCGCCTCGGCGCGGCGCCGTTCAAGGAGGCCGTCAATGCCGCTCGTTAACACCAAGGGTGAGGAAATCCCGGATGCGGGTGTTACCGGGCTGCGCCTGACGCCGGATGCGAAGATCGAGGACATCGCCGCTCAGCTGCCTGAGGCAATGCTGGTCGAGATCGAGTTCCCCAAATTCCGCGATGGCCGCGGCTTCACCCTGGCCCGCACCCTGCGCGAGCGCCTGGGCTATAAGGGCGATTTGCGGGCCGTCGGGCATTTCATCCCCGACCAGTTCGCGGCGTTGATCTCCTGCGGCTTCACCTCCTTCGCCACGCCGCCCGAGCACAGCCCGGCGCAATTCGCCGCAGCGCTGCGCGAGCATCGCCAGCCGGGCCAGTTGCTGCGCCGCAGCCTGGGGCGGGCGCTAGAGGGGTAGGCGCTTCTCGGCAGCATATTCGGGTAATTGAAACCCTCTCCAGCCGACGCTGGAGGGGGTTTTTGGTTGGCTGCAACATTTCTTGATTTTAATGCGCTTGCCGTTGGATCTGGGGTGCTGTAGTGACGAAAAGTAGTTTCGTCTAAAAACAACACCTACAAAAGTAAAAAGTCAAAAAATTGTGATGCTTTGGCGAGGCTGTTGCGGGGAAATAGATGCTGCTCTAAGCGTGCATTACCAATATGTAAATAAATTGTTTGTAATTTTACCTCGGGTTGGGGGCGGAACGACGTCGCTTTAGTCGGCCGCCAGGCGGCTGTATTTCGTTTTAAGGAGAATGTTTGTGGCTACGGTATATTGGACTGGCGCTGGTGACGGTACGACCTTCAGCCTGGCGACGAACTGGAGCCCGAATACGACGCCGGGCAATAACGGCAATGTGTATGCATTCAACACGAGCGCCACGGTTGTACTCACGAGCAGCGCCAATGTTGCCAGTCTGACCATTACAAATGGCGCGACAGTGTCTTTCTCCGGCGCCTACACGCTTTCGGCGACAACAGCTTTGGAAATCGACGCCGGGTCGACGATCAAACTGGCATCCAACACCACGTTGTCCAGCGATCTGACGATGTCCGGTACGGGCACCGCGACGATTTCCGGTGGCACGGTCACCAATTCCGGCACGCTGACGCTGGCTTCGGGGCAGAACCTGCTGCTCACCAGCACCAGCCTCACCGACAATTCTCCGATCGGCGGTTCCGGCACTGTGACGCTTGGCGGTTCCGCGACCTTGACGTTTACCGGCAGCGGTCCCTCGGCCACGATCGTGTTTTCGGGCACTGGTAACCTGCTTTCTATCCCCCAATGGACTTCAGGGCTGACGCTCCAGAACTTTACGTATGGCGATACGATCAGCGAAGGCGGTCAGACGCTCTACCTGATCGATACCGGCAAAACCAACAGCAGCGGCCAGACGCTATATGAGCTGTCGAACGCCAGCAGTGGCGGCAGCAATTTGGGCACCGTTACGCTGGCTGCCGGGACGACGGGGTGGAACAACACCTCCACCTCCAACACCATCGCGCTGACTTCGACCTCTTCCGGGTACACTTATCCCTGCTTCTGCGCTGGCACGCGCCTTGCCGCCGAGGATGGGGAGATCGAGGTGCAGGATGTGGTGCCTGGTACTCGTCTGCGCCTGGCCGATGGCCGTGTGGCGGAGGTCCGCTGGCTCGGCGTGAGCCGCGTTTCCACCGTTTTCGCCGATCCGCTGCGTGCATTCCCCATCCGCATCGCCGCCGGGGCACTGGGTGATAACCTGCCTGTGCGTGACCTGCTGGTTTCGCCGGATCATGCCATGTTCCTCGACGGTATTCTGGTGCAGGCTTCGGCGCTGGTTGGTTGCCCCGGCATCACACGCGAGCATGACGTGCCTGAGGCCTTCAACTATTATCATGTCGAGCTTGAGGCGCATGAGCTGTTGCTGGCCGAGGGCGCGCCGACGGAGTCGTTCGTCGATAATATCGACCGTATGAACTTCCATAATTGGGATGAGCGCTCCGCCCCGGTGGAGCCGATCATCGAGATGGATTACCCTCGCGCCAAATCCGCCCGCCAGCTGCCTGCGGGGCTGCGGGCCCGTCTCAATGGGCGCGGGAGAGAATTCAGGGCTGCTTAATCGCACATACCGAAAATAAACGCAGATCGCCGCGGGTGCGGAATGCCCCGCGGCGATCTGCGTTTTGGCGCCTGGCTATAGCCTGACAGGTGCGAGCTTTTATGGTTAGCTCGGGCCAGGGCTTGCGCGGCTCCCGGAACGGCGCAATAAATCTATAAGAATTATGGAGAGATGGTATGCCGGTTAACAGCGTTCTCGAAACCATTGGGAAAACCCCGCATATCCGCCTGGGCCGCCTGTTCCCCGAGGCGAATGTCTGGGTAAAGTCCGAGCGCACTAATCCCGGCGGCTCGATCAAGGACCGTATCGCCCTGGCCATGATCGAGGCGGCCGAGGCCTCCGGCGCGCTCAAGCCGGGCGGGCTGATCATCGAGCCGACTTCCGGCAATACCGGCGTGGGCCTTGCCCTGGTGGCGGCGGTGAAGGGGTATAAGCTCATTCTGGTAATGCCGGAGAGCATGTCCATCGAGCGCCGCCGCCTGATGCAGGCTTACGGCGCGACCTTCGACCTCACCCCGCGCGAGAAGGGCATGAAGGGCGCCATCGCCCGCGCCGCCGAGCTGGCCGAGCAGAACCCCGGCGCCTTCATCCCACAGCAGTTTGAAAATCCGGCCAATATCGCCATCCATGCCAGCACCACGGCGCAGGAGATCCTGGCCGACTTTCCCGAGGGGCTGGACGTCATCATCTCCGGCGTCGGCACGGGCGGGCACATCACCGGCGTGGCCGAGACGCTGAAGCCCCATTGGCCGAACCTGAAAGTGTACGCCGTGGAGCCCGCCGCCTCGCCGGTCATCTCCGGCGGCTCGCCCGCACCGCATCCCATCCAGGGCATCGGCGCCGGGTTCATCCCCGCTAACCTGCATCTTTCCGCCATCGACGGCGTGATCCAGGTGGAAGGCGAGGACGCCAAGGAATTCGCCCGCCGCTCCGCCGCCACCGAGGGGCTGCTCGTCGGCATTTCCTCCGGTGCCACGTTGGCGGCCATCGCCAAGAAGCTGCCCGAGCTGCCCGCCGGCAGCCGTATCCTGGGCTTCAATTACGATACCGGCGAGCGCTATCTCTCGGTGCCGGATTTCCTGCCCGCTTGACGTGAATCAATGTGAGAAGCCCGGCGCCGGTTCATGGACAGCCCATGACCGATGCCGAGCTGATCGCCCGCTACCATGGGCGCGTACCGCGCTATACAAGCTACCCCACCGCGCCGCATTTCCACCCCGGCATTGGCGCCGAGACCTATGCGCAATGGCTGGCTGAACTGCCCGCTGATGCGGCGATCTCCCTTTATATCCACATTCCCTTCTGCGACCGGCTCTGCCTGTATTGCGGCTGCAACACCAGCGTGGTGCGCAATGACCGGCCCAAGCGCGCCTATGCCATGCAGCTCGCGCGCGAGCTGGATCTGCTGGCCGACCTGATCGGCCGCCGCGCCACGGTCACCCAGGTGCATTGGGGCGGGGGCACGCCCACCGCCATGCCGGAAGATTGCCTGACCGGCATCATGGACCATGTCCGCAAGCGCTTTCATCTGCGCGCGGACGCCGAGGTGGCCATCGAGATCGACCCGACCACGCTGACGCCAGAGTGCCTGGACGCGCTGCGCCTGATGGGCGTGAACCGCGCCAGCCTCGGCGTGCAGGATTTCGACGAGGCGGTGCAGGAGGCCATCGGCCGGCACCAGAGCTTCGAGGAGACCGAGGCCGCGGCCAAGGCGTTGCGCGGGCTGGGCGTCACCTCGCTCAATCTCGACCTGATCTATGGCCTGCCGCACCAGACCACCGAATCCGTGGCCCGCACCGCGCGCCAGGCTTTGGCGCTGGGGGCTGACCGCGCCGCCGTGTTCGGTTACGCCCATGTGCCCTGGATGAAGAAACACCAGAAGCTGATCCCCGAAGCCGCGCTGCCGGGGGCGCAAGCGCGCCTCGCCCAGGAGCAGATGATCCGCCAAGTGCTGGAGCAGGAGGGCGGTTACATCCCCGTCGGGCTGGACCATTACGCCCGGCCGGACGACCCCATGGCCATCGCCGTGGAGGATAAGGCGCTGCACCGCAATTTCCAGGGCTACACCACCGACGCCACACCCGTGCTGCTCGGGCTCGGCGCATCTTCCATCGGCGCGCTGCCGCAGGGCTATGTGCAGAACGCCACCGGCGTGCCCGCCTACGAGGCGGCGATCAACGAGGGGCGCTTGCCCGTGGTGCGCGGTGTGGCGCTGAGCGTAGATGACCGCGTGCGCCGTGCTGCGATCGAGCGCATCATGTGCGATCTGGAGTTGAACATCCCCGCTCTTGCCAAAGCCATGGGAACAGACCCTGCGCCTCTTCTCGAAGATGCTGCGCCGCTCAGCGGTTTTGCCGCCGATGGGCTGGTGGAGTGGGATGGCGAGTACCTGCGCGTGACCGAGCGCGGACGTCCCTTCGTGCGTAATGTTGCTGCGCTGTTCGATGTTTATCTGAAGCAGGCCAGCGCTGAAACGCCGCGTCATTCCGCTGCGGTTTGATGTTTTGAAAGTTTTGTAACGCCGCCTTCGTATATAGAGGGCGGCGTTTTTGCGGATTTTTGAGAAAAGCTGCACCAAAAATTTTTGTTACATCAAGGTAAAATCACCAGAAATTACATTCTGATATAAAAACTTATTATTTGGTGTGCTCCAAGAAAAAACCCTGCCACGATTTCTCGCGGCAGGGCCAAGTCTGGGGAGTGTATCCGCTTTGGGATGACCAATAGATGCCTCTCTTCGCGGATCCGTTCCTTGATACAAATCAAAAGTTGAAAATAACCCGGAATTTTTTGGGCGTGTTCCTTAATGCTCGCGCACGTTGCCCAGGCGGCGGTACAGCGTGTTGCGGCTGATGCCCAGGTTGCGCGCGGCGGCGGCGATATTGCCGCCCGCCTCGGCCACGGCGGCGGCGATCATTGCGTCCGACTGTTCCCGCAGCGTGGAGCCCGCGGCTTCCACCATCACCGTGGCTTGGCGTTTGGTGGTGAGTTCGCGCAGAGCTTCCTCGCTGAGATGGTGCATGTGCAACACGTTCTCACTCTCATCCAGCATCAGGCAGGCGGTCCGCAGGACGCCGGCGAGCTGACGCAGATTGCCAGGCCATGAATAGCTGGCGAAGGCCTCGGCCAGTTCTGGCGAGAGGGTGGGGGGAGGACCGCCGCGCGAGGTCGCCTCGCGCGCCAGAATGCGCTCGATCAGCGCGGGCAGGTCCGTGCGCTCGCACACGGGCGGCAGCGAGACGGAAAGCCCGTTCAGCCGGTAATACAGGTCGGAGCGGAAGGTCTTGGCCGCGATGCGGGCCGTGAAATCCGCATGGGTGGCGGAGATGAGCAGGAAATCCACCGGCACCGGCTTGCCGCCGATGGGGGTGACCGTGCCTTCCTCCAGCACGCGCAGCAGGCGGGTCTGCATCGCCAGCGGCATGTCGCCGATCTCATCCAGGAACAGCGTGCCGCCATGCGCCTCGCGGATGCGCCCTGGCGAGCCCTCCTTGCGCGCGCCGGTAAAGGCGCCGGGGGCGTGGCCGAACAGCTCGGACTCGATCAGCGTCTCCGGCAGGGCGGCGCAGTTCACGGCCACGAATGGTCCGTTGGCGCGCGGCCCGGCGGAGTGGATGGCGCGGGCGAAGAAATCCTTGCCCGCCCCGGTATCGCCCTTGAGCAGGATGGGCACCTTGCGCCCCAGCACCCGGCGGAGCTGGCCAATGGCCTTGGAAACACGGGCATCGCCGGTGTCCAGCTCGGTCAGGGCGTCGGGCTGCTGCGCGTCCGCCACCGGGGCGGTTGGGCGGCGGATCACTGGTGCGCGCATCTGCTCCACGGTGAGGTAGAGCAACTCGCCATTACGCAACCGCACGCCCGCAGCCTCGGTTTGCGAGCGCAGGCCGAGCGACATCAGCTCGGGGATGCTCAGGTCGAACAGGGTGCAAATGTCGCGCTTGCCGATATCCTCATGTTTCAGCCCCAGCATGGCAAAGCCAGGGCGATTGGCGCCCAGAAGACGCCCATCCTCGCCGATCGCCACCGCGCCTTCCATCAGGCTGCCCAGGCAGTTGCTGGACATATGAAAGCGCAGCTTGGTCTGGTGGATGAAATTCAGCTCGAAGATGCGTTTTTCGATCATCTGTGCCGCAGCGCGCACCAGCCCGAAGGTGTGCGGGTGGTAGCGCCTGGCGTCGCAGGAGATGTCGATGGCGCCGAGGAGCTGGCCGTTTGGCTCGGTGAGGGGGGCGGCGGCGCAGGCGAGGAAGTTGTTGTGGCGCAGGTAATGCTCGGCGCCCGTCACCACGATCGGCTTGCGCTCGATGAGCGCTGTGCCGATGGCATTGGTGCCGCGCGCTTCCTCGGCCCAGGAGGCGCCAGGGCTGAGCGCCACCTGGGCCGCGCGGGTGCAGAAATCGGCGTCGCCGGCGGAATCCAGCAAATAGCCGTTCTCGTCCGAGAGCAGCATAACGCAGCCGGAGTCTTTGATTTGGCTATAGAAATAATCCATTACTGGCCGCGCCTGCGTCACCAGCGTGGCGCGCCGGTCGGCGGCTACGCGCCGTTCGGCGTGGGTCAGGTGCGGATCGTCCCGCCGGTTTTGCTCTGGCGTCAGCCCGGCCGTTCGGCAGCGCTGCCAGGACCGGCTGATATCCCCGGGATCAACGCCCCCGGGGGCTGCTGCAAAATGGTTCAACGCTTCTGCCCTAGCGGATAGTGAGAATGGCTGCATGGCCTTAGCGGTTTCCTGTCCCATGGTTTTGTTGGACGCTTCTTGCTTTATTGTGCAGCGTCTTTCGGTTTTAAAGGTTGGCCTGGGTACGGCGCCAACGCAAACATATTAGCAGTCTGTCCTGTTTTGGTACAGCGTGACATTTCGGGGCGTGGCAAAACAGGCAAATCGCCCTGGGAGCATGCATTATATTCCATGTCGGCGAGGGTTTTTCTGTGTTTGGCAAGTTTGGCACGGGTCTTGCCTTGAAGCTGGCCAAGGTCTGTCCCACGTGAACAGGCCGGAGGACGTATCCGCTTTCGTAAACATAACGAGGAAACAGACATGCTCGACGCCGCCATTTCCCCTGCCGCCGGTAGCGCCGTCGCCGGCTTTACCTTCAAGCCGCGCTACGACAACTTCATCAACGGCAAGTTTACGGCCCCGCTCGATGGCCAGTATTTCGACAACATCTCCCCCATCACCGGCCGTCCCTTCACCCAGGCGGCGCGCTCGAAAGAGGCGGATATCAACCTGGCGCTGGACGCCGCCCATGCCGCCGCCGATGCCTGGGGCAAGACCTCTCCCACCGCGCGCGCCAATGTCCTGCTGAAGATCGCCGACCGCATGGAGCAGAACCTCGACCTGCTCGCTTATGTGGAGACCGTGGATAACGGCAAGCCGATCCGCGAGACCACCTTCGCCGACGTGCCGCTGGCCATCGACCATATGCGCTATTTCGCCTCCTGCGTGCGCGCCCAGGAAGGCTCGCTGGCCGAGATCGACGAGACCACCGTCGCCTATCACTTCCATGAGCCGCTGGGCGTTGTCGGCCAGATCATCCCCTGGAACTTCCCGCTGCTGATGGCTGTGTGGAAGCTCGCCCCGGCGATCGCCGCCGGCAACTGCGTGGTGCTCAAGCCCGCCGAGCAGACCCCCGTCTCCATCCTGGTGCTGATGGAAGTCATCGGCGATCTGCTGCCGCCGGGCGTGGTCAACGTCGTCAACGGTTTCGGCCTGGAAGCCGGCAAGCCGCTCGCCTCCTCCAACCGCATCGCCAAGATCGCCTTCACCGGTGAGACCTCCACCGGCCGGCTGATCATGCAGTATGCCAGCCACAACCTCATCCCCGTCACGCTGGAGCTGGGCGGCAAGTCGCCGAACATCTTCTTCGAGGATGTGATGGCCGAGGACGACGACTTCCTCGACAAGGCGATTGAAGGCCTGGTGCTGTTCGCGCTCAACCAGGGCGAGGTCTGCACCTGCCCGTCGCGCGCCTTCATCCAGGAGAGCATCTATGACCGCTTCATGGAGAAGGTGCTGAAGCGCGTTGCCGCCATCAAGCAGGGCAGCCCGCTGGATATCTCCACCATGATCGGCGCCCAGGCGTCCTCCGAGCAGGTGCAGAAGATCCTCTCCTACATCGATATCGGCAAGCAGGAAGGCGCTGAGCTGCTCATCGGCGGTGGGGCGGCCCAGCTCGGCGGCGCGCTGTCGGATGGTTACTACATCCAGCCGACCGTGTTCCGCGGCAACAACAAGATGCGCATCTTCCAGGAAGAGATCTTCGGGCCGGTGCTCTCCGTCACCACCTTCAAGACCGAGGAAGAAGTGCTGCACGCCGCCAACGACACGCTGTACGGCCTGGGTGCCGGCGTGTGGTCGCGCGACGGCAACCGCGCCTACCGCATGGGCCGCGGCATCAAGGCTGGCCGCGTGTGGACCAACTGCTACCACCTCTACCCCGCCCACGCGGCGTTCGGCGGTTACAAGCAGTCCGGCATCGGGCGTGAGACGCACAAGATGATGCTCGACCACTACCAGCAGACCAAGAACCTGCTGGTCAGCTACAGCCCGAATGCCCTCGGCTTCTTCTGAGGCCGGCACGGTTCCAGTGCGGGTTCTGGCGACAGAGCCCGCGCTGGAGCTGATTGCCCAGCTTCAGGCGAAATACGGCGCGGTTCTGTTTCATCAGTCAGGCGGCTGTTGCGACGGGTCCGCGCCGATGTGTTATCCGGTCGGCGATTACCTGCTGAGCCCGGACGACGTGAAGCTCGGCGAGATCGGCGGCGCGGAGTTCTATATGAGCCCCTCGCAGTTCGAATACTGGAAACATACCCAGCTGATCATCGACGTGGTCGAGGGGATCGGTGGCATGTTTTCGCTGGAGAACGGTACGGGAAAGCGTTTCCTCACCCGTTCTCGTCTGTTTACCGAGGCCGAGACCGCCGTGCTTGGCCTATAAGTCAGAGACTGTTTCAGAAGTCGCTCTGGTGAGTCGTCTGGGCGTGATTTTCGAGCACCGGAGCGGAGCGTACTTAAGGTACGTGAGCACCGGCGCGCAGAAAATCGCGACCAGACGGCCGCCAGAGTAGGCTTATGGAACAGTCTCTTAATGTCTCTGGCGTCCGCTCGTTCCGGTTGATAGAAATCAATGCGGTACGGGCGGCGCGTGGCAATGTCCGGCCATAAACACAGGGATGAGTTAAAATGACCGTGACGGCAGCCGATATCATGAACCGCACCCCCGTGGTGGTGCACCCGTTCGACAATGTGTCGAAGGTGGCGGGTGTGTTGGCCGAGCATGGAATCAGCGCGGCCCCGGTGGTGGACGCCGCGGGCAAGCTGCTCGGCATGGTCAGCGAGCAGGACCTGATGCGCCGGCTGGGCGCGCATGAGGAGGACCGCCGCGCCTGGTGGCTGCAAATGCTGGCCGAGGGCGAGGATCTGGCGCCCGATTTCGTGGAATATCTGAAGCAGGAAAAGCGCACCGCCGAAGACCTGATGACGCGCGACGTGGTCAGCGTCGTCGAAGATACTGCCGTGGCGGAAATTGTGGATTTGCTGGCGCAGCACCATATCAAGCGCGTGCCCGTGTTGAAGGAAGGCAAGGTGATCGGCATTGTCAGCCGCGCCGATATCGTCCGCGCCGTGGCGACGGGCAAGCTGAAGGGCTGAACGCCGCGCGGCGGCACTGGGGAGGCCCAACGTGGCGAAAGAGACTAATGACAACGTTTCACGTTTTGGCTTTGTCCTCGCCGCGGTGCTGATCTCGCTGCTGGTGTTCTCGGCATTGAGCCGCGAGGCGCAGCAGCAGGTGAAAATCATCCCCTACAGCCAGTTCCAGTCCCTGTTGCAGGCCGGGCAGGTGGATAATCTGATGGTCGGCGAGAGCCAGATCACCGGCACGCTGAAGAACGCCGCCCCCGGCCAGCCGACCCAGTTCGAGACCGACCGCGTTGACCCCGCTCTGGCGCAGGATCTGGCCAAGCAGAAGGTCACGTTTTCCGGTGAACCGGCACCGGGTTTCCTTTCCAATTTGCTCGGCTGGCTGGCTCCGCTGCTGCTGTTCGGCGGGCTTTGGTACATGCTGCTGGGTGGGCGCATGGGCGGGGCTGGCGGCGTGCTGGCCGTCGGCAAGAGCCGCGCGCGGGTCTATGCCGAGAGCGACGTGGCGGTACGGTTCAAGGATGTCGCCGGGGTGGAGGAAGCCAAGGCCGAGCTGAAGGAGGTCGTGGACTTCCTGAAAGACCCCGCCGCTTATGGCCGGCTCGGCGCGCATATCCCCAAGGGTGTGCTGCTGGTCGGCCCGCCGGGCACGGGCAAAACCCTGCTGGCCCGCGCCGTGGCGGGCGAGGCGAATGTGCCGTTCTTCTCCATCTCCGGCTCCGAATTCGTGGAGATGTTTGTCGGCGTGGGGGCGGCGCGCGTGCGCGATTTGTTCGACCAGGCCCGCAAATCCGCCCCGGCGATCATCTTCAT
Organism: Acidocella sp.; assembly: GCA_027451225.1. GTDB lineage: Bacteria > Pseudomonadota > Alphaproteobacteria > Acetobacterales > Acetobacteraceae > Acidocella. The sequence continues at coordinate 34,907 of DAIDJU010000189.1, read as the reverse complement.
CGACGAGCTGGACTCCCTGGGCCGCGCCCGCAACGCCGCGATCCCCGGCGGCGGCAACGATGAAAAAGAGCAGACGCTGAACCAGCTCCTCGCCGAGATGGACGGGTTCGACCCCTCCTCCGGCGTGGTGCTGCTGGCCGCCACCAACCGGCCCGAGATTCTCGACCCCGCCTTGCTGCGCGCCGGAAGGTTCGACCGGCAGATATTGGTGGACCGGCCGGACAAGGCCGGGCGCGTGCAGATCCTCAATCTGCACATGCACAAGGTGAAGCTCGCCCCGGGCATCTCGCCCGAGGAAATCGCGGCCCTTACTCCGGGTTTCACGGGCGCTGATCTCGCCAATCTGGTGAACGAGGCGGCATTGCTGGCCACCCGCCGCCAAGCCGAGGCCGTGACGCTGGAGGATTTTACCGAGGCGGTGGAGCGGATCATCGCCGGGCTGGAGAAGCGCACCCGCCTGCTGGTGCCCAAGGAACGCGAGGTGGTGGCGCATCACGAGCTGGGCCACGCCATCACCGCCATGGCCCTGCCCGAGAGTGACAAGGTACAGAAAATCTCCATCATCCCGCACGGGCTGGCGGCGTTGGGCTATACCATCCAGCGTCCGGGCGAGGATCGTTTCCTGATGAGCCGCGCCGAGCTGATGAACCGCATGACCGTGCTGCTGGGCGGGCGGGCGGCGGAGTCGCTGATCTTCCCCGAAGTGTCCACCGGCGCGTCGGACGATCTGGCCCGCGCCACGGACATCGCCCGCTCCATGGTCGTGCGCTTCGGCATGGACGATAAACTCGGCCAGATGACCTACGAGCCGGAGACGCAGCATCTGCTCGGCCCCACCGGCGTGCCGGATTGGCGGCCGCGCCAATACTCGGAGCAGACGGCAGCGACCATCGATGCCGCCATCCACGATCTGGTGGAGCATGCTTTCAACCGCTCCCGCGCCATCTTGCAGGCGAACATGCCCGTGTTGCGCGAGGCGGCGAAGGAACTGTTGAAGGACGAGACGATCTCGGGCGCCAAGCTGGACGAGCTGGCCGCCAGGATCCCGCCCTGGACGGACCGTGCCTGACCAGGACGAGGTCATAGCCTACCTCGCCCAGGGTGCTGAGGCCCGGGCGGAGACACATATCTCCATCGTCTTCCTGCATGCCGGCACCGCCTACAAGCTCAAGCGTGCGGTGAGGTTCTCCTATCTCGACTATTCTACACCGGTCCGGCGCAAGGCCTTTTGCGAGGCCGAGCTGGCGCTGAACCGTCGCACCGCGCCGCAGCTTTATCGCCGGGTCCGCGCCATCACCCGCGCGGCATCGGGCGGGCTGGAGTTTGATGGGCCGGGTGAGGCGGTGGATTATGTGTTGGAGATGCGCCGCTTCGCCGAGGCGGATATCTTCGATTCCCTGGCCAAGGCGGGGCGGCTGAGTGCCCCGTTGCTGCGCGACCTCACCGATAATATCGCTGCTTTCCACCAAGCGGCTGAGCGCACCCCGCGCGATGGCGCGGCGTTGTTGCGCGGGGTAGTGGAGGGCAATGCGGAGAACCTCGCCAAGGCGGGGTTCGACCCGGCGCTGGTGGACGAGGTGAACGCCGCCTGCCGCGTGGCGGTGGAGGCTCACGCCGCTCTGCTGACAGCCCGCGGCGCGGGCATACGGCGCTGTCATGGCGATTTGCATCTGGGCAATATCGTGCTCTGGCAGGGCCGGCCTTTGCTGTTCGACTGCATCGAGTTCTCGGACGATTTCGCCTGCATCGACCCGCTTTACGACCTCGCCTTTTTGCTCATGGATTTGCTGCGCCGGGGCGAAAGCTGCTTCGCCGCCCTGGTGTTCAACCGCTATCTCGATCGCGCCAAGGAGGCCGATGGCATGGCGGCGATGAAGCTGTTCATCGCCGTGCGGGCGGTTATCCGCGCCCATGTGCTGGCGGCGCAGGGCAGGGGGGAGGAAGGGAAAACATATCTCGCTTTGGCGGCGCTGGTGCTGCGCCCGGCCACGCCGCGCCTGCTGGCCGTTGGCGGCGTCAGCGGTTCGGGCAAATCCACCTTGGCGGCGGCTGTGGCGCCCGAACTACCCCCGGCGCCCGGTGCGCGGGTGCTGCGGAGTGATGTGCTGCGCAAGACCCTGTGCGGCGTGCCGCCGGAAACCCGCCTGCCCGAGAGCGCCTATACGCGGGAGATGAGCGCCAAGGTCTATGCCGAACTGCTGACCCAGGCCGAGGCGGCGCTGGACGCCGGCTATAGCGTGATTCTGGATGCCGCCTTTCTGCGCCGTGAGGAGCGCGAGGCCGCCGCGGCTCTGGCGGGGCGTCTGGGCGTGGCGTTTACGGGCGTCTGGCTGGACGCGCCGGATGAGGTGCTGATCGCGCGGCTCGATGCCAGGCGCGGGGATGCCTCGGATGCCGGAGCTGATGTGCTGCGGCGGCAGCGCGAATGGGAGACGGGGGAGATCGGCTGGACCCGGATCGACGCTGCAAGCCCCAAGGCCGCGCAGCGCGATGCGGTCATGAAAAACCTCGCGCGGGGTTAACCGCGCGAGGTTCGTTTAGTCTCAGGCCTTCATCGAGCCGGTGTCGATGTAGCGCTGGTGCCAGGAGAGCGCCTCGGCCGGCAGGCAGGGGCTCTGCTGGCCGTAGGAGTGCTCGCGGGCGCGGCGGTAGTAGTCCTTCAGCAGCGGCTTGTAGTCCGGGTGCGAGCAGTTCTCGATGATCGTCTCCGCGCGCTGCTTCGGCGAGAGGCCGCGCAGATCGGCGAGGCCCTGCTCGGTCACGATCACCTGGACGTCCTGGTTGATGTGATCGACATGCGAGGCCAGCGGCACGATCGCGGAGATCTTGCCGCCCTTGGCGGTGGAGGGGGTCATGAACACCGAGATATAGGCGTTACGCGCGAAGTCGCCCGAACCGCCGATGCCGTTCTGGATGCGCGAGCCCATCACGTGGGTGGAGTTCACCGCGCCGTAGATATCGGCCTCGATGAGCCCGTTCATGGCGATACAGCCCAGGCGGCGCACCAGTTCCGGGTGGTTGGAGATTTCCTGCGGGCGCAGGATCATCTTGTTGCGGTAGGCGGCCATGTTGGCGTTCAGGCTCTCCGCCGCTTCCGGCGAAAGCGAGAACGAGGTGGCGGAGGCCATGCGCAGCTTGCCGGAGTTCAGCATGTCCAGCATGCCGTCCTGGATCACCTCGGTGAAGGAGGTCATGTCCTCGAACTTGGACTTGTTCAGCCCGGCCAGCACGGCGTTGGCGATGTTGCCCACGCCCGACTGCAGCGGCAGCAGGTTGGCGGGCAGGCGGCCGCGCTTCACCTCATGCTCGAAGAACTCGATCAGGTGCCCGGCGATGCGCTGGGAGGTCTCGTCCGGCGGGCTGAAGGGCAGGTTGCGGTCCGGGATGGCGGTCTCGACCACGGCCACGACCTTGGACGGATCGACGCGGAAGGTGGTCTGGCCGATGCGGTCATCCGGGCGCACGAGCGGGATGGGCTTGCGGTTCGGCGGCAGGGCGGTGCCGTAGTAAATGTCGTGCATGCCGTGCAGCGCCATGTTCTGCCAGGAGTTCACCTCGAGGATGATCTGGTCCGCGCAGTCCAGCCAAGTCTTGTTGTTGCCGACGGAGGAGGAGGGGATCAGCTCGCCATCCTCGGTGACGCCGACGATCTCGACCACCGCCGTGTCCAGCTTGCCGAAGAAGCCCTGCCACGTCATCGGGGCCACCTGGCTCAGATGCACGTCGAAATATTCCATCTTGCCGGAGTTGATCTTCTCGCGGGCGATGGGGTCGGAGTTGTAGGGCAGGCGGAACTCGATGCCGTCGGCCTTGGCCAGGGCGCCGTCCAGCTCGGGGCCGGTGGAGGCGCCGGTCAGCACGCGCAGGCGGAACTTCTCGCCGGCGGCGTTGGCGGCTTCCATCGTCTTGGCCAGGGCCTGGGGCACGGCTTTCGGATAGCCAGAGCCGGTGAACCCGCTCATGCCCACGGTGCTGCCCGGCGTGATCAGCGCAGCTGCCGCCTCGGCGGGCATGACTTTCTCGCGAAACGCGTTGGATTTAATCCGGCTGTCTTGGCTCATCTCGTAATTTTCTCCTGCCTAAGAACAAAATTCTAAAGCCGCCCCGTTCCAGGCCGCTTTACGCCAGGGGTGATAAACGATCCGCCCCCGCTTGGACATAAGGCGGTGGACCATAATCCGCCTGCCAGCTTTGCGCGGGATGCAGAACATGTTGCGTTGCACAACAAAACTGCGGAGCGTCCCCATGAGGACGAAGCTTGCCGATCTGGATCGATTGATCTGAATCAATGCAATCGCGGCTGGCAGCGGGCCAGTGGTAACCACTTATGCCGGCGGGTATACGGCGCCCATATTTGCCGTTGCACGCCGCTCCGATTGATGGAGGGGGAGATAATCAGCGTGGCGGATAAACCTCAGACTTTTTACGAGCTGATGCGGGCGCAGGGTACATCCCGGCGCTCTTTTCTTAAGTTCTGCAGCCTTACGGCCGCGGCGCTGGGCCTTGAGCCGGTTTATGCCGACAAGATCGCCCATGCGATGGAAACCAAGCCCCGCTTGCCGGTGCTGTGGCTGCATGGGCTGGAATGTACCTGCTGCTCGGAATCGTTCATCCGCTCCGGCAACCCGCTCTCCTCCGATGTCATCCTGAAGATGATCTCGCTCGATTACGATGACACGCTGATGACCGCCGCAGGGCATGACGCCGAAGCGATCCTCGACGAGATTCCCAACAAATATCCCGGCGAGTACATCCTGGCGGTGGAGGGCAACCCGCCGCTGAACGAAGACGGCATGTACTGCATCATCGGCGGCAAGCCGTTCGTGGAGCGGCTGAAATCGGTCGCGGCGAATGCCAAGGCCGTGATCGCCTGGGGCGCGTGCGCCAGCTGGGGCTGCGTGCAGGCCGCCAAGCCCAACCCCACCCAGGCCGTGCCCATCGACAAGGTGATCACCGACAAGCCGATCATCAAGGTGCCGGGCTGCCCGCCCATCGCCGAGGTGATGACCGGCGTGATCTCCTACATCCTCACCTTCGACCGCCTGCCCGAGCTGGACAGCCGCGGCCGCCCGGCCATGTTCTACGGCCAGCGCATCCACGACAAATGCTACCGCCGCCCGCATTTCGATGCCGGCGAGTTCGTGCAGTCCTGGGACGACGAGGGCGCGCGCAAGGGCTACTGCCTGTACAAGATGGGCTGCAAGGGCCCGACCACCTATAACGCCTGCTCCACCGTGCGCTGGAATGGCGGCGTGTCCTTCCCCATCCAGTCGGGCCATGGGTGCATCGGCTGCTCCGAGGAGAATTTCTGGGATAACGGGCCGTTCTATTCGCGTCTGGCCAATATCGGCGCCGGGTTCGGCATCGAGGCCACGGCCGACCAGATCGGCGGCACCGCCGCCGCCGCCGCGCTCGCCGGCGTGGCTGCTCATGCAGGCGCCAGCGCCGTGAAGCATTTTACCCGCAAGCCGGGCGAGGGAGATAAGCAGTAATGACCGTGCAGACGCCGAACGGTTTCACGCTCGACAATTCCGGCCGCCGCATGGTGGTGGACCCGGTTACGCGCATCGAAGGCCATATGCGCTGCGAGGTGAACCTCGACAGCAACAACATCATCCGCAACGCGGTTTCCACCGGCACCATGTGGCGCGGGCTGGAGATCATCCTCAAGGGCCGCGACCCGCGCGACGCCTGGGCGTTCTGCGAACGCATCTGCGGCGTGTGTACCGGCACGCACGCGCTCACCTCGGTGCGCGCGGTGGAAAACGCGCTGGGCATCAAGATCCCCGAGAATGCCAACACCATCCGCAACATGATGCAGCTCACGCTGTGGATTCATGACCATCTCGTGCATTTCTACCATCTGCACGCGCTGGACTGGGTGGATGTGATTTCCGCGCTGAAGGCCGACCCGAAGGCGACCAGCGCGCTGGCGCAGTCCATCTCGCCCTGGGCCAAATCCTCGCCGGGCTATTTCTCGGATGTTCAGGCCCGCCTGCAGCGCTTTGTGGATTCCGGCCAGCTCGGCCCGTTCATGAACGGCTATTGGGGCAACCCGGCCTATCTGCTGCCGCCCGAGGCTAATCTGATGGCCACGGCGCATTATCTCGAAGCGCTTGATTTCCAGCGCGAGGTTGTGAAGATCCACACCGTGTTCGGCGGCAAGAACCCGCACCCGAACTGGCTGGTGGGCGGCATGGCCTGCGCCATCAACATGGATGCCGAGATGGGCGCCGGCGCGCCGGTCAATGTCGTCCAACTCAATCTGGTGGCGGACATCATCTCCCGCACCATCGAGTTCGTCGATCAGGTCTATGTCCCCGATGTGAAGGCCATCGCCAGCTTCTACAAGAACTGGGATTACGGCCAGGGCCTGGCGGGCAAGAACATCATCTCCTACGGTGAGTTCCCGCTCCACGCCAACGATTATACCAACCTGATGATCCCGCGCGGCGCTATCATCAACGGCAATCTCAACGAAATTCTGCCGGTCGATCTCACCGACCCGGATCAGGTGCAGGAATTCGTCGATCACTCCTGGTACAAATACCCGGATGAGTCGAAGGGCCTGCACCCGTGGGAGGGGCTCACCGAGCCGAATTTTGAGCTTGGCCCCAACACGATCGGCACCAAGACCAACATCCAGCAGCTCGATGAAGGGGCGAAATACTCCTACATCAAGGCCGCCCGCTGGCGCGGCCAAGCCATGGAGGTCGGCCCGCTCTCGCGCTTCACCCTTGGCTACGCCCAGGGCAATGCCGAGTTCAAGGACCCGGTGGACAAGCTCCTCACCGATCTCGGCCTGCCGTTCAACGCGCTGTTCACCACGCTGGGCCGCACGGCTGCGCGCGCGCTGGAAGCCAGCTGGGCCGCGCACAAGCTGAAGGATTGCTACAACCACCTGATCGCCACCATCGCGGCGGGCGACAGCTCCACCGCCAACACCGATAATTGGGAGCCGAGCACCTGGCCGTCCGAGGTCAAGGGCGTTGGCTTCGCCGAGGCCCCGCGCGGCGCGCTCGGCCATTGGCTGCACATCAAGGACGCGAAGATCGAGTCCTACCAGGCCGTGGTGCCCACCACCTGGAACGGCTCCCCGCGGGACCCGGCCGGCAATGTCGGCGCGTTCGAGGCCTCGCTGCTCGGCACGCCGCTGGCCAACCCCAACCAGCCGCTCGAAATCCTGCGCACGCTGCACAGCTTCGACCCGTGCCTGGCGTGCTCCACCCATGTGATGGCACCGGACGGCGGCGAGCTGGTCCGCGTGCAGGTGCGCTGACCATGAGCGCGCCCGACACCAACACAGCGGAGGTGCATGCCCCCGTCTATGTCTATGAGCTTCCCGTGCGGCTCTGGCACTGGGTGACGGCGCCTTGCATCATCATCCTTGCCGCCACCGGCTATCTCATCGGCAACCCGGCCTGGCCGCTCATCGCGGGCGAGCCGTTCCACCACTACATCATGGGTGACATCCGCTTCATCCATTTCACCGCCGCGTATATCCTGGGCATCGGCTTTCTGTTGCGCGTCTATTGGGCGCTGGTGGGCAACCGTTACGCCAGGGAGATTTTTATCCTGGCGGTGTGGCGCAAATCCTGGTGGCACGAGCTGTTCCAGACACTGCGCTGGTACGGCTTCCAGAAGAGCGAGCCGATGCGCGAGGTCGGGCATAACCCCGTGGCGCAGCTGGCCATCTTCGCGGTCTTCGTGCTTGGCGTGATCTTCCAGCTCGTCACCGGCTTCGCGCTGTATGGCGAGGGTGCGGGCGGCTGGGCGCATACGCTGTTCACCTCCTGGGTGATCCCGCTGCTTGGCGGCAGCATGGAGGTTCACACCTGGCATCATCTGGCCATGTGGTACATCCTGCTCTTCGTCATCGCGCATATCTATCTGGTTATCCGCGAGGACGTGATGTCCCGCCAGACCATGGTGAGCACGATGATCAGCGGCTGGCGCTACTTCAAGGATGGCAAATCGTCATGAAAAACATCACCATTCTCGGGGTTGGCAATATCCTCTGGGCGGATGAGGGCTTCGGCGTGCGCGCCGTGGAAACCCTGCATGCGCGCCACGTGTTCCCCGAGAACGTGAAGCTCGTCGATGGCGGCACGCAGGGCTTGGCCCTGCTGCCGCTGGTCGAGGACACGGATGTGCTGATCATTCTGGACGCGGTGGATTTCGGGCGCGAACCCGGCGAGCTGGTGCTGGTGGACGATGACGACGTGCCGCAATGCCTGACCGCCAAGAAGATGAGCCTGCACCAGACCAGCATGGTGGACGTGTTGGGCCTCGCGCGGCTGAAGGACACGCTGCCGCTGCATATCCGGCTCATCGGCGTGCAGCCGCTGGATCTGGAGAATTACGGCGGCAGCGTCACCGCGCCCGTGCGTGCGCAAATCGACGCGGCGCTGGCCGAAACCCTTGCCTATCTCAAGCGCTTTGGCGTGGAACCGCGCTCGCGCACGGCGCGGGATGACGCCGCCTCGCTGGGGCCGGATTCCGTGGCGCTGGAAAATTACGAATCAGGTTGTCTCGCATGAATACCGATACGCTTTCACCCTCTCTGCGCCGCCTGTTGCAAATGCCTGGCATTAGCGAGCTGAAGCAGGACGATGTCGACGCCTTCGCCGCCGAAGGTCTCACCGCCCTGTTCTTCACCGGCAATGTCACCCGCTACCCCGAGATCGACGATCTCGCCGTGGTGTTGCCCGAGCTGCTGAAGGAGTTTCCCAACCGCTTCCGTGTCGGCGTCATCAATCCCGATGTGGAGAAAAAACTTGCCGTGCGCTTCAGGGTCAGCGTACGCCCAACCCTGCTGTTCCTGCGCGACGGCGCGGTGGTGCTCAGCTTGCCCCGCATGCGCGACTGGGTGGAATATATCCAGGAACTCAACAAGATCATGACGCCGGAGCAAGCCGCCTGATGTCCGCCACGCACGAAGAAGGCCCCGCCTATCTGCCCATGCCCAGCAGCGTGACGCAGTATGTCCCGCCGTTGCTGCCCGATGATCCCGAGCTGCGCGAAGCCGGTGAGATTTGGCTGGAGCGGATCGAGCGGGCGCTGAGCGCCTACAAGCCCGGCGCGCCGCAAATGCTGGATCTGCTCGAGGCCTCCCCGGCGGCGCAGCGTTTCCTCAAGGACGTGCTTGGCTCCGGCGAGGTCTCGGCCCTGGCGATGGGCAGCCCGGATGTGCAGGTGGAGGAGACCATCTTCGCCGGGCTCTGGCGCGTGCGTGGCGAGGGCGTGGATTATCTGGAAGTCGGCGATGTGCCGCAGGTGCTGCGCCAGCGCGCCGCCGCCCCGATGATGGACCTGCCCGACCCGGAGACGATCCCGGACGACGTGATCAACGCCCCGCATGTGCTGGCCGAGATCGTCGCCCGCAGCGCGCAATTCCTCGCCACGGGTGAGCGGCATAATTTCAACCTCGACCTCGTGCCGATGTCCGATGCCGATCTCAGCTGGCTGGTGCGCACGCTGGGCGAGGGCGATGTCGTCATCATCTCGGCCGGGTACGGCTCCTGCCGCATCCGCTCCACGCATCTGGCCGCCACATGGTGGGTGCAGTTCTCCAACGCCTCCAACCAGCTCATCCTGAACTCGCTGGACATCGCCGAAATCCCCGCCGTGGCCTGCGCCGCGCTGGACGACATCGCCGATTCCGCCAAGCGCATCAGGGCCGTGCGCGGCGTGTATCAATGAGCCAGCGTTGGGAGTGCCGCATCTGCTGGCATGTGTATGACCCGGCCGAGGGCGACGATGTCTGGCAGGTCGAGGCAGGCACGGCCTTCGAGGCATTGCCCGAGGACTGGACCTGCCCGGTCTGCGAGGCGACGAAGGACAAGTTCATCCGCCTGGGTGAGTCGAATGCATGAAATGTCGCTGTGTGAAGGCTTGGTGCAGACGCTCGAGAGCCAAGCCGCGGCACAGCATTTCAGCAAGGTGCACAAGGTGTGGCTCGAGATCGGTGCGTTGGCGACCATCGAGCCCGAGGCGATGAAGTTCAACTTCCCCATCGTGGCGCGCGGCACGCTGGCCGAAGGCGCCGAGCTGGTCACCGAACTGGTGGACGGCGAGGCTTGGTGCCTGCAATGTTCCACCCGCGTGGCGGTGCGCCGCCACGGCGATGGCTGCCCGAATTGCGGCAGCTACCAATTACAGATTCTCGAAGGCCAGCAGATGCGGGTCAAGCAGCTGGAGGTATCATAACATGTGCGGCGTTTGCGGCTGCGGCGATCATTCCCACGATCATGACCACGAACATGATCATCACCACGATCACGGCCATCATCACGGGCCGGAACACGCCCACGCTCCTGGCCTGAGCAAAACCCGCATGGTGCAGGTGGAACAGGACATCATGTCCGCCAACCAGCGCCATGCCGATGTCAATCGCCGCGTCTTCGCCGGGCGGGGGATTTTCGTCATCAACCTCGTCTCCTCGCCCGGCTCGGGCAAGACGACGCTGCTGGTGAAAACCATCGAGGCGCTGAAAGGCGAATTCCCCATCGGCGTGATCGAGGGCGACCAGCAGACCGGGCTGGATGCGGACCGCATCGCCGCCACCGGCGCGCCCGCCTACCAGATCAACACCGGCAAGGGCTGCCATCTGGACGCGCACGGCGTGGGCCATGCGCTGGAGCATCTGCCGGATTTGCGCGGCGGGCTGCTGTTCATCGAGAATGTCGGCAATCTCGTCTGCCCGGCGGGGTTCGACCTTGGCGAGGCGCATAAGGTGGTGGTGCTCTCCACCACCGAGGGCGAGGACAAGCCGCTGAAATACCCGGACATGTTCTACGCCTCGGACCTGATGCTGCTGAACAAGGCGGATCTGCTCCCCTATCTCGATTTCTCGGTGGAGACCGCGCAGGGCTTTGCCCGGCAGGTGCATCCGGGCATGGAGTGCCTCACCCTCTCGGCCCGCTCGGGCGAGGGGATGGAGGCGTGGTTGGAATGGCTGCGCCAGGGCGTGACCGCCGCAAGTGCTACGGCCAAGCCCAAGGTGTTGCTCTCCGAAGGGACTTAGCAAATCCGGGGCAGCGCGTCCTCTTCCAGCTCGGGCAGGACGCGGCTGCCGCCGATCGGCGTGCGCAGCACCACCGGGCCGGGTGCCGCGCCAATCGTGCCGATGATCGCCGCCTCCGCCCCGCCAGGCAGGGCCTGCCACGCGGCCAGCGCGGCTTCGGCCTCTTCCGGGGCCAGCACCGCCACCACCCGGCCCTCGCAAGCCAGATAAAGCGGATCGTAGCCCAGCATCGCGCATACAGCCTGGGTGCTCTCGCGCACCGGAATGGCCGCTTCTTCAAGTTCCAGCCCCAGCTTCAAGGCCAAGGCGATCTCATGTGCCACCGTGGCCAGCCCGCCGCGTGTGGGGTCGCGCATGAAGCGAAGCCCCGGTAGCGGCAGCAGCGCGAGGGTGAGGGGCAGCACGGTTGCCGCATCCGAGCGGACATCGCCGCGCAGGCCGAAATCCTCCCGCGCCAGCATCACCGCGATGCCATGATCACCCACCGGGCCGCTGACCAGAAGCTTGTCGCCGGGGCGAATGGCTGACAGCCCCGGCGGGCAGCCGGGCGTACGCACGCCTAGCCCCGTGAGCGTGAAATACACCCCGCCGCCCTGGCCGCGCGGCAATACCTTGGTGTCGCCCGCCACCACACGCACCCCGGCCTCGCGCGCGGCCTTGCCCAGGCTGGCCACCAACTCGCGCAGCAGTGCAATGGAGGTGCCTTCCTCGATCAGCGCCGCCAAGGTGAGGTAGAGCGGCGTGGCGCCGGAGACGGCGAGGTCGTTGACCACGCCATGCACGCTCAGCGCCCCGATATCCCCGCCCGGAAACCGCGCGGGCTGCACGGTGAAGCCATCGGTGGTGACCATGATCTCGCCTTCCGGCAGGGCGATGGGGGCTGCGTCGGCCTGAGTATCCGGGCGGCCCAGGGCGGGGGCGAAAATTTCCTCGATCAGCGCGCGCATCCGCCGCCCGCCATTGCCGTGGGCCAGGGTAATCATTTCATCCATTGCCGTGCTCCAAACTCAATCACCTGGCCGAAGCTCAGGCCCGCATCGTTGCAGGGAATTGCGCGCCCCAGATGCGCCGTAACCCCTGCACCGCGCAACCGGGCGAGCAGCGCTTCGGTCAGGAGGCGGTTCTGGAACACCCCGCCCGCCAGCCCGGCCAGATTTGCGCCAATACATTGCGCCATTTCCGCCCCCGTGGCCGCCAGCGCGGCGTGGAAGCGCGCGGCGCGCTCGGGGTGGGGCAGGGTGGCGTCCAGCAGCATCGGCACCAGCGGGGCCCAATCGGCTTCCCAGACGCCATCGACAAGCCGCAACGGCAGAGGCGCTGCATCGGGCAGCTTTCCCGCCAGGGCTTCCAGCATCGCGGGGCCTTGGCCCTCATAGCTGGCGGTCTGGCACAGACCGAGCAAAGCCGCCGCGCCATCGAACAACCGGCCCACGGCGGCGCTTTCATGGCAATTCAGCCCGCGCATCCAGGCGGTCTGGGCGAGGGCGTCCGGCACCAGCCCCTCGGGCGGGGCGATGCCCGCCTGCCAGCACATGGCGGCACCCGAGCGCCAGGGGGCGCGGGAGACGGCGTCACCCCCTTGCAGGCGCAGCCGCCTCAGCCTTGCGGCCACGCGCCATTGGCCGGGGCGGCCCAGCAGAACCTCCCCGCCCCAGAGCGCGCCATCCGGCCCCAGGCCGACGCCGTCCCAAGTAAAGACCAAACGCTCCGCCATGCCATGTTCGCCCGCTACGGCGCTGGCATGGGCGTGGTGGTGCCAGATTGTCTCCACCGGCAACTCCTGGGCGCGGGCCCAGCGTGTGCTGGCATAGCCCTCATGCGCGTCGGCCAGCAGCACTTCCGCCCGCACGCCGTAAAGCGCCTGAATATCCGCCACCATGCGCGTAAAACCGGCTTGGGCGGGGGCGCTGTCCAACTCGCCCAGATGTGGCGAGACCACCGCCTTATCCCCCCAGGCCAAGGTGATGGCGGATTTCATATGCCCGCCCAGCGCCAGCACGGGGCGGTCCAGCGTGCAGGGCAGGTTTATCTCGATGGGGCTCAGCCCCCGCCCGGCGCGAAGGATGCGTGGCGCGCCGTCGATGATCCGCAGCACGGAATCGTCCACGGCGCGCTCTATGGCGCGGTCATGGTGCAAAAAGGCGTCCGCGATGCCCGCCAGTTCGGCCTCGGCCTGGGCCTCGGTGGTGACCATCGGCTCGCCGGAGCGGTTGGCCGAGGTGGCGACCAATGCCGCGCCGAAACCTTCGGCCAGCAGATGATGCAACGGCGAATCCGGCAGCATCACGCCAAGTTCGCTCAGGCCTGGGGCCAGGACGTCCGGCAGGCCGGGGCGTTGGGGCAGCAGCAGGATCGGGCGGGCGGGGGCGCGCAGGGCGGCCAGGGCGGTCTCATTCGCCACCACGTAATCGGCCAGGCGGGATTCGGGCAGCAGCAGGGCGAGGGGTTTCGCGGGGCGGTGCTTGCGGGCGCGCAGTCGGGCTATGGCGGTCTCGTCCGCGGCATCGCAGAGCAGATGATAGCCGCCGACGCCTTTCACCGCGACGACCCGCCCCGCGCGTAAGGCCTTGAGACAGGCAGTGAGGGCGGCTTCACCCTCCAGCGCGCCGAAGCGCGGGCGCGGCCCACATTCCGGGCAGGCCACCGGCTCGGCGTGGAAGCGCCTGTCCGCCGGGTTTTTATACTCCGCCGCGCAGGCCGGGCAGAGGGGGAAGGCTGCCATCGCGGTATTGGCGCGGTCATAGGGCAGGGCGCGGATGATGGAGTAGCGCGGCCCGCATTGGGTGCAGTTGATGAAGGGGTAGCGGTGGCGGCGTCCGGGGGCGGCCATCTCGGCCAGGCAGTCCGGGCAGGGGGCGAGGTCGGGCGGCAGGCCCTGGATGGCGTCGCCCGATGCGCTGTCCTGAATGGTGAAGCCGGTGCCGGTGAACTCCCCCGGCGCAACGGTGCGGCGTTCAGGTCTGGCGGCGGGCGGGGCTTCGGCCAGCAGGGCGGTGCGGAAATTCTCCAATACGTCCGGCGCGGCGGTGGCGCAGATCTCCACTACGCCCGCGCGGTTGCGCACCCATCCCTGTACGCCAAGCCGTTGCGCCAGACGGAACACGAAGGGGCGGAACCCGACCCCCTGCACCACGCCGCCCAGCTCGATCAGCTCGCAGGCCAAGGCGTCAGGCCGCTGCCCGCACGCCTCCCTGCCACCAGATATGGCAGGCGCCTTCATCCGAGACCATGCACGGCCCCACCGGATTTTGCGGCGTGCAGGCGGTGCCGAACAGGCGGCACTGGTCCGGCTGTTTTTTGCCCAGCACCACGGCGGCGCAGTCGCAGCCCGGGGGCATCTCGCCCGCGCGGCGGCGGGGCAGGGCGAAGAACTCGAAGCGGGCGCGGGCATCAAAGCGCTTCCAGGCGCCGCGCAGGGAGAAGCCGGAGCGCGGGATGACGCCGATGCCGCGCCAGTTGGCGTCCGTCACCTCCATCACCTCGGCCAGCAGGGATTGGGCGCGCTGATTGCCCTCGGGCGCGACCAGCTCGGGGTAGCAATTATCCAGGAACGGCTTGCCCGCCAGCTTTTGCCGCAGCACCGAATACAACGCCGCCAGCAGGGAATTGGCCGAGAACCCGACCACCGCCACGGGCAGATGATAACGCTCGGCCACGAAGCCCCATTCCGAAGCACCCATGACCGCCGCCACATGGCCGGGGGCGATCAGCGCGTCCAGCGCCGCGTCGCCGCTTGCCAGCAGCATGTCCACCGCCGGCCAGGTGAGGCGCGCGGCGAGCAGTACGGAAAGGTTCTCCGGCACGCCCTGGGCCAGCATGGCCGCCACCGGGGCGGTTGTGGTCTCGAACCCGGCGGCGAAGAACACCACCGGGCGGGCCGGAGCGGCGGCGGCGATGGAAACGGCCTCCTGCGGTGCGCTGATCGGGCGGACATCCGCCCCTTTGGCCCTTGCCTCGGCCAAGGAGCGGACCTCGCCCTTGGCGGCGTTGATGGGCACGCGCAGCATGTCGCCAAAGGCGACGAGCGTGACCTTGCCGGTAAGCGCCAGGGCAATGGCGTCGGCCAGATCTTCCTCGGGGCAGACGCAGACGGGGCAGCCGGGGCCGGGGATGAGCTTGACGTTGGCAGGCAGCACGCCGCGCAGGCCGAGCTGCGTCAGGCTGCGCTCATGCCCGCCGCAGACATTCATCACCGCCACGGGCTGCTCGATGGGCAGTTCTTTGATGCGCTCCAGCCAGCCCTTGGCGGCGGCGAAATCCTCTTTCATTCGCCGGCGGCCGCGAGGATTTCGTCGAACAGTTCCCAGCTCAGCCGGGCGTCCTCGGGTGTCATCTTGCGCAGCGCGTAGCCCACATGGACCATCACGTAATCGCCGACCTCAACCTCGTTCTCGCCGATCATGAACAGCGAGACGGTGCGTTTGACGCCCCGCGCCTCGCATTCGGCGTTGAAGCCGTCGATCGCCACCACCTGCATCGGAATACCAAGACACATGATTACACTACCCCCATGCGTATCTTACTCGCGTCCGGCGGTGGGAAAAACATTGATTTGGCGCAAAGCAGGGGAACGACTACTACTGCACCTGAACCGTGCCGCTCTGGGTGATCACCAGCGGATTGGTGGTCAGATAGGGCATCGGCATGACGAATGGCACGGACGTGCGCACCGTGTAGGTGACTGTGATCTGCAATGTCTGCTGTGCGGCGGTGTAGTTGCTCGTTGCCGAACAAGCGGTGATTGCCGTGCTGGATTGCGAGACATAGGTGACCGTGGTGGCGCTATTGGCGATGCAATTATACGAGGCCGAGGAGCTGACCAGGGTAAGCGGATGCAGCTTGCTGCTCATCAGCGACATGACGGCCGCGGTGTTGGCGCTGTTCGTGCCCGCCGTGGGATTGGTGAGGGCGTAGTAGTACAGGGCTTGCAGCGCGGTGTTGAGCTGGGCGCGGGCGGAGATGTACTCCACCATGTCCGCGCTGCCGCCAAACAGGGGCAGAAGGAAGAAGGTCGCGATCAGCGCGAACTCGACGGTGACGCTGCCGCGGCACCCGAGATGGGAGGGGCGGGCTAGTCGTCGTTTGAGCATGAGGGCGAGCCCATGGCGAAAGCAATGGTTTTGATGGTGAGAGGGATCGAGGCCAATTCGGCGAAGCCGATTGGCGACCAGGTATAGCTGGCGCCAAGAGCGATGTAGGTGCCGGTGGGCGCGGCGGAGGTGCTGTTCACCCATGGGCCGCTGAAAGAGGCCGGTGTGCCGGAGGCATTGGTGTAAAAGGTCAGGGTGGGCCCATTGGCGGCTCCCACCTTGGGGATCATGTGTCCCATATATCGATTGAAATACCCGGTAACATCGGAAACCGTAGGGCAGACGCCCGAGCCGGTGCTGCTGCCCGCGACAGTGGCGTTCACCGCGGCGGTGCGGGAGGCCATCTCCACGGCGCGTTGCAGCGTTGAGAGCGTGAAGCCCAGCAGGCCGAGATTGAGGATGGCGAAGAAAAACGCGAAAGTGGCAAGGCCCATCAGTGCGAACTCAACCGCGGCGGCGGCGGAGCGGGCGCGGAGAAGGGTGGCAAACCTGGCGCGTAGCGTTTGGGGAGAGCTGTTTGGCATCAGTTTGTCAGCAGAATCTGGCTGGTGGTGGTCGAGGAACTCAGGCCGTAATTCGAGGTGCTGGAGCCCGTGGACAGCGTGAGGTTGGCGCTGCCCGTGAGCGAGATGCTGTTGGAGATGATGGCAAGTGTTCCGGCTGTGCCGTCGGAATTGGTGCCGGCCTTCATGGAGCCTGCGCCGGACATGGTGAGTGCCGCTGCCGGGGTGTAGATGATGCCATTGACCGTGTTGGTCGTGCCCTCGGTGATGTAGTCGGTCGAGCTGTCGGTCGGTGTCTGGTAAATCAGTACGCCGCAAATGCCTTTGCCGTTAGTGCCATCCCACGGGTACGGCTTGCCCGGATACCCGGAGCCGGCATTGGTGGTGATGGGCGTGCCGTAAGTCGGTGTGGCTGTGACGAGGGTATTGTCGATCGCGTAGGTGGTTTGCGGATAGGGCGTGCCCGTGGTGCTGCCGGAGGAGAAGGGCAGCACGCAATTGGTGGGGTTGGTGGCGCTGTTAGCCACGGGAGCTGAGAGTGTGAGGTTGGTGCCGCCGTTGAAGGCATAATAGGATGTGCCTTCGAGCACGAAGGTGGCGCCATTGGCGGTGAGCGTGCCGCCATTGGTTACGGAAAAGGGGCCGTTGACGATGTAATAGATGCCCGGCCCGAAGGTGACGTTGCCGCTGCCGCCGATCACCAGCCCGCCATCGAAGTAGTAAGTGCCGCCGCCGAAGGTGATATTGCCTTCCTGCAGATAGGTGGCGCCGTTGGAGGCACCGCTATAAGCGGTGGAGAGCATGGTGCTGGTACCCACCGTCATGGTGGGGGAACTGCCATCGACCGCCCAGCCGCCATTGAAGTAATACACGCCCCCCTTACCCCAGGTAATGGTGGGAGAACTGAGTTCCAGTCCGTAGCCGGAGAGAGTCGTGACGTTCTTCTTGGTGCTGGTGGCACCCTGGAAATAATAGGTGGCGGGGATAGAACTTGTACTGTCGAAGGTCAGCGTGCCGTTGCTGGTTTTGAAGCCGCTGGTGAACACGTAGGTGGAATCGTAACTGGAGGCATCGCTGCCGTCACGCAACTCGAGCGAGACGACATTGGGGTTGAGGGCGCCGCTGAACTCATACGGGTAGAGCCAGCATTGTGCCGCGTAATCGGGGCTGCAACCGGCATAGGCGTAGGAATAGGATTTCACATAGCCAAGAGAAAAAGCCGAGGTTGCGACCGTATTGCTGAGGCTCGGCTGGCTTGGCTGGCTTGGCCATTTGGGAAAACCAGCGGCGGCGAGGGTCGCGTAGGGATCGGCGCCGCTGCCCGTGCTGTAACTGGCGCCGCCGCCCGAGGCGTTAACGATCTTGGCGCCGCCATTGGTGTTTACATACACGCAGCCGGCGGACTCAACCGACGAGGTGACGATGGTGGCCGAGGGGTTGACCGAGATTGATCCCGTGCCGGTGCTGCTGTTGCAGGAGGATGTCGAGTTGGAGACGATACCGGTGCCGGTGCAGCCGGAGGCGTCGATCTTGGCGCCGCCTGTCAGGTAAATGTCGGTGCCGGTGGTGCCGAGTGTTATCAGGCATCCGCCACTGCTGTTCGAAGTGGTGGTCAGGAGAGAGGCTGTTGCGCTGGCGCTTTGCGTGCCGGCGCTTAACCCTTGGAAACCAGGGCCGCTGACAGACGAGAAAAAGGCCGGGCGCGGCGCGGAGGCCGTGGCCGTGTAGGTTGTCGTGGTGACGCTCGCACTGTTGACGGTCTGCGCCGAGCCGATATTGGCGGCAAGCGTAAGCGAAGTTCCAGGCGTGCCGCTGACAAAACCGAATTGCTGGTTGGTCGCGGCGTCGGCCATGGATTTGGCGTAAGGGAGAGCCGCCTGGCGTTTGCTGTCATTGGTGCTCTGCCCAAGGCGGGAATCATTCATGGCCGCCGCCATGGCTGCCGCGTCGGCCGCCGATTGCAGTGCCGTCTGGTTCTGGTACCAGTAGCCGACATCTACGCTCAATCCTGTAACCACCAAAAGCATAGGCATGCTCAGGGCAAACATCATCGCGATGCCTGCGCGCCGGGAGGTGGTGAGCTTGGATAAAAAGGCGGAGATATGCTCGTATAAAAAATCTAACATAATGATGCCCCGCGTCCTCGAGCGAGTTGAGTTAACTATGGGGCATGATGATTTTTGACAATGAAGAAAATGTAACGTGCCGAAAAACACTGTAACATTGATTCAGTGTCAATAACGATAAGGCTTAGGATTCATCAGTGATATTTTTAAAATATTCGTTGATTTCTTGTGGTGTAAATTAATCGTGATCAGAGTAATTCTTGGTTTGTTTATGCATCTTTATTTAGGCGTTCATTTGTTTTCTGGTCGTTAGAAATCCAGGCTGATGTGTTTGTGCACAAGCGATAATTTGCTCTTGCGCGGAAGGCGTGTGAGGGGGGATGGTGCGGGTGGGGGGACTCGAACCCCCACAGGGCAAAGCCCCAACGGATTTTAAGTCCGGTGCGTCTACCATTCCGCCACACCCGCAACCTCCTCCACGTAACCCAAAGGGGCGGTTCGGGGCAATAACCCGTTGACCGCCAACGGCAGGCTTGGCACCTCTGCGCCATGCCCCGCGCCAAGCCGCAACCGCCCGCCACTCAGCCGAAGCCCAAGGGCAAGCCACAAGCGGCCCCCAAGCCCAAAACCCTCGCCCGCAACCTGCGCCGGGGGTGGGCGGTGACGCGGCTGCTGATCATCGGCGGCATCTGGGGCGGGCTGTTTTTGTTCCTGGCCGGGCTCTGGTTCACCTGGGACATGCCGAACCCCGCCACCGCCGTCACCACCCCGCGCCGCCCGGCCATCCGGCTGCTCGACCCCTCGGGCCAGCTTGCCGCGCGGTTTGGCGATGCCTCGGGCCAGGTGGTGCTGCCCTCTGCCTTGCCGCCCTACGTGCCTGCGGCGTTTATCGCCATCGAGGACAAGCGCTATTACGAGCATGGCGCGTTCGACACTCAGGGCCTCGCCCGCGCCTTGGTGACTGATCTCGTCCACCGCCGCGTGATGCAGGGCGGGTCCAGCATCACCCAGCAGGTGGCCAAAACCCTGTTCCTGGGCAATGAGCGCACCTTCCGCCGCAAGGTGCAGGAGGCGGTGCTCGCCCTCTGGCTCACCCGCCACTACACGCCGGACGAGATCCTCGGCATCTATCTCAACCGCGTGTATCTGGGCGAGGGCGCGTATGGCGTGGACGCCGCCGCCCGGCTTTACTTTGGTATTCCGGCGACACAGCTCTCCATCGCCCAGGCGGCCATTCTGGCCGGGCTGCCCAAGGCGCCCTCCAGCCTCAACCCGCTGGCCAACCCCGAGGCCGCCGCCAACCGCGCCACCCAGGTGCTGGACGATATGGTCGCCACCCAGGCCATCAGCCCCGAGCAGGAGAACACGGCCGAGGCCCAACTGGCCGCCGCGGCGCAGCCGGTCTCTCGCACCTCCTGGTTCGCGCTCTGGGTGATGCAGCAGGAGAGCGCGCAGATCCCCGAGGGCGAGGACATTACCTTCGCCACCACGCTCAACCCGGCACTGCAAAAGGCCGCCGAGACATCGCTGGACGCCGCCCTTACCCTGCAAGGCCCGGCGCTGAACATCTCGCAGGGCGCGGTGGTGGTGCTGGAGGCCAGGACCGGGGCGGTGCGCGCGCTCATCGGCGGGGTGGGCAACCGCGAGGGCTATAACCGGGCCACACTCGCGCGGCGGCAGACTGGCTCGGCGATCAAGCCCATCGTCTGGCTGGCGGGGCTGCGGGCGGGCATGTCGCCGGGCGACACCGTGCTCGACGGTCCACTCTATCTGCACGGCTACCACCCGCATGACTACGAGGCCGGTTACCGGGGCGAGGTGACGATGACCGAGGCGCTGGCGGATTCAATGAACACCGCCGCCATCCGCATCCTGCTGCGCGCGGGCGGGGCGAAGCGCGTTATCGCCGTCGCCCGGCTGCTGGGGCTTAACGATAACTTCCCCGACGACGCGACCATGGCGCTCGGCACGGGTGCCGTGGGCGTGCTGCAAATGGCCGGGGCTTACGCCACCTTCTTTAATGGCGGTGAGCGGGTGACGCCCTATGCCGTCACCACCATCAACGGCGCGCCCGCCCCGCACCCGGCCCCGGTGCCGGTGGTGGATGCCGGCCAAGCCCAGGCGGTGGCGCAGATGATGCGCGCCGTGGTGACCGGCGGCACCGGCAAGGCGGCGTTCATTCCCAACATCTACACCGCGGGCAAAACCGGCACGACGCAGGATTACCGCGACGCCTGGTTCATCGGCTATGCGGGGGGGGATGTCATCGCCGTCTGGCTGGGCAATGACGACAACTCCCCCACCAACAAGGTGTTGGGCGGCACGCTTCCGGCGCAGATTTTCAAGACGATTGCGAGCGGGCTGGGAGAGTGATGAGATAACAGCCTCGGCGCGGGGGCGGCTTTTTCCAACGGATGCGCTCGCCGGCCGGATGGCATCTTTTAGGCAGCCGCGGTTGCATTGCACCAAGAATCCTGGCCTATGGAGCTATAAATATTTGCCTGGACCGCCTTTGATCATCAAAGGATACAGGGTTGATATAAAAAGTCCAGGAACTCAAGTCGTTATGCGGTGCCCGCCGACCGAAGACCTTAAGCCGTCGATGCTACGCGCCTACCAGACCCCCGCGTTCGGTGCCGCGGCTTGGCAGACCGCTTCAGCATTTGGCCTCTACATAGCCTGTATCGCGGCGATGTATGCGGCTTTGCATGTTTCTGTTTGGTTAACATTGGCACTCGCCCTGCCGGCAAGCGGCCTGATCGTCCGCATTTTCATGCTCCAGCATGATTGCGGCCACAACTCGCTGTTTCCATCGCACCGCATGAACAAGATTGTCGGCGTTGCCTGCAGCCTGGTGACGTTGACGCCCTTCGTTTATTGGCGCCGTCTGCATGCGCGGCATCACAAAAGCTGGAACGATCTCGATAATCGTGGCATTCCGGCTGACTTTTTTTCGGATTGCCTGACACTGGCGGAATACGATGCTCTCCGTCCCGGGGCGAAATTTCTGTACCGTGTATCGCATCATCCGGCGTTGATTCACTTCCTGCTGCCGCCGGTCATTTTCATCCTGCTGTACCGCTTGCCTTTTGATACCCCTGCATCTTTCCGGCGCGAGCGCCGCAGCGTTTACCTGCTGAACATCGCGCTCATGGGCATATTCGCGCCGTTGATCGCCATTTTCGGCGCAAAGAGTGTTGCGCTGGTGCAGCTGCCCGCCATGGCGATGGCCTCCATCATCGGCATCTGGCTGTTCGCGGTGCAGCATCGGTTCGAGACTGCGCAATGGACGAGAGGGAGCGATTGGACCTTCAATCAGGCGTCCTTGCATGCGACATCGTATCTGAAACTGCCGCGCATCATGCGCTGGTTCAGCGCGGATATTGGTTTGCACCATATCCATCACCTGCGCCCCGGCATCCCGAACTATCGTCTACAGGCTTGTCAGGATAATTTTGCCGAGGAGATGAAGGCGGTAAGGGTGCTCACCCTGCGCGAGGCCTTCAAAGCCCCCAGCTATGCCCTTTGGGATGAAGCCTCGGGCTGCATGGTGCCATTTCCCTCCTAATCCGCTCGGGCTGGGTAAGGGCGGCAGCTTTGCCGAACGCAACGTGCGGCGCGTTGAGGTTGTTTTAGCTCTTGTCGGACTCGAACAGGTCCAGCAACTCCCTGTTCGCGTCCTGCACGGTCTGGATCAGCTGTTCCTCGTCATCGGCGACGGCATAGGTCTCCGCCAGCAGCTTCTCGTCATGCTCGCGGAACAGCTCGATTGCCCGGTGCGCCTGGTCCTCCGGCACGTCCAGCTCCTCCAGCAGCAGCTCGGTCAGGCGCAGGCTGGAGTGGAAGGTCTCGCGCACGATGATCTCCACCCCGGCCGCCATCAGCAGATGCACATGGCGGCGGTTGCGCGCCCGTGCCGCGATACGCAGATGCGGGAATTTGCGCCGCACCATCTGCACCACGGCCAGTGAGGCTTCCATGTCGTCCAGCGCGATGACCAGGACGCGCGCGTCCTCGGCCCCGGCGGCGCGCATCACCTCCTCGCGCATCGGGTCGCCGAAGAATACCTTGCCGCCGAAGCGGCGCACCACGTCCACCTGCTCCTGGCTCCAGTCCAGCGCGGTGAAGCGGATGCGCTGCATCGAGAGCACGCGCCCGGTGATCTGCCCGAACCGACCGAAGCCGCAGATGATCACCGGCACTTCCTCGTCCACCGGGGCGGGGGAGATCTTGTCGAATGGCCTGGGCTTGGCGGCTTCCAGCTTGGGCACCACGAAGCGCTCCGCGGCGGCGAAGAGCACCGGGGTCGCCATCATCGAGAGTGCGACCACCAGCGTTGCCGTGTCCGCCAAAGACTGGCCCAGCGCCTTGTCCGCCACCGCGGCGGCGAAGAGGACGAAGCTGAACTCGCTGCCCTCGGAGAGAGAGAGGCCAAAGCGCAGCGCCGAGCCCGTGAGGCGGCGGCGGATATAGCTGACGGCGAAGCCGATTGCCGCCTTCAACGCCACCAACGCCGCGACCAGCGCCAGGACCAGCGCCGGGTGGCTCAGCAGCAGCCCGATATCGGCCGACATGCCGACCGAGATGAAGAAGAAGCCGAGGAGCAGCCCCTCGAAGGGCTCGATATTGGCCTGGATCTCGTGCCGGTATTCCGAGTCCGAGACCATCACACCCGCCATGAACGCGCCGAGCGAGGCGGACAGCCCCGCCCATTCGGCCAGGGCGGCGGTGCCCACCACCAGCAGCAGCGCCGTGGCGGTGAACAACTCGCGCGACTTGGCGTAGCCCACCATGCGGAAGAGCGGGCGCACGGCGATGGTGCCCGCCAGCAATATGCCCGCCACCACGGCAACGCCGCGCAGTACCGCGAGCCAGGAGATATTCCCGGCCATGCCGCCCTGGGCCAGCATGGGCAGCAGGGCCAGCACGGGTATGGCCGCCATGTCCTGGAACAGCAGCACGGCGAAGGCGTCGCGCCCCGGAATGGAGGGCAGCAGCTTGCGCTCGTTGAGCATGGGCAGCACGATGGCCGTGGAGGAAAGCGCGAAGCCGATGCCCAGCACCACGGCGTCGGCGATGGAGATGCCGCAGAGATAAGTCAGCCCGCCGATGATAAGCGCCGTGGGCAGCATCTGCCCGAGCCCCAGCCCGAAGATCGCCTTGCGCAAAATCCACAAGCGGTGCGGGCGCAGTTCCAGCCCGATGAGGAAGAGCAGCATGGTCACGCCCAGCTCGGCGGTTTCGCCTATGGCGTGGCTGTCCGTCACCAACCCCAGGCAGGCGGGGCCGATGACCACGCCCGCCGCGAGATAGCCAAGGATGCTCCCCAGCCCGGCGTAACGCGCCAGGGGCACGGCGATGACAATAGCGGCAAGCAGGACGACGAGGGTGACAGGCATAAGCCTTTGTAACCCGCCAAGCCGCCCGGGCGACTAATTTTTCAGCAGTAAGAGGAATTTAATGGTAAGGGAGTGTTTCGCCCCCTTACCCACCGCCTCACCGACCCATGGCCGCCAGCATGAAGCGTTTCTTCAGCCGGGGCATGCGTTCCACCGCCGCCAGGCCGAGGTCGCGCGCCAGGCGGATGGGCGGGAAGTTCGTGGAGAACAGCCGGTCCAGCGTGTCCATGCCTAGCAGCATGGCCATGTTGATGGGCCGCCGCGCCGCCTGATAGCGCGCCAGCAGCGCCGGAGCGCCGGGGTCTTCCGCGCCCTCCAGAATCCGCACCAGCGCCTCGGCGTCCTGATACCCGAGATTCAGCCCCTGGCCCGCGATGGGGTGTACGCCATGCGCGGCATCGCCCACCAGCACGAGGCGCGTGTCGTAATACCGCGCGGCGTATTGCGCCGAGAGCGGGTACAGCCAGCGCCGCCCGGCCAGGGCGAGCGCCCCCAGCCGGTTGTTCAGCCGCTTCTCCACCTCGTGCAGGAAGGGCTCCGGCTCCATGGCGTAGAGCTTCTGCGCGGTGGCGTCGCGCTCGGTGAACACCACGGCGGAGAGGTTGGGATGCTCGGGCGTGCCGGTCATCGGCAGTGCGGCAAAGGGGCCGCCGGGCAGGAAATGCTCCAGCGCCACGCCGTTATGCGGTTTCTCGTGGGCGATGGCGAAGATCACCGCCGTCTGATGGTACGGCAGGCGGGTGAGGCCGATGCGGGCCTGCTCGCGCAGCGGGGATTTACGCCCTTCGGCGGCGACCACCAGCTTGGCCGTGAACTCTTCCGCGCCGATGCTCAGGCGCACTTGCTCGGCGCCGCGCTCCACCACGGCTTCGGCCGGGGCGCGCAGGGTCAGGTTCTCGGCCTCGTGCAGCCTGTTGTTAAGTGCGATGCGGATCGAGCGGGCCTCGATGATCCAGCCGAACGGGTCCTCGCCCACGACGCGGTGGTCGAAATGCAGCTTCAGCGGGGAGGGCGGGCGGCCGAGTTTGCCGTCGGTCACGTCGATATCGAGAATGGGGCAGGGGGCGTAGGGCTGTTTGTCCCAGATGTCCGCCCAGTCCATCACCGTCTTGCTGCCCGCGGCGATGGCGTAGGCGCGGCCGTCGAAATCCGCGTCCTCCATGGGGGAGAGGTCGGCCTTGTCCACCAGCAGCACGCGCCAGCCGCGCGCGGCCAGGGCCAGGGCCAGAGTGCCGCCCACCGGGCCGGCGCCGATAATCGCGATATCATGGGTGGTCGTCATGCCGCCCCTCTTTGGTTGTGAGGCCGGTACTCTGCCAGAGCCCCGCCGCGCCGCCAACCCCCGGGGCGGATACGGCATTGGTTGCTTTGGGGGAATTTTGGGCAAGGTTCTGCCTATAATTTGGGCGTGTGGGTCGCGCGGTTTGTATGGCTGGTACGCGATCATTTTATTCCGGGCGCTCCCGGCTTCGGCACGCTCTTTGCTTTGCGTTAATCCGTCACGTTTTGGAGCCGTCCACAAAGTGCTCTGCCGGTCTGTTCAGGCTCCAGGCCGCCAAGGCAGAGAAACATGAGGAACATGAACTCGATGAGTAAGCGATCGAAATTGGCGGCGCTCACGGCAGGTCTGGGGATGCTCGTTGCGGGTGCCGCGCCCGCCATGGCGCAGAGCACCACTCCCACGTTGAATTCGGGCGACACCGCCTGGATGCTGATCTCCTCGGTGATCGTGCTGATGATGACGGTGCCGGGGCTGGCGCTGTATTACGGCGGCCTGCTGCGCCGTAAGAACATCCTGGCGATGCTTATGCAGTGCTTCTTCGCCACCGGCCTCATCTCGGTGCTGTGGGTCATCGTCGGCTACAGCCTGGCCTTCACCGCCGGCTCCGGCCCGCTTGCGCCGTTCGTCGGCGGCCTCTCCCGCGTCATGCTCAGCGGCACCGGCCTCAACGGCCTCTCGGGCACCATCCCCGAGACCGTGTTCGCCATGTTCCAGTGCACCTTCGCCATCATCACCCCGGTGCTCATCCTGGGCGGCCCGGCTGACCGTCTGAAGTTCTCCTCCGCCATGATCTTCCTGGGCATCTGGCTGATCGCCGTGTACTGCCCGGTGGCGCACATGGTGTGGGGCCCGGGCGGTCTGCTCAACGTCGCGGGCGTGCTGGACTTCGCCGGCGGCACCGTGGTGCACATCAACTCCGCCGTGGCCGGTCTGGTCGCCGCCATCATGGTCGGCAAGCGCGCTGGCTATGGCCGCGAGAACATGGCCCCGGCCGATCTGGGCTACACCATGCTCGGCGGCGCGCTGCTGTGGGTGGGCTGGTTCGGCTTCAACGCCGGTTCCGCTCTGACCGCTGGCGGTCAGGCTGGCATGGCCATGATCAACACCCACCTCGCCACCTCCGCCGCCGTCGTCTCCTGGACGCTGGTTGAGTGGATCGTGAAGGGCAAGCCGAGCCTGCTGGGCGCGGTCTCCGGCGCGGTTGCCGGCCTCGTCGCCATCACCCCGGCTTGCGGCTTCGTCGGTGTTCCCGGCGCGCTGGTCATCGGCCTGTCCGCTGGCGTGGTCTGCTACTGGGGCGTCACCGGCTTCAAGGGCATGTTCGGCTACGACGACGCGCTGGACGTCTGGGGCGTGCACGGCCTCGGCGGCATCCTGGGCGCTCTGCTCACCGGCGTGTTCGCGCTGAACGAAGTCGGCGGCCACCCCGGCCTGCTGGAAGGCGCGCCGCACCAGATGCTGCTGCAGGCTGAGGGCATCATCGTCACCATCCTGTATAGCGGCATCGTCAGCTTCATCATCCTCAAGCTCATCGACCTGACCATCGGTCTGCGCGTGAGCAAGGAGGACGAGGTCGAGGGTCTGGACATCACCCAGCACGGCGAGAAGCTCCAGCAGTTCGCCTAAGCTACAACGCCACGAGGCGCGCCAACCGCCTCGTGGTCCTGCCGCCTTCCGCAGCAGCGCCTCCGGGCGCTGCTGTTTTTTGTGGGGTGGGCCGTGCGCGAGGTTTTTTTTGGCGCCATGATCCAGATCAAAGTTTTTGGCAAAAAATTTTGCTTGTTTGTTCCGTCGTAAAAATAGGCAGACAGGCTAAATGGACGGAACGGTTATCGAGGAAAAGCGCACCCCTTACGAGGTGATCGGCGGTGCCGAGGGCGTACGGCGGCTGGTGGATGCGTTCTACGATGTGATGGACAGCAACCCCGATTACATCGCCCTGCGCGAGATGCACGAGCCGGATCTGGGGGCGACCCGCGACTCGCTGGCCGGGTTTTTCACTGTCTGGCTCGGCGGTCCGCGCGAGTGGATCGAGAAACGCGGCGGGTTCTGCATCATGTCCCGCCACGCCAAGATGAACGTGACCAAGGAAACCTCCCGGCAATGGATGGACGCGATGCGCGACGCCATCCGGCAGGTGGGCGTTGAGCCGGAACTTGCTGAAAAAATGGACAATGCCCTGGGCCAGCTGGCCGAGGCCATGGCCTGGCGGGGCAAGGCGCGCTGACCGTTACGGCGGCGCGACAGCGCGGCTGGGGCGTAAATTCGGCAGATAATAAAGTGGCCATGCGCATGCGCCGGGTTGAAGCCCAAGGCCGCTGGCATTATGCACGCGCCATTCCAGGATAGAACGGGCGATACATGGCAAGCATTGGCGATATTTCGGGCAACGAGGCGGCACTGGCGCGGCAGGCGGAGATTCTCGCCCAGCCGCTCACCGAGGACCGGATCATGGCCAACGCCATCCGCGCTTTGGCCATCGACGCCGTGGAAGCCGCCAAGTCCGGCCACCCCGGCATGCCGATGGGCATGGCCGACGCCGCCACCGCCCTGTGGACCCGCGCCCTGAAGTTCGATGCCGCCGACCCCACCTGGTGGGATCGCGACCGCTTCGTGCTCTCCGCCGGGCATGGCTCCATGCTGCTCTACGCGCTGCTGCACCTCACCGGGCATGAGGGCATGGGCATCGAGCAGCTCAAGAGCTTCCGCCAGCTGCACTCCCCCGCCGCCGGGCACCCGGAATATCACGAACACCCGGCCATCGAGATGACCACAGGCCCGCTGGGCCAGGGCTTCGCCACCGCCGTCGGCATGGCGCTGGCCGAGCGCATGCTCGCCGCCAAGTTCGGCAAGAGCCTTGTTGATCATCGCACCTGGGTCGTCGCGGGCGATGGCTGCCTGATGGAAGGTGTGAGCCACGAGGCCGCCGCCCTGGCCGGGCATCTGAAGCTGAACAAGCTCTGCGTGCTGTGGGACGACAATTCCATCACCATCGACGGCGCGACCGGCACCTCCACCTCCGAGGATCCGCTGAAGCGCTTCGCCGCCTATGGCTGGGCCACCCGCCGTGTGGACGGGCATGATTTCGCCCAGCTCCAGGCCGCTTTGGCCTTCGCGCAGAAATCCTCCAAGCCGGTGATCATCGCCTGCCGCACCGTCATCGGCTTCGGCGCGCCGACCAAGGCTGGCACCGCGGGCAGCCATGGCGCCCCGCTGGGTGGCGCCGAGGCCGAAGCCGCCAAGCGCGCTCTGGGCTGGGAACAGCTGCCCTTCGTGGTGCCCGAGGATGTGTACAAGCCCTGGCACGAGGCCGGCGCGCGTGGTGCTGCCACCCGCCGCGCCTGGCTGAAGCGCTTGGCCAAGCACCCGATGCGCGCCGAGTTCGAGCGCGTGATGCAGGGCAAGCTGCCCGAGGGCTGGGCCGAGGCGATGTCCGCCTACAAGGCGACGCTCGCCGAGACCAAGCCGAAGCTCGCTACCCGTCAGGCCAGCCAGAAGGCGCTGGAGGTGCTGGTTCCGGCCATCCCCGAGCTGGTGGGCGGCTCCGCCGACCTCACCGGCTCCAACCTGACGCTCGTTAAGGGCATGGCGGGCGTGGAGCCCGGCAACTATGCTGGCCGCTACATCTATTACGGTGTGCGCGAGTTTGGCATGGCGGCGGCGATGAACGGCCTCGCCCTGCATGGCGGGCTGATCCCCTATGGCGGCACGTTCTTCGTGTTCGCCGACTATATGCGCCCGGCCATCCGCTTGGCGGCGCTGATGGGCGTGCGCGCCATCCATGTGCTGACGCATGACTCCATCGGCCTGGGCGAGGACGGCCCGACCCACCAGCCCATCGAGCATCTGGCCTCCTTCCGCGCCATGCCGAACGTGCTGACCATCCGCCCGGCGGATGCCATCGAGACCGCCGAGGCCTGGGAAGTCGCGGTGAAGAACGCCACCGGGCCGAGCCTGCTGGTGCTCTCCCGCCAGGGCGTGCCCGCGCTGCGCGATGCCGCCAACGGCAACAAGACCGCCCGCGGCGCCTATGTGCTGGCCGAGGCCGAGGGTAAGCGCGCCGCCACCATCATCGCCACCGGCACCGAGGTCGCCATCGCCATGGGCGCGCGCAAGGCGCTGGCCGCGCAGGGCATCCAGGTGGCCGTGGTCTCCGCCCCCTGCTTCGAGCTGTTCGCCAAGCAGGACGCCGCTTATCAGGCCGAGGTGCTGGGCGATGCCCCGCGCATCGGCGTGGAAGCCGCCTGCGGCTTCGGCTGGGAGCGCTGGCTGGGCCAGGGCGGCGTGTTCATCGGCATGACCGGCTTCGGCGCTTCGGCCCCGGCGGAAGTGCTGTACGAGCATTTCGGCATTACCGAGGCTGCAATTGCCAAGGCTGTTACCTCGGTTGTCAACGCTTAAATAAATACATCCACATAACGGAGCGAGAACAAAAATGGCTGTGAAAATTGCAATCAACGGGTTCGGCCGCATTGGCCGTCTGGTCCTGCGCGCGCTCATCGAGAGCGGCCGCACCGACGTGGAGCCGGTGCTGATCAACGACCTCGGCTCGGTCGAGGACAACGCCCATATGTTCCGCTACGACTCCGTGCATGGCCGTTTCCCCGGCACCGTCGAAGTGCAGGGCGACGCCCTGGTCATCACCCATCAGGGGCGCACCTACGCGCCGATCAAGGTGACCGCCGAGCGCGACCCGTCCAAGGTGCCCTTGCAGGGCGTGGACGTGGCGATGGAGTGCACCGGCCTGTTCACCAAGCGCGAAGCCGCCGCCGCCCTGCTGGCCGCCGGTGCGCGCAAGGTCGTCATCTCCGCCCCGGCTGACGGCGTGGACGCCACCATCGTGTTCGGCGTGAACCACAAGACGCTGACCAAGGACATGGAGATCATCTCCAACGCCTCCTGCACCACCAACTGCCTGGCGCCGGTCGCCAAGGTGCTGCACGAGAATTTCGGCATCGAGCGCGGCTACATGGTCACCATCCACTCCTACACGGGTGACCAGAAGACCGTGGACACCCTGCACAAGGACCTGCACCGCGCCCGCGCCGCCGCCCTCTCCATGATCCCGACCTCCACCGGCGCCGCCAAGGCCGTCGGCCTCGTGCTGCCGGAGCTGAAGGGCAAGCTGGACGGCACCGCCATCCGCGTGCCGACCCCGAACGTGTCGCTGATCTCGCTGGACGTGGTGCTGAAGAAGCAGCCGACCGTCGCCGAGATCAACGCCGCCATGAAGGCCGCCTCCGAGGGCGAGCTGAAGGGCATTCTGGGCTACAGCACCGACAAGCTGGTGAGCCAGGACTTTAACCACGTCCCGGCCTCGTCCACCTTCGACGCGCCGCAGACCACGGTGGTGGATGGCGCTCTCACCCGCGTGCTCTCCTGGTACGACAATGAGTGGGGCTTCTCCAACCGCATGTCCGACACCGCCGCCTACTTCGGTGCGCTGTGAGCAAAACGCTTGATCAGGTGAACGTCACGGGGCTGCGCGTGCTGCTCCGTGCCGACCTCAACGTGCCGGTGCATGAGGGTAAGGTCAGCGACCTTACCCGCCTGGAGCGCCTTGCACCCACGATCAGCGAGCTTTCCGAGAAGGGCGCGAAGGTGATCGTGCTCAGCCATTTCGACCGGCCGAAAGGCAAGGTCGTGCCTGCGCTCTCGCTGCGCCCCATCGCCGAGGCGCTGGGCACGGTGCTGGGCAAGCCGGTGGCCTTCGCCGATGACTGCGTCGGCCCCGTGGCCGAGGCCGCCGTCGCCAAGCTGCACAATGGCGATGTGCTGGTGCTGGAGAATACCCGCTTCCATGCCGGCGAGGAGGAGAACAATCCCGAATTCGCCGCCGCGCTGGCCAAGCTGGGCGACATCTACGTGAACGACGCCTTCTCCGCCGCGCACCGCGCCCATGCCTCCACCGAGGGTGTGGCCCAGTTCCTGCCGTCCTTCGCGGGCCGGCTGATGCAGGCCGAGCTGCACGCGCTGGAAGCCGCCCTTGGCAACCCGGTGCGCCCGGTGGCCGCCATCGTGGCTGGTTCCAAGGTCTCCACCAAGCTGGACCTGCTGAACAATCTGGTCGCCAAGGTGGATATCCTGGTCATCGGCGGCGCCATGGCCAACACCTTCCTGGCGGCGCAGGGCATTGATGTCGGCAACTCCCTCCAGGAAGCCAACCTGCACGACACCGCGCGCGAGATCCTCAAGACCGCCGCCGTGAAGGGCTGCGAGATCATCCTGCCGCAGGACGTGGTGGTGGCCGAGACGTTCGCCGCCAACGTCCCGACCCAGGTGGTGAAGGTGGACGCCATTCCGCATAACGCGATGGCGCTGGATGTCGGCCCCGCCACGGTGCGCGCCTTCATCAACCGCCTGCCCGAGATCAAGACGATCATCTGGAACGGCCCGCTGGGCGCGTTCGAGACCAAGCCGTTCGATGCCTCGACCAACGCCCTGGCGGAAGCCATCGCGCTGGCGACCAAGGAAGGCAAGATCATCTCCGTCGGCGGTGGTGGCGATACCGTCTCCGCGCTGAAGCTCTCGGGCTATCACGAGCATATGACCTATCTCTCCAGCGCTGGCGGCGCCTTCCTGGAGTGGATGGAGGGCAAGGTGCTCCCCGGCGTGATCGCGCTGAGCAAGGACCTCTCGAATATCGGGTAACCGCCCGAGCCTAACGCGAAAGGGGGCCATGCAGGGCCCCCTTTTTTATGTTCTGGGAAAAGCCTCCGTATGTCTCCCCGCCTGGAAGCCGCATTGCTGACCTTTTTCGCCGTGATGCTGTGGGGGATCGCGCCCGTTGGCACGCGGTATCTGCTGGGTAACGACCATGCCGCCCTGCCGGGGGCGTCCTTTGCGGCTTTGCGCTATGGCATGGCGACACTCTGCTTTCTGCCCTGGTTCGTGCAGGCGCTGCGGAGCTGGTCGCGCCAGGAGCTGCTGCTGGGGGCGTTTTGCGGGTTGATCGGGGTGATGGGGTATAATCTCCCCAATTCCATCGGCAACCGCACCGTCTCCGCCGGGATGGTGGGGCTGCTGAACGCCACCGAGCCGCTGATCATCGTGCTGCTGATGAGCCTGCGCTACCGCCGCGTGCCGGGGATATGGACGTTCCTGGCCGCCGTGATCGGGTTTACCGGCATCTTCCTGCTGGCCCGCAGCGCCGGGCCCGCCGAGGGGGATGCGTTCGGCATCGCTTTGGTGCTGTTCGCCGCCTTCAACTGGTCCTGCTACTGCGTGCTCATCCCGCCGCTACAGGTCGGGCGCAGCGCCTTGCAGGTGAGCGCGGTGACGATGACCGCGGGCACGTTGCCGATGCTGCTGGCCGGCGCGCCCGAGATGGGCCACATGCTGGCGCTGATGGACGCGCCGCGTTGGGAGATTTCCGTGGCGTTGGCGCTTGGGCCGTCGGTGATCGCCATGGTGGCCTGGACCAAGGGGGCGGCGACGATGGGGGCCGAGGCTTCGGGCTGGTTTCTCTATCTGCTGCCCGTATTCGCCGCCGGTGGTGGGGCGCTGGTGCTGGGCGAACCGCTCACCGCCGCCGAATTACTGGGCGGGATGCTGATTTTGCTGTCGGTGTTCATCAGCCAGCGCGCCCCGCGTTAGCGTTGTATTCAGCCCCGCCTACCATGATGCGGGCATGGATGATGATATCTGGTCGGCTTGGCTGCGCCGGGGGCGCGATGCGGGAGATGCTGTTACAGCCGCGCGCGTGGCTGCCGCCACGGGGCGTTATGCGGCGAAGATCCTCGATGCGGCGGCGCTGCGCCCAGGCATGGCGTTGTTGGATATCGGCTGTGGCGAGGGGCTGATGGCCTGGGCGGCGCTGGAGCGTTGCCCGGATTTGCAGGTTGTGTTCACCGATATCTCATCGCCGCTGCTGCGGCAGGTGGAGGATGAAGCCCAGCGCCGTGGCGTTGCCGGGCAATGCCGGTTTCTGCAATGCGGGGCGGAAGCCCTGGCGGGTGTGGAGGATGCCAGCGCGGATGTGGTCACCAGCCGCTCGGTCCTGGCCTATGTGGCGGACAAGGCTGCGGCGTTCCGCGAGATTTTCCGTGTGCTCAAGCCGGGAGGGCGGCTTTCCATCGCCGAGCCGTTGTTCCGCGAGGATGCGCAATCCCTGAGCGCCATGCGCCGGGAGCTGGATGCCGGCGGACCGCCGATGCTGGAGCTGTTGTATCGCTGGAAAGCGGCGCAATACCCGGAGGGAGAGGCGGCGATCGCCGCCAGCCCGATGACCAATTACACCGAACGTGATTTGCTCAGCTTGGCCGTGCAGGCCGGGTTCGCCCCGGTGCATCTGGAATTGCATATCGATATCGACGCCGTGCCGCCCCGCCGCTGGGACGTGTTCTGCGCGACATCGCCGCACCCGCTGGCCCCGCCCTTGCGCGAGATCCTGGCGCAGCGCTTCACCCCGGAGGAGGCGGCGCGGCTGGAACGCTTTCTTCGCCCCAGGGTGGAGGCGGGGCAGGAGGCCGGGACCAGCCGGATGGTTTATCTTAGCGCTCAGAAGCCGGGGGCGGGGTAGGCTCTTCCTCGTCCTCATCCTCGCCGGGCTGCTGGGGGATTTTGTAGCTGTCGGTCATCCAGCGGCCGAGATCGATATCGGCGCAGCGCTTGGAGCAGAACGGCTTATGGTCGGGCGAGGCGGGCTTGCCGCAGATCGGGCATTTCATGGCGAGAGCAGCTCATGCAAGGGCGGGCGGATGCGCCGCCGGTTGATCTCGGCGAAGCCGAGATGGGAGAAGCCGAGCAAAGTGGGGCGCAGCGGGTCGGTGCTCAGTGCTGCGCGCAATGGTTCGGCCAGCTTCTGGCGCTGGGCGGATTTCAGCCCGGCGAAGTCGATGAGGATGCCGCCGGAGAGGTTGCGTAAGCTTATCTGGCGGCAGATTTCCGGGATGATGGCGGTGTTCAGCGCCAGCGGGTTCATGGCGCTGGCGGCGGCCGCGTCGATGTCGATGAGCGTCGCCGCCTTGGCGGGGGAGACGTGCATCATCGCGCCATGGGGCAAGGGGGCGAAAGGCTCGGCGAGGCTGGCGATCTCGTCTTCCAGCACGGTGTCGAAGGCCTTGGCGTCGTGGCGCATCCGGCCTTCCAGCGTGGGGCGGAGCTGGGCCATCAGCTCGTAATCGTCGAGCACGATCTCCTCGCGCGGAAACCGCGCTGCCAGATCCAGCAGCGGGCCGGGGCCGTGGCGGATCAGGCCCGGCGCGTCGCCATGCGGCTCGTCGGCCACTTCCAGGCGCGGGCCTTTGCCGCCCTGCGAGGCGCGGGTGACGCACACGGCCACGTAATCGCCAACGGTGAGGGTTTTGCCTCCGGCGCTGTCGGGCAGGAAGCCGGAGAGATCATCGCCCAGGGCCAGGAAGCGCCCGGCCAAGGCGGGCATCACCGCATCCACCCGGGCGGTGTAGAGGTCGCCCACGCCATCGGGCGCGGCGAGGTTCCAGAGCCAGTATTCGGCGAGGTCGTCTCCGCGCAGCAGGGCGATGCGCACGAGGCCGCCTCGCCTGGAGGCGGCGATCATTCCCGCCGCCAGCCCAGGCCG
>DAIDJU010000188.1 GCA_027451225.1 Acidocella sp. | reverse complement strand
CGGCTCGATGTTCTGGCCACCGAACTCGCCACGCGCAGCACCATGGCCAAAGAGCCCTTGCCGCTTACGGATATCCCTGTCGAGCTGACGCCGCTGGTAACCGGCATGAATGGCCTGATCCTGAGGCAGCACGATGCGCTTATGGCGCAAAAACGCTTCCTCGCCGATGCCGCCCATACGCTGCGCACACCGGTCGCCGCGATGCAAATCGAGATCGGCAACCTCACCGTCGAGGTGCCGCCGGCCCGCGCGCGGCTGGACGCGCTGGCGGCAGGCGCGCGCCGAGCCGCTCAGCTGGTGGATCAACTCCTGCGTCTTGCCCGGCTCGACGAGCCGCAACGTCCTGCCAGTATCCCATTTGATGCCGCCGCCTTGTTGCTCGACTGCGTTGCGGATCACGCCGCGCGCGCCGCGCGTAAAGGCATTGATCTGGGCGCGGAAATTGTCCCGCCGGTCATGATCAACGGCGCCGAGAATGAAGTGCGCACGTTGTTCAGTAATTTAATCGAAAATGCGCTGATCTACACGCAACCGGGTGGCAAGGTCGATGTGTGCCTGCGGCGGACCAAGAGCGGTTTTTGCGCGGAAGTGCTGGATACCGGCCCCGGTTTCCCCGCAGGTGCGGAAGCACATATTTTCGAACGTTTCTTTCGAGCGGCCCCCGAAGCGGCGGAGGGGACTGGCTTGGGCCTTGCCATCGCGCGCCGCATTGCCGATCGCCATGGCTTCGGGCTTGAGGTGCGCAACCGCACAGATGGCATGACCGGCGTTATGGCGCGCGTGACCATGCCCGGCGTGAGGAGCTAAGTTTCACCTAAGTCTTCTCCGGCAAAAGGATTGCGAGGCGTTCGGCGAGACCGACGCTGCGATTGAACTGTTGATGGAGAATGACGATGAAGTTTTCATACCCGGCCCGCACACTTGGTGCTCTTGCGATCCTGGCCGGATTTGCTGCCCCGGCGCTCGCCTATACCGGCCAGGATTTGGCCGGTGGCACCAAAATCAGCATCGATGCGGCGCGGGCAACTGCGCTGAAGGCACAGCCTGGGACCATTGCCGATGAAGAGCTGGAGAAGGAATCTGGCGGCAGCGGCCTGCGTTATTCGTTCGACATCAAGTCCGGAGCGGCGACGCATGAGGTCGGCGTCGATGCTGTGACCGGTGCCGTGCTCGAGAACAGTGTCGAAGGCCCGAACGCCGACTGACCAAAGCTGATGGCCAGATAGCCTGCTCCGATACGCATCGGCGCAGGCTATTTCATGGATAAAAGGGGGCGTTATGACCGGCATTGTCAAACAGGGGCTCAGCAAGGTGCCCGAAGTTGTACTGAGTTTTTGGATCATCAAGATTCTTGCCACCACGCTCGGCGAAACAGGTGGCGACGCGGTGACGATGTCAATGCACCTTGGCTATGCCACCGGCACCGTTATTTTCGCTACGATTTTCATGGTGGCAGTCGCCGGGCAGATGCGCGCCGCGCGCTTCAACCCCTATCTTTACTGGCTGACCATCGTGGCCACCACCACGCTTGGCACGACCATGGCGGATTTCGCGGACCGCTCGCTCGGCATCGGCTATGCCGGCGGTTCCTTTATCCTGGCCTTGCTTTTAGCCACCTCATTCGCCGTGTGGCGCTGGACCGAAGGCAGCGTCTCAGTGAATCGCGTGGCGACGCCCCGCACTGAAACCTTCTACTGGATCACCATCCTGTTCTCTCAGACTCTGGGAACGGCGCTGGGCGACTGGATGGCGGATAGCAACGGCCTTGGCTTTGGTGGCGGCGCCGTGGTGTTCGGCGCGGCGATCGTCCTGATTGCGGCGGCGTATTACTTCACCCGCATCTCGCATGTCATGCTGTTCTGGGCGGCGTTCATCCTCACCCGTCCGCTAGGCGCCACGGTTGGCGACCTGCTCGACAAACCCCTGGCCCAAGGCGGGCTTGAATTGAGCCGAATGGGAGCCTCCGCGGTGCTCATTGGTGCGATGCTCTTGCTGATTGTCGCTCTGCCGCAACGTGCTGGGTTGCACCCAGCACCGCAACGGATCAGTTAAGCGGTTTAAGACTGTCCAAGCAAAACCTCACCATTCCATTCCGGCACTGTGGGAGAACGATTTTCCAATTCTATTCCCGGCAAGGCGGTTCGGAGCGTTTGCAAAGCGCCGTTCACGTCATTCCGCTCATCGACAAGGCTGGCGAATGGCGTCAAATGCTCCACTTTCTCCGCAACCACAGTGCCAATCCAAAGCGGCTGCGTAAGTCCTGCGTTGGTCAGCACCGTGCCGGAAGGCCAAACCCTTAAAATCAACCGCTGGCCGAGCGGCACGTTGCCGCCAGTTTTAATCATCACCAATGCCTCTGACCGGCCATTATCGAGATGCGGCAGCACGGGCAGTGCGTCTGCCTTTGCGTTGGGCAATAGCCATTCCGCAGATGACGACAAATTCCACGGTACCGGCACCTGCCAGCTATGTTTCAGCAAGGTGGCTTTCAAGGGCGCCAAGGATCCTGCCCATTGCAGAACAAACGGCTCTTCATAATCGCCGGTGAGATCGACACGCCACACCGGCAGATTGGCCCATCCGCCGTGGCGCCAATCCGTGAGGGACATCTCCCGCACGGGCAAAGTGAGCGCATAGCGTCGCATATCCACGGCGTGTTTGGTTCCGATATGCAGCCCACCTGCCACGAGCAGCACGGCGAGCCCCGCCGTCGCGAGACCAGGGGCGCGCACCTCCCTACGCGCATGCTGTAAATAGACGATCCCTAGCAATGCCACCCAGGCTACGCCGAAGGCCAATCCCGCCGTCACGTCCGAAAGCCAGTGCGCGCCGAGATAGAGCCGCGAGAAGGCAATGGCGCCCACGAGCAGGACTGCGGCGAGTGTGACCGCCACCCGGGCTCGGACGCCCACCTCGCGGCAGATCAACACCACCAAAAATCCATAGAGAGCTGCGCTGGCCGTGGCGTGGCCGCTAGGGAAAGAATAAGAATTCCACCCGGCAAAAATCGCGTCCGGACGGGTTTGCTGCAGGGTGATCTTCATCAGGAATGCGAACAGGCTGGCGCCAGCTACCGCGGCAAACCCGTAAATTGCCGCACGCCAGGCACGCTGCCAGGCAAGCCAAACCAACGTCACTAAAAGAACGGGGATAACGACCGCCGCGTCACCGAGTTCGGTGATGGCCACCATCACCTGATCGATCACAGGCGTGCGCAGCGATTGCAGAAAATGGAAGATCGCCGCATCCGCCCGCACCAGCGGATCTCCGGCGATGACATCCTGCAACACGCCGAAGAACATCCAAAGCCCGCCGATAAGGGCGGCGCCCAGTACCAGCAGGCCCAGCGCTTCTGGCCGCTCCGGGTCGAGCGCCGAGCTGACCAGCCGCCGGGCCCAGCCGTCTCCCGCTTCAGCCCACTGCAGCACTGGCCCGCGCAGGCGCGCCACCAGTCCGATGGTCCGCCGGATGGCCAGGGGCGTCAGCCACACCACCAGCGCCAGTGCTGCCACCAGAATGAGGACCAGCACGACCAGCCGGCCAGCAATGGCGTGGAGAATGGCCAAAGAGGCGCCAAGCGCCATGCCGAACCAGATATGCGCCAACGCAAACAGCACGGCGGAACATATATCGACCGCGTAGAACCGGACGGCGGACATACCCGACATGCCAGCCACCATGGGAATTGCGGCCCGCACACCAGGCAGGAAGCGGGAAATCAGCACCGCCTTACTGCCATGGCGGGCGAAAAACGCTTCGCCCGCCGCTAATAGGCCCGGTCTCGCCCGCAGTGGCCACATCCCCATGGCGCGTTGCTTATAATGCCGCCCGAACAAGTAGGAGAGACCATCTCCCGCAAGGGCACCGAAGGCCGTGACGCCGATCAGCGGCCACATCGCCAGCGCGCCGCCTGGCACCAGCGCGCCAAGCCCAACGATGACCGCCGTGCCGGGCACCAAGGCACCAACGACAGGAAACGCTTCCGCTGCCGTCAACAGGAAGGCTAGGCCGTAAGCCAGCAGTCGATGCCCGCCAGCGAAGATGACGATAGCGGAGATGAAGCTGTGGATGAGGTTCATAGGGAAAGCCGCCGCCTTTCAGACACCAAAACGCCGCTCGCGGCGCTGGTAGGCGCGGATGGCGCGCAAATAATCGATTCGGCGCATCACCGGCCAGTTCACGTCACAGAAATACAGCTCGCTATGCACGCTCTGCCACAGCATGAAGCCGGAAAGCCTCACCTCGCCGCTGGTGCGGATGATCAGATCCGGGTCGGGCACATCTGCCAGATAAAGATGCCGCCGGATTGTCTCGGGCGAGACCAGGACAGCGGCCTGCGCCGTGGAGAGACCCTGGGCCGCGTAATCTTCCAGTAGGGCGCGCACGGCATCGGCAATTTCCTCGCGTCCGCCATAGCCAATCGCCAATGTCACGGTGATTTGGTCGTTGCCGCGTGTCGCGGTTTCAGCCGCGTCGAGAGCCTCCACCAAAGCGGGGGGTAGCAGGTCGCGGCGCCCCATGGCGGTAATATGCACGCCTTTGTGGCGGATATGCGGATCGGCGGCGAGTGCGCGCATCTTGGTCTCGACCGCGCCGAAAATTCCGCCAACTTCGGCTTCCGGGCGGCGCAGATTGTCAGGCGAAAATACCCAAAGCGTGACCCTGCGCACGCCAAGGTCGACGCTCCAGGTCAGGATATCATCCAGCTTTGCTGCGCCGAGGCGGTAAATCGCATCCGGACTCTGTACGCCGGCCTCGCGCGCATGGCGCCGGTTGCCGTCGAGAATGATGCCGACATGGCCGGGCATTGGCAAAGCCCGCACCTGTTTTTCAAGCTGACGTTCGTAAAGACCATAGGCTAGCCGCCACACGGGTACTGCGGCCCATCGCAACCCCTGGTGCACCCATGTCAGACCAGTCGGCAATTCAGAACCCTCTCCCGAAAATGGCTTTGCACAGCATCGCAAAGGGCGCATGGCCCTGCAATGTCGGGATACTTGCGCTTCGGGTAGCGGGTTAGCGAGTCGCTCGGCCATGAACGGGCAAACCGAGCCCCAGCAGCGTGGCCAGAGAAACTTCGGCTGTTTGCAGCTGCGTACGCAGTTGGATCGCCTCACGCTCACGGTCGCCTGCAGCAGTGATGAGATCGGTCTCCGCGCTGGCATCCAGCCCTCCTGCGGAAAAGCTATGGCGGGCATCCTCGGCGATGGCGGCTGCCTGCGCGGCGGCTTGATCCGCCTGCGCGCTCTGATGTTGCAGCATGGTTATGCTTTGCCCCAGCGCTTCGGCGCCGTTCCGGGCTGCGGCCAGACTCGCCGCATATTGCGCGCGCAGGGCGGTGCGCGTGGCTTCGTCAGTTTGGATCGCCGGGCGGTTGCGGTTGAACAAGGGCAAAGACAACGTAACCTGTGGTCCGGCGCTGGTCACGCCTGATGTATCGCGCCCGCCTTGCGCGCCGAGGCTGATGGGCAGGAACTGGCCGCGGATCGCAGCGCGGAGTTTTTCGTCAGCTTCGGTATAGCCATAGCGCAGGGCCAGCAGGTCCGGCCGGCGCTGCGGCAAGGTCGCCAATGCCTGTTGCTGAAGCCCTGGGGGAATTTGCGCCACATCGATCGGCGCCGATGCTATCGGGGTGCCGGGCGACAGCGCCAATAGCGCGTCGAGCTGCGCTTCATCCCGCGCCTGGGCTTGTTCCTCGCTATTGAGCGCGGTGCGGAGCGTGGCCAGCGCGATCTGCGTGGCGGACACATCCTGCTGGGTGAGATTACCCGCCGCCGTCTGTGCCTGCACATCCTGCTCCAGCGCTGTCAGCGCCTGATCATCGCTGTGCAGGCTCGCCAAATCGGCGGCCTCGCCGGTCAAAGTCACGCCAAGCTGCTCCGCCTGTGCCGCCACCTGCCATTCCTGCCAGAGAATGCCCGCATTCACCTGCAGCAGATGCGCCTTGGCGGCATTTACGTTGGCTGAGCGGGTGATGAGCGGCGAGACATCTTCCACCAGACTGCCGGCAATGGAAGACATGGAGGCTGGGCCGCCCAGCAGCGCCTCGAACCCAATGGAAAGCGAGGGATTGGGCGGCGTTCCGGCCGCCAATAATTCCGTCTGGGCAATGCCGGCTTGTGCCCGTGCGGCTGTCAGGTCCGGGTCTCGCCGCACGGCCAGGGCGGCAAGCTGCGTCAATGTTAAGGGCTTTGTGGCGGGCAGCGGGGCCACAACTGGCTCCATGCCTGGCAAAGGAGCGGAATGATAGGTGGCGCAGCTGGAAAGCCCGGCCAAGACCAGCACAAAAGCACGCTTCATGGCTGGTTCTCCGGCTTCCGCTCGCCGCGCCCAGCCAGATAAAGCGCCGGCAGCAGGTTGGTGCAGAGCAGCGCGCTCCAGAGAATACCACCGCCGATGACCACCGCCAGCCCCTGCTCAGGCGCGGCGCCTGTGCCAAATCCCAAGGCGGTGGGCAGCATGCCCAGAATCGCCACGGCGGTGGTGAGGAAGATGGGCCGGAAACGCACATTCAACGCCTCGTCGATGGCCTCTTCCGGGCTCATGCCCTCGGTCTCGTTGCGCTGGGCGCGGTCCAACAGCACCACGCCATGGTTCAGGCTGACTCCGGCCAAGGCCAGGAAGCCGATCAACCCGATGCCGTTCAGCCCCAGCCCGCTCACCGCCAGCGCCAGCCCGCCGCCGGTCATCGCCAGCGGGATTTGCGCGAGGAGCAAGAGCGGCACGCGCCGGCCGGAGAAGCGCAAAAACAGCACCCAGGCCAGCGATGCGATGGCAGCGATGGCGGCAATCCCCAACCCCAAGGCGGCGTGCTCCAGCATCGGGTAGAGGCCACCGAAAGCGATCCGCTCGCCCGGTGGCAACTTCAGCCCGGCCAAAGCGTGCTTCGCCTGAGCGATCGCGAGATTGGGCGCGGTGGTGGGGGTGGCGAGAATTTCCAGCGCCCGCGCGCCGTCTATATGCATGAACTGGTTGGGGCTGGTGACGAGCGAAATATCCGCCAGCGCGCCCAGCGGCGTGGCACTGCCCGGCCCCACCGGCAGGGCGTCGAGTTGGGCCAGTGAGAGCAGATGCGCATCCGGCAGGCGCAGATAAAGCGGCAACGGCGCGGCACCATCCGGCAGCTCGGCCGCAATCTGCCCGGCCATCAGGGCGGAGACCTCTCCGCTTAAGCCTGCCGGGGTCATCCCCGCCGCCGCGAGCGCGGCCGGGCGCGGGGTGATGCGCAACTGCGTTTCAGGGTAGCCCTCGTCGTTGAACAAATCGCTCAGTCCTGGCACCCGGCTCAGCCGTTGCGCGATCGCTTGGGCGGTTTCCGTCATCTGGCTGAGATCGTCGCCGTACAAATCCAGCGCGAAGGGCTGCGGCAGGCCGTTCAGGCTCTCGCCCAGCCGCTCGATGGTTGGCGTGTCGATGCCGGTTTGCAGCGAGGGGAATTGCGTCTCGGCCTGCACCCGGGCGGCGATGGCGTCCAGGCTGGCACCGCCAGCACCTGGCTTGAGGCAGATGGTGATCTCTCCGGCATAGGCGGGCTCCGTATAAGTGGAGTCAGCGGCCGAGCCGATACGCGCCAGCACATGCTCTACCGCCGGATCTTTCGCCAGCCGGGCGGAGAGGCGGCGCATCAGCGCATCCGTATCCGCCAGTGAGGTACCGGGGGCGAGGGTAAAGGATTCCAGTAGCACGCCCTCATTCGGCAGCGGCAGCACATTCACCGAAACCAGGCTCATCGCCCCCAGGCTGAGCAGCAGCAGCGCCCCGCAGGTAAGCACGGCGCGTTTGGGATAGGCCAAGGCGAGGCGGAATAGATGGCGGTTCCAGCCCATCAACCGCAGGAGCAACGCATTGGCTACACGCGGCGGGCGTACGGCATGGCGGGGCAGCAGCCCGAGGCCCAGCGGGATCAGCGTGAGCGAGACCAGCAGCGACGCGCCGAGCGAGAAAATCATGCCCAGCGCGAAAGGCACACAGAACAGCCCCGCCAGCCCGCCGGTGAACAGCAGCGGCACGAAGACCAGAATGGTGGTGAGCGTGCCGATGATATCCGGCGCCATGATCTCCCGCAGGCCCCGCCAGATGCCGGGCCAGGTGTCATCACCAGCTTCCCAGCGATGAAAAATGCTCTCCAGCACGATGATGGAATCATCCGCCACCAGCCCGAGAGCGACGATGATGGCGCCAAAGGTAAGCAGGTTGAGACTCTGCCCGGTTGCGTACAGCCCGGCGATGCCCAGCAGCAGCGAGGCCGGGAGGGACAGCGCCAGCAGCCAGGCGCCGCTGCTCACCCCCAACACGGCAAGTAGCCCGGCAATGGCCAGCACGCCGCCGATCAGCAGATTGCGGCGCAGATCATCGCTCGTCGCGCCCACCAGATGACCTTGATCGTAAATCGGCACAACCGATACGCCGGGCGGCATTGGTACGGATTGAATGGCCGAAGATAACGCCCGGGTAACGGGCAGTGTGGAAGCGCCCTGTTGCTTGAAGATGGTAAGCGCGATGGCGGGCTCGCCGTCCAGCAACTCGCGCTGATGCACCGGCTCTGTGCTGTGAACAATGCGCGCCAGGGTGCCGAGTGGGATTGGCCCGTGCGGCCCCATCACCGGCACTTGCGCCAGCGCGCCGGCAGTTGGGGCGTTGCCGAAGGTGATAAGGGAATCCGTGTGGCCGAGGCTGAGAGAGCCGCCCGGCACTAGCATGGCCTGTCCGGCCAGCGCCTGTTGCAAAGCCTGCACGGAAATCCCAGCCTGTTCCATGGCGGGTAGGTTAGGCTGCACCCAGAGCGCCTCGCCCCCCAGCCCGGCGGTGGTGACAAGCTGCACCCCCGGCACCGCGCGCAAGGCCGGGGCCAGTTGCATAGCCACCGCCCGCGCCGCCTCTGCCTGCGATGTGCCGGGAGCAAAGCGCACGGCGTAATCCGCCAGCTCGTTGATGGCGTTGCCCATGATCTGCGTGAAAGGCTGTACGCCGGGCGGCAGGCTGGTCTGGGCGCGCTCGATGGCGCCATTCACCGCCTGCAAATCCGCCTGTGCGCTGGTGGTGTCGGCAAAACGCAGATCGGTCTCCACCAGCCCGTCGCTGATGGTGCTGCGGACATTCGAGACCCCCGGCAGGCCGAGCAGCACGCCCTCCAGCGGGGTGGCCACCATTGCCTCCATATCCGTGGCGGTGGTGCCGGGCAGATGCACCGTCACACTCACCTCGGGATAGTTGAAGGCGGGCAGTACCTCTTCCGGGATATTGAACAGGGCAAACAACCCGTAACCGAGCAGAGCGGCATAGATCATCAGCCACAAAGCCGGGCGGCCAAGCAGGCGGAGCAAAGCT
Source organism: Acidocella sp. (assembly GCA_027451225.1). Classification (GTDB taxonomy): domain Bacteria; phylum Pseudomonadota; class Alphaproteobacteria; order Acetobacterales; family Acetobacteraceae; genus Acidocella. The sequence continues at coordinate 7,038 of DAIDJU010000188.1, read as the reverse complement.
GCTGGCATGGCTTAATCCGGCGGCTGATATTGGGCAGCGATACCCCGATGGTAGAGCAGTGCCGCATCCTGGACGATCACCTGGTCTCCAGCGGCCAAGCCGGAAAGGATGGGGGTTTGCGCGCCCTCCACCTCGCCTGGCACCACCTGCACGGCGTGGTCCCCTTTTGCGTCATGCAGCATCACCCACCAGCGCCCGTCATCCAGCACCAGCGCTTCGCTGGGCACTAGCAGCACCGGGCGGGGTGACAAGGAGAGACTGAGCGTGCCCGCTTCGCCCGGCTGCAAGCCAGTGCCCGAGAAGGCCAGCACCAGCCCACCATCGGGCTGTGTGCCCTGAACGCCGCGCAGCGTAACGGACACTGCAGGCGCGCCATCGGCGGGGATAAACCGTGCCGCCATGCCGGGAGAAAGCCTGGCCGCCTGCGAGCCAAAAAGCACGGCCTTCACCCACGCTCCGGCAGCGGGCTGCACCACCGCTATGGCCTGGCCCGGCTGGAGCGATGCCCCCGGCCCGGCGGTGAGACTTTGCACCTGCCCAGCCACCGGGCTTTGCAGGTTGGATGCCGCCCGCAGTGCCGAGAGATCAGCCCGCGCCGCTTTCGCCGCCGCCTCGGCCTGCGCCACCGCGGCTTTCGTGGAGAGATGATCCGCGAATTTACCGCGCTCGGCGGCCAGGTTGGTATTGGCGGCATTGCTGGCCCCTTGCGCCGTGGCCAGCGCCGCCGCGATCTGCGGCCCGCCAAGTAACCCTATGGTCTGGCCCGGCTGCACGGTCTCACCCGGCGTGATAGAGAGGCTGGTGAGCACGCCTGGTTGCAGGGCGGCAATGGTGACGGGCGTGCCCGGCTGCACGGCCGCGAAGCCGGAGAGGATGGGCGCCTGCTGGGTGGTCCGCACCGTTACCCAGCCGGATGGAGCCTGCGCGGTAAGGACCAACGCGGCCAGCATGAGCCAGAATGGCCGCGTAGATCTTGAGCGTCGAATCATCCAGCCTTGATAAGCGCGCCCGCCGGGCAGAACGGCGCTATTTTGATGATAATTTTATCATTTTCAGACCTCCATGGACGGAAAATGCAACGTCACTCGCGTGCCATGCCCCGGCTTGCTCTCGATCTCCGCCCGCCCGCCATGCAACTCCATGATCGAACGCACGATGGAAAGCCCCAGACCCGAGCCTTGCGCCGCCTTGTGGCCGCGCGCCGGGTCGGTCTGGTAAAAACGGTCGAACAGCCGGGGCAAATGCTCGGGCGCGATGCCCGGCCCCTGGTCAGAAACGGCAATCTCCACGCCGTTGGCAAGGCCGCCCGAGATGGCCAGCACAATTTCCGAGCCCGGCGGCGCATGGCGCACCGCATTGGCCAGCACATTGCCCACAGCCTGGCGGAGCAGCAGCGTATCCGCATAGAGCGTGGCCTCGCCCGCAATGCGGATGCGCACCCCCTTGGGCCGGGACTGAGCCTCGTATTGCGCCGCCACCCAGGCGCAGATTTCACTCACCTCGCAACGCTCAAGGCGCAGCGCGTGGCTGGGGTTCTCCACCCGCGCCAAAAACAGCAAATTCTCGATGAGCCCGGTGAGGCGCTGAGCGTCCTCGATCGCGGAGGCAATGGCGGCGCGATATTCCGCCTCGCCGCGCGGGCGGGTGAGGCAGATTTCAAGGCTGCCATTCAGGTTGGAAAGCGGAGTGCGCAGCTCATGCGCGATATCCGCCGAGAAACGAGAGAGGCGCTCGAAACTCGACTCGAGATTATCCAGCATCTGGTTGAACACCTGCACCAGCCCGGTCAGCTCGCGCGGCCATGGCGGGTCTTGCGGAATGCGCCGGGAAAGCTGGGCGGGGGTAATGCTCTGCGCCACCTTGGCGATCCGCGTAAGCGGCGCCAGCGCATGGGCGGCGGCCAGCCGCCCAGCCCCCAGCAAAAGCGGCACCATCAGCAGGAAAAACACGGCTAGGGCGCGGTGAAAATCCGTTAGCAGTGCATTGTCCCGCGTAATGTCAAGCCCGATTTGCAGCACCAGACCCTGTGACCCTTGCAAGGGCAGGCTGGTGAGCAGCCAGGAGGTGTTGCCGGTTTGGTAGCGGGTGAGTGTTAGATTCTGCACCCCACGCACGGCGGGAAATAAGCGCGCGGGCAGCATGGTGGCCATGCCTGGCGTTTCACCCGCCTGCTTACCCGCCACCAGCACCCTGGCTTCATAGGCGCGCAGGCGCGCGCCGTCAGTTTCCTTCAAGATTTCATTGATGAGCAGGCTTGGCTCGCCGCCGCCATCATTCAGATCATCCTGAAACTCCGCGACCTTGGCCTGGAGAAAATCCCGATGCGCGACAGTGAAATTCGCCTCAAGCTTCCAGTTTGCAAGCAGCGCGAACAACCCCACCGCCAACAGCGCCCCCAGCGTGTAGAGCAAGGCCAAGCGCCCGCTGACGGAGGCAGGGCGGAGGAAGCAGCGCATCATATATCCAGCACATAGCCCGTGCCGCGGATTGTGTGCAGCAAGGCCGTTTCAAAGGGCGTGTCGAGCTTGGCGCGTAGGCGGCGGACCAGCGCGTCCACCGCATTGGCTTGCTGGTCGTGGAACAGGCCCCAGATTGCCTCGGCGATGAGAGTACGCGAGAGCACACGCCCCTGGTTGCGCGCCAGCAACAGCAGCAGCGCATATTCCTTTGAGGTAAGGTGCAGCACCATGCCGGCACGGCTGACACGGTGGCGCAGCGTGTCGATCTCCAGATCCCCCACGGTCATCAGGCTGGAGCCGGGTACCGCCTTGGGCAGACGCGCCAGATTACGCAGCCGGGCCAGCAATTCCGCGAAGGCGAAGGGCTTGATGAGATAATCATTGGCGCCGAGATCAAAGCCGCGCACCCGGTCCTCCACATGATCTCGCGCGGTCAGGAACAGCACCGGCGTGGCCCGCCCGGCGGCACGCAGACGTTTGAGCACCTCCCATCCATTGAGGCCGGGCATCATCACGTCTAAGATAATCGCATCGAACTCCCTCACCAAAGCCAGGGCCAGCGCATCCGCGCCATCACGTACCGCCTCCACGGCATGGCCGTCCTCACGCAACCCCTTAGTGAGGTAGTCGATCGTCTTCTGTTCGTCCTCGGCCAATAGAAGCTGCATTGCCCGGCTTTCGAGAGCCCACCGCTTAACCGTACATCCAGTCGAGGGTGAAGAAAATGCCACAGTTTATGGTAAGCAGCGTCCTCAAGCTACGCCGCGGCGCCGTGCTCCTCGCGGGCGGCGGACCACACCTCGCGAGCCGCGTCCGCGTTCATGGCGGCGATACCGAGGCCGACCAGCAGGTCTGGCCAGGCCGAGCGCCAGAGATAGGCCGTGACCACGCCGGCGAGGATGATGGCAATGTTGGCCAGCACATCATTACGCGCCGAGAGGTAGGCGGCTTTGGCGAGGCTACCGCCATGCGCGCGGTGGCGCGCCAGCATGAACGCGCAAGCGGCGTTGACGAGCATCGCGCCGAAGGCCGTGATCGAAAGCAGCAAGGGCGAAGGCGGCACAGGGTGGAGGAATTTCTGCCACGCGGTCCAGATGGTGGCGAGGCCGGGCACCAGCAGGATGCCGGCAAGCGCCATGCCGAGCCGCGCCCGCTGCTTCAGGCTCCAGCCAAGGGCCAGCATGATGAGCAGGTTGACCGAGGCGTCCTCCAGGAAGTCGATGCTGTCCGCGAAGAGCGAGACCGAGCCGATGGCCAGCGCCACAGCGAATTCGATGCCGAAATAAGCGAGGTTGAGCATGCCGGCCCAGAAGACGGCACGGCGGAAAGTTGGATTTCTGGCGGCCTCGCTCAAGCGTGATCCTCTCTGGCACAGTCTCATTGCAAGTCTTCCATGGCATAGGGGGGTACGCTATACAAGCCGCATGAGCCATACCGTCCGTGACAAGCAGCGCCTGCTGGCGCGCGTGCGCCGCATACGCGGCCAGGTTGAAGCCATAGAGCGTGCCCTTGAGACCGAGGCTGCTTGCGAGAAGGTGATGCATCTGCTGGCGGGCATGCGCGGCGCCACGGCCGGGCTGATGGCGCAGATCGTCGAGGACCACGTCCTTACCCATCTCGTGGATGCCGAAAAACACCCCGGCGCGCTGAACGAGGATGCGGCCGAGCAACTGCTCGAAGTCGTCCGCACTTATCTGAAGTGAGACAATGATGCAGAATTACACCAGACCCGAGGCCGGTCACAGCCATGTCTTTTTAGGCGCGGACCACGAACGCAGCGAGCGGCGCACCTGGTGGGTAATCTGGCTCTGCGGCGCGATGATGGTGACGGAGATCGTAGGCGGCTGGCTTTTTGGCTCCATCGCCCTTGTGGCCGATGGATTGCACATGAGCACCCATGCCGGTGCCATGCTGCTGGCCGCTCTCGCCTACCGGTATGCGCGCCGACACGCGAACGATCCGCGCTTTTCTTTCGGCACCGGCAAGCTGGGCGACCTCGCGGGCTTCACCAGCGCCATTATCCTCGCCATGATCGCGGTGCTGATCGGCTTCGAGGCGGTAAGCCGCTTTCTCTCACCGGTGCCAATCCATTTTGCCGAGGCCATCCCCATTGCCTGCCTCGGGCTTGTCGTGAACATCGTCAGCGCCCTGCTGCTTTCCGGCGGGCACGATCATGGGCACAGCCACGGGCATGGACACAGCCATGGTCACGGGCATGCGCATCATGATCATGATGAAGCGCACGTCATCCAGACAGCATCAGGAAAGGTCAAGCTCGAGGTTTTCGAGGATGGCGTGCCACCGCGCTTCCGCCTGTACGCCGCCCGTGGGTTCGGTATCCCCGCCGACGCCGCCATGATCGAGACCGTGCGTCCCGACGGAGCACGCCAGAGCTTCGCCTTCGTGACGCGCGATGGCTATCTTGAGTCCGTCGATGAGATCCCGGAGCCGCACGAATTCACCGCTGATGTCAAACTCTTCGATCATTCCTACAACGTCACGTTCGAGGAGCATGAGCACGCTAGCGGTGCCGCCGGGCGGGACAACAACATGCGCGCCGCCGTAGTGCATGTCGCGGCCGATGCGGCGGTTTCCGTGCTGGTGATCGTGGGGCTGCTGCTGGCCCGCGCTTTCGGCTGGCTGTGGATGGACCCGCTGGTCGGCATTGTCGGCGCGGCCGTCATCGCGAGCTGGGCCGCGGGGCTGATCCGCGACACGGGCGGCATCCTGCTGGACATGATACCGGACAGGGGCATGGAACAGAAGCTGCGCGACGCGATCGAGCACGACGGCGACGAGCTCGCCGATCTGCATCTTTGGCGGCTCGGCCCTGGCCATCTGGGCGCGATCCTCTCCGTCACCACCTCAAGTGATCGAACAGCCCTCCAGTATCGCGAGCGCCTTGGCCGGTTCAAATCCCTGTCGCATCTGACCATCGAAGTGCACGAATCCCGGAGCCAGAACAGCTGAACCATGCGACTCTGACCGCTGAAAGCGCCGCCGTCTCGCGGCGGCGTTGTTCTTGCGTCGGCGTCCCGGGTATCGCATCGTAAATCAGCACCATGTTCGTTACGATATTGTACATCTTACAACTTACTGCCGATTAGGTGCATCGCTTCACTTTGCAATGACGGACTTTCGGGACACCCCTGTTAATCGCCAAATCTTTTTGAAAAGACCAATATCAGGTAACCACATTCAAGCGGGGCCAAGCCCCCTGATTGCGCACCCGCAAGGGGTGCGCTTTTTGGCGATCCGCCGAGCGGCTCGCTGTCTGGCTGGGCCTATGCCCGTCCGTAACAGCCCCAAGATCAAACGTTAATTTCTACAGCCAGCACCTCCGGCACCCTTAACCTGGCCGGGCTACCCTCCTTCGGACTCACGCGGGATAGCGGCGTTGCCTGGCGTTCTTGCTCATTCCTCATCCGCCTGCACCAGATCGGCGACGGTAACTTCGAGCACCCGCGCCAATTCATACAGCGTGATCACGGTTGGATTCCGCCGCCCCCGCTCCAGACTGCTCAAATATTGCTGGCTGACCCCCGAACGCGCCTCAACTTCTTCCTGCGTCAGGCCCCTGGCCTTGCGTAGCCGGGCAAAATTCCGTCCCACCAATTGCCGCATATCCATGCGGCATGCATTGCCCGGTTACACACTTTAAGTTTATAAACTATAATATGTATTTCACGCGGAATGTGGTAAGGACCATGCGCGGGGATGATTTCCCCGAACAATGAACACCACCCCACCCCCGCTTGAATGCATCGATTTCCACGCGGCCCCCGCTCCACATGGCACCGCCGGAACGGTACAGACGATCGGGTAGAACCACGCGGGCATAAGCCAATGCATGACACGGATCAGCCGGTCTGGGATGACATACAACGCTGGGAGATGGCCATCCGGGCCACGACCGGCCTGCTCAAGATTTTCTCTTTCCCCGAATTCTTTGCCGCCGCCGCCGAGCGCCTGGCCAAGCTCCTCGGTGCCGATGGCGTGGCGCTGATTGTTTTCGAGGAACCCGGGCAATTGCGATACAAACTGTTCCACGGTTTGGAACAGCTCAACCAAACCCCCATCGTCAAATTCAGCTTCTCCGCCAGCCAGGGCACGGTCGGGCGCGCGCTCGCCTCGGGCCAGGCGCTGTTTACACCCGATTATCCCAACAGCGCGGATGCCATGCCGGATTTTGTTGCGGCCGGGCTGCGCGCCAATTTGGTTGTGCCACTGCCTGGGCCCACAGGCTTCAGCGGCGCCATCGCGATTGCCTGGCTGCACCGGCACCCCGCGCCACCAAACGCCACAAGCCTTGCCATTGCCGAGATGTTCGCCGCCCTTACCGGCTCAGCCGTGTACCGGGAAGCCTTGGAGGCGCAGCTCGAGACCCTCTCCCTCACCGACCCGCTGACGGGCTTGCCGAACCGGCGCACATTCATGCTGCGCCTCATCAACGCGCAAAAGCGTGCCTGCCGCAATCAGTCGCTCATGGCGCTCGCCGTGATCGATCTGGATGGTTTCAAAACCATCAATGACGAACTCGGCCATGCCGCCGGAGATCAACGCCTGCTCCTGGCAGCCA
>DAIDJU010000187.1 GCA_027451225.1 Acidocella sp. | reverse complement strand
CCACCACGGCGGTGTTCACCGGGCTTTACGTCACCGGGCTGGAGCTCAACATCACGGCGCTGATGGGCATGGTGATGATCGTGGGCATCGCGACGGAAATGGCGATTTTCTACGTGTCCGAGTTGCAGCATCTGCTGCCGCGCATGAACCCGCGTGAAGCCCTGATGACGGCAAGCGCCAACCGCCTGCGGCCGATCGCCATGACCACGCTCGCGGCTATTCTGACCTTGCTGCCGCTGGCGCTTGATCTGGGGCAGGGGGCAGGGATGCAGCAGCCGCTGGCTGTCGCCATTATCTCCGGCTTGCTGGTGCAGTTTCCGCTCGTGCTGCTGGCGCTGCCGGTGCTGCTTTTTTACCTGAGCCGCATGGGCGCGAAGCCCTGAGCCGTTGCGGGCGGGGGGGAAGCCCCCGCCTTACGCCGCCAATGTGGCGCGGTCCGCGCCGATCAGCGCCAAGCCTTCCGACACGGAGACGAACTCGCCGCCCGCGGCCAAGCGGTCGGTACCGAAACGGTCGCTGAAAATCCGCCGCACCGCAGGCACGAAAGACGTGCCGCCGGTGAGGAATACGCGGTCCACCGCCTCGGGCGCCAGATTGGCCTGTTGCAGCACCTGTTCCACGCTGGCCGCCATGCGGGCGAGGTCCGGGGCGATCCAGCTCTCGAATTCCTCGCGGTGGATCATCCGGTCCACGGTAAAGCCGTTATGCTGGAAATGCAGCCGCGCGCTCTCGGCGCGGGAAAGTTCGGCCTTCACGCCGCTGACGGCCTGGTAAAGCTGGTAGCCCGCCTCGTCCTTGATCAGCGAGATCAGGTGGCGCAGCCGGGCGGGGTGGGCGGCGGTGCGGGCCACTTCCTCCATATCCCGCAGGATGCGCGGCGTGCGCATCAGCGAGAGGCGGTGCCAGCGGGCGAAGCCGGAATAGTAATCGGCGGGCACGGGCATCATGGAATCCATCACCCGGTACATGTCCCCCTTGCCGAGCAGCGGGGACACCGCGTGGTCGATGATGCGGTAATCCAGCGCATCGCCCGCGATGCCGATGCCGCTATGGCCGAGCGAGATGATGGGCTGCTCCGCCCCAGGAGTGAAGCGGATGAGCGAGAAATCGCTTGTGCCGCCGCCAAAATCGCCGACCAGCACGGTGGCGGGGGCGGTGAGCGAGCGGATGAACCGGTAGCCCGCGGCCTCCGGCTCCAGAGCGGTTTCGACCGAGGTGAACCCGGCGGCGGCATAGGCGGCGCGCAGGCGGGTCTCGCCGAATTCATCGTCGGCGAATTCCCCGGCAAAACGCACCGGCCGCCCGGCGATGATGTGCACATCATCGCGCCCCTCGCCCAGCAAGGCGCGCAGGAATACGGCGATCATCTCCTCCAGCGTGAAGACGCGGCCGAAGATGTTGGTCTGGGTAAAGCTGCGCTGGGCCAGATAGCTCTTCATGGACATGATCAGGCGGTTCTCCACCGGGTCGTCCAGATACGCCTCGATGGCCGCGGGCCCGGCGGCATGGCGCAATGTGCTGCGGCCCTTGCCTTCCTCGTTCCAGAAGCACAGCACGGTGCGGAAGACGTCGAAATCGGCGAGGCCCAGGCTGAAGCGGCGGCTGCGCACGCTGCCATCGGGGGTAAATTCGGAGACGACGCTGTTCGTCGTACCGAAATCAACGCCCAGCACTGTCTTCATCGTCTATCCCCGTCAGCAAAAGCCGCCCTTCAAGCGGAGTTCGCCGCCGGGGGCAAGGGGGTGCCGGAGACGATACCCAGGATCTCCGCGCCGTAGCGCTCGATCTTGGAGGCGCCGATGCCGGGGATCTGGGCCAGTTCCGCCATGCCGGACGGCCGCCCGGCGGCGATGGCGGCCAGCGTCGCATCGTGGAAGATGACATAGGCGGGCACGTTCTGCGCCTTGGCGAGGCGGGTGCGCTCGGCGCGCAGGGCTTCGAACAGCGCCTGATCCTGGGTGGGCACCTCCAGCCGCTCGGCCTTCTTCTTCAGCAGCGTGCGCGCGCTGCCGCTGGCGGTTTCGCGGCGCAGCCTCACGCTTTCCTTGCCGCGCAGGATCGCCTCGCCCGCTTCCGTCAGGCACAGCGCGCCGTAATTGTCGTGGTCCACCTCCAGCGCCCCGCGCACGATGAGCTGGCGGAACACCGAGCCCCAACCCTTGCGGTCCAGCTCCGTGCCGACGCCGAAGGTGGGGAGCTGGTCATGCTCGAAGCGCTCGATCTTTTCGGTCTTAACCCCCAGCAGCAGGTCGCTAAGATGCCCGACGCCGAAGCGCTGGCGCGTGCGCCATGCCGCCGAGAGCGCCTTTTGCGCCGCCACGGTGCCGTCCCAGGTCTCGGCCGGGGTCAGGCAGTTGTCGCAATTGCCGCAGGGCTGGGCCAGGGTTTCGCCGAAATGCGCGAGAATGGCCTGACGCCGGCAGGTCACGGTCTCGCACACGCCGAGCAGCGCATCGAGCTTGGCGCGTTCGAGCTGCTTGATCTGCGCGGGCGCGCCGCTCTGTTCGATCATGCCCCGGCGCAGCACCAGATCCTGCATGCCGTAGAGCAGCAGGGTCTCGGCGGGCAGGCCGTCGCGCCCGGCGCGGCCGGTTTCCTGGTAGAAGGCCTCCAGGCTGGAGGGCAGGTCCAGATGCGCGACGAAGCGGACATCGGGCTTGTCGATGCCCATGCCGAACGCCACGGTGGCGACCAGCACCAGCCCTTCCTCGGTGGTCAGAAAGGCGTCCTGATTG
>DAIDJU010000186.1 GCA_027451225.1 Acidocella sp. | reverse complement strand
TCCTGGTAGAAGGCCTCCAGGCTGGAGGGCAGGTCCAGATGCGCGACGAAGCGGACATCGGGCTTGTCGATGCCCATGCCGAACGCCACGGTGGCGACCAGCACCAGCCCTTCCTCGGTGGTCAGAAAGGCGTCCTGATTGGCGGACCTCACCTCGGGCGGCAGCCGGGCGTGGTAGGGCAGGGCCTTGATGCCATGCTCGTTCAGCGCCGCCGCCGTCTGCTCCACCGTGTTGCGGCTGAGGCAATAGACGATGCCGCTCTCGCCCTCATGCGCGCGCAAAAAGGCGAGCAGCTGGCGCATCGGCGCTTCCTTGCGCAGCACGGCGTAGCGGATGTTCGGGCGGTCGAAGCTGGAGAGGAACAGCCGGGCCTCGTCCAGCGCCAGGCGGTGGGCGATGTCCTGGCGCGTCTGCGGGTCGGCCGTGGCGGTGAGGGCGATGCGCGGCACGCCGGGGAAGCGCGCCGTCAACCCGGCGAGTTCGAGGTATTCCGGGCGGAAATCATGGCCCCATTGGCTGACGCAATGGGCTTCGTCGATGGCGAAGAGCGCGATCTCCACGCCCTCCAGCAGTTCCAGGAAATCCGGCATCAGCAGCCGCTCGGGCGCGGCGTAGAGCAGTTTCAGCCGCCCGGCGCGTAAGTCGGCGCGCACCTGCGCGCGTTCCGCCCCCGAGAGGCTGGAATTGAGCGCCGCCGCCGCCACGCCGAGTTGGCGCAGCGCCGCCACCTGGTCGCGCATCAGCGCGATCAGCGGCGAGACGACGATGCCCACCCCGCGCCGGCACAGAGCGGGAAGCTGGTAGCAGAGGGATTTGCCGCCGCCCGTGGGCATAAGCACAATCGCATCGCCCCCGGCGACGACATGCGAGACCACTTCCTCCTGCTGCCCGCGGAAGGTGCTGTGCCCGAACAGGCGGTGGAGAACCTCGGCAGGGGCCGGCGGGAGGACGGTGTCTGGCAAAGGGAGGTCCATAGCCTGGGTATAATTCGCCATGCCGATTGCGCAATTGCGCAAAGCGGCTGCCTCCCCGGCTGTTGCCGCTTAGAGGTTGTTTGAAACGTTGCTCTGGTGAGTCGTCACGGGGTGATTTTTGAGCACCGGAGCGCAGAAAATCACCCCCTGACGGCCGCCAGAGTAGATTTTGCAAACAGCCTCTTAGGCCACCGTACCGAACAGCCGGCCAATGCCGGTTGTGGCCGCCATGGCCAGGGCGCCCCAGAAAGCGACGCGCAGGGTCGGCTTGAGAATGGGCGCGCCGCCCGCCTTGGCGCCGACAGCCCCCAATATGGCCAGGAACAGCAGGGCACCCACGCCAATGCCCGGCATCAGCCATGCCATTGGCAAAGCGGCGGCAAGCAGCAGCGGCGCCGCGGCGCCGGTGGAGAAGGTGAGCGCCGAGGCCAGCGCCGCCTGGATGGGGTTGGCGCTGGTCATCTCGGAGATGCCCAGCTCGTCACGCGCATGGGCGGCCAGCGCGTCATGCGCCATGAGTTGCAGGGCAACCTCGTGGGCCAGATCCGCCGCCACGCCGCGCTCCTGATAGATATGCGCGAGTTCGGTGACCTCGAATTCATGGTCCGTGGCCAGCTCGTGCCGTTCTTTGGCCAGGGCCGCTCCTTCTGTATCCGCCTGCGAGCTGACCGAGACATACTCGCCCGCCGCCATGGCCATGGCGCCCGCCACCAGCCCGGCCACGCCCGCCACCAGAGCGTCGTGCCGCAGGCCACTGGCGGAGACCACGCCCAGAATCAGGCTGGCCGTGGAAATGATGCCATCATTGGCGCCCAGCACGGCGGCGCGTAGCCAGCCGGTTCGCTCGAGCAGATGATTTTCCGTGTGTGCGCGTCGCATCTTCACTCCGTATGCCTGTGTCTCACCATCATCGAAGTAAAACAGCCTCCTGCATTGCGCTACCTCAAGGCGGAAGATGATTCGTATTATAATGATACAGTTACAATGCCGCGATGAGGGATAGCACCGCGGTTGAGCCGGACTCTGGCGATCTGGAACGGGAGGGATGATGTTTGGAACCGCTGCGGAGGGGGCTCACGAAGGGAGTGGTCTTACCCAGGCCGAGGCCGCGGCGCGGCTGTTGCGGGACGGCCCGAACGAGCTGCCGCAGGACAGGCGGCGGCGCTTGCCCGATATCGCCTGGGAGGCGGTGCGCGAGCCGATGCTGCAATTGCTGCTGGCGGCGGGGGTTATCTACCTGCTTTTGGGCAATCTGTCCGAGGCGTTGATATTGCTCGGCTTTGCCGTGCTCAATGTGCTGATGGTCGTGGTGCAGGAGGCGCGTACCGAAAACGCGCTGGCGGCGCTGCGAGAACTGGCCAGCCCGCAGGCGTTGGTCTGGCGTGGCGGGCAACGCCTGCACGTGCCGGCGCGGGAGCTGGTTGTGGGGGATGTCGTCTGCCTGGCCGAAGGTGAGCGCGTGCCGGCGGATGCCGTGTTGCTGGAGGCCGCGGCGCTGCAAGCCGATGAAGCGCTGCTGACGGGTGAGTCGGTGCCGGTGCGCAAGCGCGTGGTGGCGGATGTGGCTGAGGCGATGCCAGGGGGGGAGGACACGCCGTTTGTCTGGGCTGGCAGCCTGGTGACGAGCGGCAGCGGCGTTGCGCGCGTTAGCGCCACCGGCTCTCATACGGCAATCGGGCGGATTGGCACGTCGCTGGGCAGTGTGGAGGCCGCGCCGCCGCCCTTGCAGGTGCAGATGCGCCGTTTGGTCTGGCTGTTCGCCACGGCCGGGATCGGCGCTTCCATCCTGCTGGCCGTGGCTTACGGCCTGCTGCACGGGCAATGGTTGCAGGCGGTGCTGGCGGGCATCACTTTGGCCATGGCCACGCTCCCCGAGGAGTTTCCGCTCGTTCTCACCATTTTTCTGGTGCTGGGGGCGTGGCGCATGTCTCGCCGGCATGTGCTGGCGCGCCGCTCGGCGGCCATCGAGGCGCTGGGCACGGCCACGCTGCTCTGCACGGACAAGACCGGCACGCTGACGCAGAACCGCATGTCCGTCGCCAAGCTGAGGGCGGATGGGCAGAGCTTGGCCATGGCGGAGGATGCCGCCGAACTCCCGGAGCAGTTCCATGAGCTGGTGGAGTTCTCCATCCTCGCCAGCCGGCCGGACCCGTTCGACCCCATGGAGCAGGCGTTTCATCGGCTGGGGCAGCAGAAGCTGATGAATACGGAGCATCTGCACCCCGATTGGGTGCTGGCGCATGATTACCCGTTGCAGCCGGAGCTTCTCGCCATGTCTCAGGCCTGGCGCGGGCTTGGCGGCGATATGCACGTTATAGCCGCCAAGGGCGCGCCGGAGGCGGTGGCCGATTTATGCCACATGGACGAGGCGGGGCTTGAGGCTGTCCGCCTTGGCGTGGCGGAACTGGCGGCTGAAGGCCTGCGTGTGCTGGCCGTGGCCAAGGGTGTTTATACGGGGGCGGGCTGGCCGGAAAAGCAGCATGATTTTGACTTCACCTTCCTGGGCCTGGCAGGTCTCGCCGACCCGTTGCGCCCAGGCGTGCCGCAGGCGGTAGCCGCCTGCCGTGGCGCTGGCATCGGCGTGGCGATGATCACGGGCGACCATCCGGTAACGGCGCTGGCCATTGCGCGGCAGGCGGGAATTGAGGCCAGGCATGTGTTGACCGGGCAGGACATGGCCGCGCTGGATGCTGAAGGTTTGCAAAAAGCCTTGGTGGATACGCGGGTTTTCGCGCGCATTATGCCGGAGCAGAAGCTGCGGCTGGTGCAGGCCTTTGCCGCCAATGACGAGGTGGTGGCGATGACCGGCGATGGTGTGAACGATGCGCCATCGCTCAAAGCCGCGCATATCGGCGTGGCGATGGGCGGGCGCGGCACGGATGTCGCGCGCGAGGCGGCCTCCCTGGTGCTGCTGGATGACGATTTCACCAGCCTGGTGGCCGCCATCCGGCTAGGGCGGCGGATCGACGCCAATCTGCGCAAGGCGTTTTCCTATATCCTCGCCGTGCATGTGCCGATTGCCGGCATGTCCCTGATTCCGGTGCTGCTTGGCTGGCCGCTTTTGCTGGGGCCGGTGCATGTGGTGTTCCTGGAGATGATCATCGACCCCGCATCCTCGATTGTTTTCGAGGCGGAAAGGGAGGATGCGGGCATCATGTCCCGCCCGCCGCGCCGGCCGGGGGCGCCGCTGTTCAGCCTGGGCCTGCTGGCGGGTGGTTTGGCGCAGGGGGGCGCGGTGCTGGTTGCGGCGTTGCTGGTATTTCTGGCGGGTGTCCATGGCGCGGGCGGGGAAAACACAGGCCGGGCCATGGCGTTTACAACGCTGGTGTTGGGAAATCTCGGCCTGGTGCTGAGCAACAAGGTATTGGATGGCGGCGGGGTGGCGGCGTTATGGCGGCCCAACCTGGCGCTGTTCGTGGTTGTCGCGGTTGCCGCCGTGGCGTTGGGCCTCGCCCTCACGGTTCCGGAGCTGCGTCATCTGTTCCTCTTTTCGCCATTGTCAGTGAATGAGGTATTCGTGGCGCTGCTTGCCGCCTTGGCCAGTTTGCTGGTGAACGCGGCGTTTATCGCGGCGCATGGGGCGCTGCGGCGGCGCTTTGGCGTTTAATCTTCATCATCGTCGTCCCAGCGATGATGATTGCGCCAATGCTCCGGCGGCGCATAATAGCCTGGCGGCGCGCCATAGACCGGCTGGGGGGCGTAATAATACGGATATGCCGGCGGAGGGGGCGGGGGCTGGTAATAGGCCGGGCCACCGAAACTGAACACAACGTTTGGTCCGCGCCAATCGTCCTCGTCGGCCTTCGCGGCCTGAGTGCCGCCCAGCAAGAGTATGGCGAGGGCGGCGGCGCCGAAAACGGGTTTGAATGCCATCATGATCATCTCCAGAACCCAGGCGGCACATGTTGTCTCTCCTGGGAACGGGAGGCAGTAGGGCGGATGAATGTGCCCAAAGCAGGCGAAATTTGCAGCAAAACGGTGGCGCCGGCCTTATTCCCGGAGTTTATTTTATCCTGGACGGGTCCCGGTCGGTAAGACGCAAAACTTCAGTGTCCTGGTGCGAGCGCCTGGGGGCGCTGTCCGCCAGGCTGGCATACTCGTCAAGCAGCGCGCGAGCTTTGAGCAGCGCCTTGGAGCCAGGCTCGGCAAGCCGTGCGCAGCCGAAGGCTTCGACGGTTTTTGCCGTATCGGGGCGGAGCAGGATCGGCACGCCATTCGCCGTTGTAAAATCGGAGAAAGAAGCCGGGTTGCCGCAATCGAGATAACTCTCGACGGGCAGGTTCTCGGCCAGCAGGATGTCGTGAGCGTCGAGCGCAACGTGGTAGTAGGTGACCGAATGGCAAGCGGTGTCGCGCAGCACGGTTAAGCCGTTGATCAGATGCTGGGCCTCGATCAAATGGTTTTCGACGAAGACCGCATGGTCGGGAGACAAGCGGAGGTCACGCTCCGGTGCCCCCGGACCGAAGGCGTCGGCGCGGATAAGGACCGGACACAGATGCGTTGGCAGCAGCGCCGATTTGGTGCCGAAGCTGCGTTGACCGACCCAAACGACACGCCGTTCGGAGGGGCCGTTTTCGCGGATGGTGAGCACGGCGTTGCCCACGGCCAAAGCTTCGACGGCAACGGGGCCGCGCGGCGTGAGGATGGTGGTGCCGCGGACAAAGCAAGGGATGCTATGGGTGCGCCGTTGCGGGAAGGCGGGAGACTCTTCGGGCGCGGACAGCTTACGCCGCTTTGGCATGGTGCGCCGGCGCTGGGCGGCAGGCAAAGAGAAGCGTGCTGACTTGTCGCGCTTCTCGGCTGACGGGGGGCGGCTGTTGGGGATGTCGGTCGTCGTCCCGATCATCCGCAAAGCGTTGCCATCAGCGTCCCGGCTGATGACCTTGCCGCGGCTTACGACCCATTTGTAGCTGCCATCTTTGCAACGCAGCCGGTGTTCAACCTCGTAAGAAGTTGTTCTTCCTTCAAAATGATCTTGCAGGCTTGCTTGCACATATGCCAGATCATCGGGATGAACGCGCGTGTAAGCGACTTCTATTAAGTTTGATTGTGGAACGGCGTCATAGCCGAGCATCCTGAACCAGTTTCCAGAATAGCGAATCTCCCCGGTTGCGACATTCCGATCCCAGATACCCGTGCCGCTCGCATCAACGGCGAGCGGCCAGATGTCTGAAAAATCGTTCCTGTCAGCATGCCAGTTCACTATGAGTTTCCCTCTGCGTATCTTCGTATTTCAGTGCCCGACGGGATACCCGGGAGGAAGCGGCGACTAAGCCGACAGCCTTCATGGGTGGTCCATCTGCCTATTGATCAGCGCGAGAATAGCCTAAATACATTTCAATCGGAAGGTGGAACTTTATGGCGGCCCCGGTCAGGCGAACCGCTTTGCCCCCGCCACGCAAAATACGATGGCGGTGGTGGCGGCGAGCATGGTGAGGGGCACGGTCTCGTGCAGCACCAAAGCGGAGGCGGCGAGGCCAAAAGCTGGTTGCAGGAGTTGCAACTGCCCCACGGTGGCGATGCCCCCCAGCGCCAGCCCGCGATACCAGAACACGAAGCCGAGCAGCATGCTGAAGGCGGAGACATAAGCAAGGCCCGCCCAGGCGCTGCCCGGCACGTGGGCGAGAGATGCGGGCGCGTTGAGCCAGCAGGCCAGCAGCATGGCCGGCAAAGCCACCACCAGCGCCCAGGAGATGACCTGCCATCCGCCAAGCTTGCGCGAGAGTTTCGCCCCCTCGGCATAGCCCAGCCCGCAGACGACGATGGCCGCCAGCATCAGCGCCACCCCGGCCAGGGGCAGTTGCGCCCCATGGCGCAGCGCCACGCCGATGACACAGGCGCTGCCCAGCCCGGCGAAGGCCCAGAACCCGGCATGTGGCCGCTCACCGCCGCGCAGCACGCCGAACGAGGCCGTAGCCAGCGGCAGCAGCCCGAGGAAGATCTGCGATTGCGCGGCGTTGATATGCCGCAGCGCCAGCGCCGAGAGCAGCGGGAAGCCCAGCACCACGCCCAGCGCCACCACGCCGAGCGGCACGAGATCCTCGCGCGCCGGGCGCTTTTGGCGGAAGGCCAGCAGCAGGGCCAACGCCATGCCGCCAGCCAGGGCCGCACGGGCGACGGTGAGGAAGAGCGGGTCGAACCCCGCCAGCGCCGCGCGGGTGGCGGGCATGGAGCCGCTGAAGATCAGCACGCCCAGCACGCCGCACAGCCAGCCATCGAGTGTCTTGTCCATCGTATACATCTCCAAAACGCTGCGTTTTGTGGCGGGGCAGGGCTGGCGGCTCCAGATACGGATGAGTACAATTTGGCTGAACTGTACTTGGTGCTGAGGAGGTACGGATGGCGGCGGATGGCACGTTGGTGACGCGGATGGTGGCGGAGATCCGCGGGCGCATCGCGGCGCGGAGCCTGGCGCCGGGCAGCAGGCTGCCCTCGATCCGCGCCCAGGCGGCGGCGCAACGCGTCTCCAAAACCACGGTGGTGGAAGCCTATGACCGGTTGGCGGCGGAAGGCGCCATAGAAGCCCGGCGCGGTTCGGGCTTCTACGTGGCCGGGCATCCGCCGCCGCTAAGCTTGGCCGAGGCCGGGCCGAAGCTGGACCGCGAGGTGGACCCGCTCTGGGTCTCGCGCCAGGCGCTGGAAACGCCGGAGGGCACGCTGAAACCCGGCTGCGGCTGGCTGCCGCCATCCTGGATGCCCGAGGCCAGCCTGCGGCGCGCTTTGCGCGGCTTGGCCCGTGCCGAGGCTGCCGCGCTCACCGATTACGGTTCCCCGCTTGGGCTGGCGGCGCTGCGCGAGCATCTGGCGCGGCGGCTGGGGGGCTTTGGCGTGCCCGCCGCGCCGGGGCAGATCCTGCTTACCGAGTCCGGCACCCAGGCGGTCGATCTGCTTTGCCGGTTTCTGCTCGAGCCGGGCGATGCCGTGCTGGTGGACGATCCGTGCTACTTCAACTTCCGCGCCTTGCTGCGGGCGCATCGGGTGCGGGTGGTCAGCGTGCCTTACACGCCAACGGGGCCGGATATCGCCGCTTTCGCCCAGGTGCTGGAGGCAGAGAAGCCGCGCCTCTACATCACCAACTGCGCCGTGCATAACCCCACCGGGGCGTCGCTTTCCGCCGTCACCGCGCATCGCGTGCTGAAGCTGGCCGAGCAGCACGGGCTCACCATCGTCGAGGACGATATCTTCGCCGATTTCGAGGCCGAACCCTCCCCCCGCCTGGCCGCTTTCGACGGGCTGGAGCGTGTGGTGCAGATCGGCAGTTTTTCCAAGACGCTCTCAGCCTCGCTGCGTTGCGGCTATATCGCGGCGCGGGTGGAGTGGATTGAGGGGCTCACCGATCTGAAGATCGCCACCTCCTTTGCCAGCGGCAGGCTCTCGGCTGAATTGCTGCTGGCGGTGTTGCAGGATGGCGCGTACCGCAAGCATGCCGAGGGGCTGCGGGCCAAGCTGGCGGCGGCCCGGAGCAAAGCCGACATCCGGCTGCGCGCGGCGGGGCTGAAACCTTGGACGACGCCGCGCGCGGGCATGTATCTGTGGTGCGAGCTGCCGGATGGGCGGGAAGCGGCCGAGATCGCCCGCCAAGCCCTGGCGGAAGGGATTGTGCTGGCGCCGGGCAATGTGTTCAGCCCGGCGCAAACCGCTGGGGGGTTCCTGCGCTTCAACGTGGCGCAATGTGCCGATCCGCGCATTTTCCAGATGCTGGAACGCGTTCTGCGCGGCCCGGCTTGATATCGTTGCCGGGGGCGCGGTCAGTTGGTTTTCCGTTTGAAGGCCAGAAGCTGAGCCGTGAGGTCTTGGCGCACTTGCCCGTCCTGGGCGTAGGTCAGGCTATGTGTCTGCACGATGGCCCGGTCCGGCTTGGAGCGGGAAGGGGTGATGCTGACGATCCGGCTTCTGACATGCAGGATGTCTCCGGGGCGGGTGGGCTTTGGCCAGGTCACATTGGCGCCCGCGCCGATGAGGCCCGAGGCGAAGGGCAGGCTGCGCACCAGCAGCCGCATGGTGATGGCCGTTACATGCCAGCCGCTGGCGGCCAATCCTTGAAAGAATGTGGTCTTGGCTGCTTCAGAGTCGATATGGAAAGGCTGCGGGTCGAACTCTGTGGCGAAGGCGATGATCTGCTCGGCATCCAGCAGGTGCTCGGCGCTGACGAATTCGTCTCCGATGGAGAGATCGTCGAGATAAAGTTCGCGGGGTGTGTGGTCAGGCATTATGGACGCTCCTTTTGGTTTGGTTTTTGCGCTGCGGGAGAGGTTTTTGGAGGCGCTGTTCGGCGCGCAACAGCCCCAGAAGCGTCGCGCAGATGCCGCGCAGAAATGTGCTGTCGCTGGCCACGCGGGCCTGCATCAGCCCGCCCTCATAGGCGCTGACGAAAAAGGCGGCCAGCTCCCGCGCCCTGGCGGCGGGGATTCCGGCGGCCTCGATCGTCCGCGCCACTTCGGCCTGGAGGGCGTTAAACCCTTCGGTGAGGGCGGCGCGCAGTTCGGTTTGTTCGGCGTGGACCTCCAGGGCCGTTGCCGCCAACGGGCAGCCATATTCAAAGCTGCTGGCCTCCAGGCGCTGGCGCATGCCCTCGAGCCAGAGTTCCAGCGCCTCGATCGGGTCTTCGCAGCTTGCGCGTTTGCGGGCCAGCGAGCCGGTGATGCGCTCGATGGAGAGCCTTATGGCGGCAATGGCGAGGCCGGTCTTGCCGTCGGTAAAATGATGGTAAAGCACGCCTTTGGGCGTTTGCGCCTGCTCCAGAACCTCGCTGACGCCGACACCGGCAAAGCCCTTGCGTGCCAGCGATGTGGCCATGGCCTCGACGAGGCGTTCACGGGTTGAGCTCATGCGGTTTTCCTCTAGACCGATCGGTCTAGGTTGGGCTAGCATGGCCTCAACGTCAAGAAAGATTTGGGAGAGAGCAGCGTGAGTGCTGAATTCATTGCGGAAAAACTGGCGGCTGATCCACGTATTCTTGTCATCCGCCTGACAAGGCCGGAGAAAAAGAATGCCCTGACCGCCGCCATGTATCACGGCATGTCAGCGGCGCTCGATGCGGCCAATAACGACCCAGAGATCCGTGTCGCCGTGTTCCTGGGCGCGGAAGGCGCTTTCAGCGCGGGCAACGATCTTGCGGAATTCATCCAGATTGCCTCCAACCCCGCTGCCGCCGATGAGACGCCGGCGGCCTTTGCCTTTCTCAAAGCCTTGGTCGGTTTTGAGAAACCTCTCCTGGCCGGGATTGACGGTCTCGCGGTTGGGATTGGGACGACGCTGAATTTCCATTGCGATCTCAGCATTGCGTCAAGCCGGTCGGTTTTTGCGACGCCTTTTGTTGATCTTGGCTTGGTGCCCGAAGCGGCGTCCAGCCTGCTGGGGCCGCTCACGATGGGGTATCAGCGCGCCTTTGCGCTTTTGGCCGCGGGCGAAACATTCTCGGCCCATGATGCGCAGCAGGCGGGGTTGATCTGGAAAGTAACAGCGCCGGAAGATGTGGAGCGTGAGATACTTGCCGCCGCCGCCAAGCTGGCCGCCAAGCCGCCTGCGGCCCTGGCCCTCACGCGCCGGCTTTTGCGCGGCGACAAAGCCGCGGTGCTGGGCCGGATCGAGGAGGAAGGACAGCATTTTGTGGCTTGTTTGAAGACCGAAGAAGCACGCAACGCCTTCAGCGCTTTCCAGAACCGGCGCAACTCCTGAAGAGGGAGGCTGGCGTTTTAGGCATTGCCGGGCTCTGGTTAAGCTGGTTTGTCGATGCTGTCGGCATGCAGCGCCTCAATCGCGCTGCGTCCAGCTTTCCAGGGCGATTTTTTCTACTTCGTCGATATCGGTAACGCCGATATGGCTGTTATTCGCCTGAAGCCTGATCAGGGCCGCCACCGCCGCCGCCAACCGCGAGAAGCCAAAATTCACCGCCATGTTGTGGAGCGTATTGGCCATAGCCACGACATCGCCCTGCGGGAGAGCGAGCGCCATTTGGCGCAGCTCGGCCAGCATCGGCTCCATTGCCGCTCTGCAATGGGCCAGAAGTTGCGTGAAGCCGGTTTCGCCCAGCGTTTCCTGCAATTTGCCATGCACGCTGGCATTGATGAGAGGCACGCTTGGCTGTTGCACATCGTCGGCAGAGTTCATGGCGATTAAGGCGGGTTGGGCGGCCTTGGTTTCCCCGGCCAGAGGCAGGAGCGGCAGCGTGGCGGTGAAGCAGCTGCCAAACCCCGGCTCGGAGGAGACGCTGATATCGCCGTCCATCTTCCGTGCAAGCAGGCGGGCGATGGCAAGGCCAAGGCCGATGCCGCCATATATCCGCGTGCTGCTGCCATCCACTTGCGAGAACCGCTCGAAAATCCCGGCCTGATCCTCCGGCGAGATGCCAATGCCGGTATCCCGCACGGTCAGCTCCAGCAGAGCCTTGCCGCCATGCGTACCGGTCCGGCGCAGCGCCACGCGGATCTCGCCGCGAGGCGTGAATTTGATCGCGTTATCCAGCAGCGCCAGGGCGATCTGGCGTATGCGCGGCAGGTCGCACAGGAACAGCCCATCCGCCTCGGGGGCGATATCCAGCGCCAGCGTCACCGGCTTGTCCTTCAGCGGGGCGGCGCAGTCGGTGGTTACGCTGTGCAGCATCGCCCCGAGATCGCCGCTGGCCAAGCTCAGCTCCAGCATCTCGGTATCGAGGTTCGAGACATCCAGCAGGTTGTCGATCTGCCGCAGCAGCGTTTCGGAGGAGGCCAGGATCGCCTCGGCATAGCCGTGCCGGCGGTTGTTGGCGGTTTCGTCGCAGAGCAGCCCGGCGAGGCCCACGATCCCGTTCATCGGCGTGCGCAGCTCGTGCGACATATTGGCCAGGAATTGCGATTTGGCGCGGTTGGCGGCATCGGCGAGGTCGCGCGCGGCGCGCAGCCGGGCGCTAAGGTCGCGCTCGGCCTCCACCAGATTTTGCAGCGAGACGTAAGCCATCTTCAGCTCCACCCGGGCCGCGTTCAGCCCCTGCACGGCGGTGCCGATCTTCTCCTGCATCACGTTGAAGTTTCGCGCCATCAGCCCGAGTTCGTCGTCGGAATGGATGATGATCGGCTCGATATTCATATCGACATGCGCGGCGTCGAGATCCCCAGCGCCCAGTGCGCGCATCGCGCTGGAGAATTGCGAGAGCGTGCCGTCCACCAGCCGGGTCACGGCTTGGCTGACCTGGGTGGCGGAATGGCCGACCATGCCCGGCAGCACGATGCCGACCGTGATGGTCAGCATCGCCACGGCCACGAAAATATCGTTGAGCATGGCGATGGCGGCGGCTTGGCTGGACGGGATCAGGCTGACGGCGATCATGTAGCCCGTGGCGTCCAGCGCCAGCACGGCCAGCATGGCGCCGGCGAGCTTCACATGCAGCGTATGGGTGAAGCGGATCTGCCTCTGGCGGGCGCCGTCCTCCAGCTTGCGCCAGATGTAGAGAGCACCGCCGGAATAGGCCAGAGCTATGCTGAGCGCGACGGTCGGCAGGCCGAACTGCTCGAAGCCGAGCAGCGTGGCTAGCCCCCACACGGCGGCGGCGGCTAGCCCCGCGCCGATCGCGAAGCGTGGGGCGCGCCAGGGGCGGGGGGCGTCTGGCGCGTTCTTGCGCAGCAGCCAGACCGCGATATTGGGCAGGGAGATGCCAATGAGATAGGTGAAATTCGCCGCCGCGATCAGCCAGATCGGGTCGCCGAACAGCATGAAGACGATCGCCAGCGAAGCGGTGAAGGCGGAAGCGGCCCAGGGGGCGTCGGTTTTGCCGTGGCGCAGGGCGAGGAAGCGCGGCAGCAACCCGTCCTCGGAGAGTTGGGAGAGCACGCGCGCCGCCCCCGCGATGGGCTGCAGCGTGCCGTGGAACATGTTGAAGATGATGAACCAGAAGGCCAGCAGCCGTCCGGCGGTACCGAACCAGGGGGTGAAGACGGGCCCCAATGTCCGCGAGAGATCCCCCTCCAGGGCCCCGCCGCCCAGCGTGCCGAGCCACACCAGGGGCAGCACCGCGAAATACAGCCCGGCCAGCGCGGCGTTGACGAACAGGGAGCGCGGCACGTTGCGCGTATGGTCGATGGTCTCGCCGACCTGGCACAGCGCCGCCTCGAAGGCCGGGGCGCCGAAGCCGATCAGGTACAGCCCCGCCATCAGGCTCGTCAGCCCGCCGAACCAGCCCGGGAACGGCGTGGTGAGCTGGAAGCTGAAGGCGCGGTGCCAGTCCACGCTGCCCGAGGCGGCGGGGACAATGGCGGCAAGCAGCGCTAGCACGGTGGAGACGGAGGCGATGCCGATGGCCACCCGCGTGGTGGGGCGGATGCCGGAAATATTCACGGCCAGGAAGGTGAGGACGATGCCGACCGCGATCAGGTTGACCGGGATGAAGGGCAGGAGCCACTGATGTAGGGCATTGGCTGAGAACAGCGCGGTGATGCCGCAAGTGGGGATCCAGCCCCACCAATAGCACACGCCGGTGAGGACGGAGAGGATGTCGCCATAAGGGCGGAAGGCCGCCGTGCAGGCGGCGGCGATGCCCCCCACGCGGTTGGGGGACATCAGCACCAGCTCCAGCCAGCCGGGTGCGGCGGCGTAGCTCAGCAGCAGGCCGAGGACCAGCAGCGGCACCGCGGCGCTGCCCTGGCCGGGGATGTCGCCCTGCCCGGCGAACAGGGCGGCCAGCAGGAAGATGGACTGGTTGCTGCCGCCAATGGCCAGGGCGCTGGTGCCCAGCCAGCCGATGCGGCGCGGATGCGGTTTTGTGGTGGCGTCCGGGGCGATGGCGGTGTTGGGCTGTTCAGGCATTGCGGGGGGGCACATGCGCGGCGGCCCAGGCGGCGTAACGGGCCAGGGCCGTACGCAGATGCGTGCGGGTTACGGGTTTGGTCAGGAAGTCGTTCATGCCGGCCTCGATGCACAGGGCGCGGTGCTCGGCGCTGGCATTGGCGGTGAGGGCGATGATGTAGCTCTCCGCCTCCCGCCCGCCGAGACCGCGGATGGCGCGCGTGGCTGTTGGGCCGTCGAGGCCCGGCATCATCATGTCCATCAGGATGAGGGCGTATTTGCCGCTGGCCGTGGCGGTGATCGCGTCCAGGCCGTTGGCGGCGATGGTGACCTCGTGCCCCAGGCTGGTCAGCATGGCCTCGGCGACCATCTGGTTGATCTCGTTATCCTCGACCAGCAGGATGTGCAGTTTGTCCATGGGCGGTGCTGCTTCCGGGGCGCGCAACTCGTGGGAGATAGTCTGCGCATATTTGGCTTTGGCTGCGGTTGAAGCTTTCGTCGCGTGCAGTGCGGCCAGCGGCTCCGCTTCATCCGGCGGCAAGGGCGGGGGGGGCAGAGCATGTTTTGCATCATAGTCTCCCTTTCCGAAGGAGAGGCCGGACACGGCGTTCATGCCTTACCCCGCCAAAATATCGGAGCGGCCGCTGGCCTGCGTGCCGCTTCCGCATGCGCGGCGCCGGGAAGCAATAGACCCGGCCAGAATGGATAGTCCAGTACCACAAAACTCCATCCGTTGCTGTGGTGTAGCGAAAGCGAGGTGGCAGCGAGGCCGAGCCGCCCAAGCTGTTGGCCCCCGCGCGGCGACGCTGTTCTGCGCGAACCGGATGACGAACGCCGCCACCATGCCGGTCATCACCCTCAGGGGCGCGAACATGCCAAGAATGGCGGGGCGCGAGAGCCCCCAGATCGCCGGTTGGGGGTGGTGCAGGCTGTATTGGCGAAACAGATATTTCGGCTAGACTGCAAGGTTGTACAACCACTTGCACGGCCCCTTCCGCATGCCTGTTCAGCCGCCACGCCCGGTTTTCGATTTTGAACTGCTCGATGAGAATTGGAGTGGGATGGAGCCGTTATACCGCCGCATATTGGGATTGTTTCATAGCGAAACTGTCAAATGGGTCGCGCAGCTGAACGAGGCCATGGTCCGGGACGACCGGCGGGAAGTTCACCGTATAGGCCATGCCATCAAGGGCGCCGCAGGCAATGTGTGCGCCCTTTCGCTTGCCCAGAGCGCCAGGGAGGTGGAGAGCGCGGCGCTGGCGGGAAGCGTTGAGGTTCTGAGGGCGCATATCGCGGCGCTGGAGGAGGATTGGCGCAGGCTGGACGAAGCCATTATGGGGGGAGGGCCATGTCATGGCGGCTAAAAAAGCGTCGGTCCTGGCTCCCAAGGCCTCTTTTTCCCGGCAGGCGCTGGCGGGCAGAGCAGGCTTGCTCCGCTGACGCCGTCCTGGGATGATCACATAAGGAGAGGCAAGGGGGGGCAATCTGACTTGACGCAGATCATGGCATGTTGTCGGTTGCGCGGGCTGATTGGTTCTCACATGGCGCGAATGTTGTTGCTTCTCATTGGCTGGCCCCGGGTTCGCTCGGCGCTTATGGCGCTGGCGGCGGCGTTTGCGCTGGTCTTGGCTGGGCCTGGGGAGATGACTTCTGCACATGCCGAGGCAATGCCCGCCATGCATATGCCGGTGCAGGCGGGGCAGAATTTCCGGCCTTGCAAACAAGATGACGGGCACGGCGGTCCTGATGGTCTTTGCTGCGTCTCCTGCGGTGGAGCGGCGCTTTTGGGCGTTTCGTCCCCCGTTATTGGGCAAATAGCCTGGGCAATCGCCGGTTCCGGCTATGCCGAGACAAGCCTCGTCATTCGGCATGGATTGGGTATTTGTCCGCCTGCGCCACCGCCGCGCGCCTGGGCCTGACAGCATATCCCGGCAGCCCAGTGGTCATCGCCCTGATAACCGCCTGCGCTGTTGCCTTGTCAGATCATCCAGCAGAAAGAGAATTCCATGATCACGTCTTTGTCCCGGCGCGCCTTGCTGGCCGCTGGCGCCGTGGCGGCGCTTCCCGCCGCTATCCGCGCGCAGCCCGTCCAATCCGTACTCACCCTGGCCAAACGCAGCCTGGAGGTGAACGGCAAGTCCGCCTCTGTCTTTGGGCTCACGGGGGCTGATGGCCAACCGGGGCTGACCCTGGCTCCTGGCGCGCGCTTTGCCACCACGGTGCAAAACCACTGTGGCGAGGCTTCGATTATCCACTGGCATGGGCAGACGCCTCCAGCCGCCCAGGATGGGGTAACGGAGACCGGTTATGTTGGGCCCATCGCCGATGGGGCTTCCCGCGGTTACGATTTCGCCCCCCGGCCCGGCACGCATTGGATGCACTCGCACCAGGGCTTGCAGGAGCAACAGCTGATGGCGGCGCCGCTGATCGTCCATACCGAGGACGACCTCCGCCTCGACGCCCAGGAGGTGGTGGTGCTGCTGCACGACTTCACCTTCCGCAACCCAGCGGATATTCTTGCCGGCCTCACCGCGCATGGCGGCCAAAACGGTGCGGGCGGGGTGATGGGGGGCGGCTCGTCGATGGGCGGCATGATGGGCGGGAGCGGCATGATGTCCGGCACCGGCGGCATGGACCTCAACGATATCGACTTCGACGCCTATCTGGCCAATGACCGCACGCTGCGCGACCCGCAGATCGTGAAGGCCAGCCCTGGGGAGCAGGTGCGGCTGCGGCTGATCAACGGCGCCACCGCCACGGCTTTCTGGATCGACCTTGGCGGCCTGCAAGGGCAGCTCATCGCCGTCGATGGCGATCCGGTCCAGCCCCTGAGCGTTTCGCGCTTCCCGCTGGCGGGCGCGCAGCGTGCGGATGTGCTGCTTCGCCTGCCCGGTGCCGGGGTGTTTCCGATCCTGGCTCAGCGCGAAGGCGGGGTGGAGCGCACCGGCATTGTCATCGCCACGCCGGGAGCCGCCATCACCAAGCTGGCGGAGCTGGCCGATACGCCAGCCGCCCCTTGCGGCTTGAGTCTCGAAGCGCAGTTGCGAGCAGCGCAGCCTTTGGCGTCCCGCGCGCCGGACCGCACCTACGCGCTGCATCTCACCGGCGCCATGATGGGCTATGACTGGGGCATCAATGGCAAGCAGTGGGCCAACCACGAGGCGCTGACGGTGAAGCAAGGCGAGCGTGTCGCCATCGACATGATCAACGACACCATGATGGCCCATCCGATGCATCTGCACGGGCATCATTTCCAGGTTGTGGCGCTTAACGGCACGGCGTTGTCCGGGGCGATGCGCGACACGGTGCTGGTGCCGCCGAAGGGCGCGGTGCGGATCGCCTTCGATGCCGACAATCCGGGCCGTTGGCTGTTCCATTGCCACAACCTCTACCACATGGCGGCGGGGATGATGACTGAGGTGGTTTACGCCTAACGCCAGAAGCGCCAGGCAGGATGGTCCACGGGCCGTCCTGCCTTCACATCCCGCCCTTGTCTTCCGAGGCTGTCAGGGCATCGGCCCCACCCGCGTGGCTAAGGGCGGTTGCAGCTCGCCCCCTGGCGGCGCAGCAGGTAGATGTCCATGATCCACCCATGCGCCGCTCGCGCCTGTGCACGCCGGGCGACGATCCTTGGCCCCGCGTTGATGAGCGGTCCGGCCTCGAGGATCTGCTCCTTCATGCCCAGATACGCCCCCCACCAGATTTCGATCCCCTTTGGGGGCAGCGTCTGAAACGCGCAGTTGCCATCGAGCATCACCACCAGCGTCTCGGCGCCCTCCGGCCAGCCCTGTTCGCGCAATTGCCGCCCGGTGGTCACGATGAACGGCGCGCCAATCTCATTGAGCGCCACGCCATGGGCGGCGGTCAGCGCCTGGATGGCGGTGATCCCGGGCACGACCCTTGTCGCCAGCTTCAGGCGGGTGGCGATGCGCAGAGTGCTGTCGTAGAGCGAGGGATCGCCCCAGACGAGCAGAGCGACCTCGCCGCCTTGGGGGAGTTCGCGGCTGATCGTCTCCGCCCAGCGCGCCGCGATGGCGTCGTGCCAGTCATCCACCCCGGCGCGGTAATCCGGGTTGGCGGCGTCGCGCACCGGCATGTCGAATTCCACGATGCGCGTGGCCGGATTGGTGAGCACCTCGGCGCAGATGGCGCGGCGCAGATCGGCAAGATCAGCCTTGTCCGGTCCCTTGCGCGGGATCAGGATCAACGCGGCTTCATTGACGACGCGGACAGCTTCGCGCGTCAGATGCTCCGGGTTGCCGGTGCCGATGCCGATCAGGTTCAGGCGCATCATCCCTCCGCCGCAATCAGATGAAAGAAACTCCCGCTCACCAGCCCGCGCCGCGAACCGGTCTCGGGCACAATCTCGCCGGCGGCGTCGCGCACTTCGGCCAACGGGGCATCGGGTTGCGCCACTATGCTGGCGTAGTGGAATTCATGCCCCGCCAGCATTGCCCCCGCCGCATGGCCCGGCATGGGGGCCGCGAGGCTGGCGCGGCGATAGCCCAGATGCATCCGCCGCTGCGCGAAGCTGGTGACGAGCCCCAGCAGCTCGGCCATCTGGTGGCGTTCGCCGCAGGCGTCCACCAGCGCCTCGCCCAGTACCATGTAGCCGCCGCACTCGCCATGTACCGGGCGGGTGGCGGCAAAGTTCCGCAAGCCCGCCAGAAACCGCGTGGCGCTGGCGAGGGCAGGGGCATGCAGCTCGGGGTAGCCGCCGGGCAGCCAGCAGATATCCGCATCCTCCGGTGGCGGCTCATCAGCCAAGGGAGAGAAAGGCAGGATTTCCGCCCCCGCCGCGCGCCACCCGGCCAGCAGATGCGGATAGATGAAGGAGAAGGCGGCATCCCGCGCCAAAGCGATGCGCTGGCCCGGCGGCGTGATGCGCCCGGCGCTGGCCTCTGGCAGCGGCCCATTGCCCGCGGCGGCCAGCAGCGCCTCCAGGTCGCACTGTTCCCCAATCAGCCTTGCCGCATTCTCCAGCAGCGCCTCCAGCCGGGGTAGTTCGGTGGCCTGCACCAAGCCCAGATGCCGCTCCGGCACCGCCACCGCCGCATTGCGCGGCAGTGCCCCGAATACGGGCAGCCCCGCCTCCGCCATCCCTGAGCGCAGCAGCGCCTCGTGCCTCGGGCTCGCTACCCGGTTCAGAATAACCCCCGCCACACGCACGCCAGGGCGGAAGCGCGCCAGCCCCTGCGCGATGGCGGCGGCGGTCTGCGCCTGCCCGCTGGTATTCAGCACCAGCACCACCGGCCAGCCCAGCAGGGCGGCGAGGTCCGCCGTGGCTCCGGTGCCGGTGGCGCCAGGGGCGGCCACGCCGTCGAACAACCCCATCGACCCCTCGGCCAAAGCGAGGTCGGCCCCCTCGGCTGTGCCGACCAGCGCCGCGATCTGTCCCGGCGTCATCGCCCAGCTATCGAGGTTGTAGCAGGTCCTCCCGCTGGCGGCGGCGAGAAAGGCGGGGTCGATATAATCCGGCCCGGATTTGAACGGCTGCACCGCCAGCCCACGCTGGCGCAGCGCCCGGGCCAGCCCCAGCGCCACGGTGGTCTTGCCCGCCCCCGAGGCCGGAGCGGCGATGATCAGCCCCCTCACGCCGTCTCCGGGAAGCGCGGATTGGCCCCGAGCGGGCGGTAACGGCGGTCGTAATCCGGGGCGTAGAGGCGGCTCTGCGCGAAATCCTCCGCCCCCAGCACCCGCCCCACCAGAATCAGCGCCGTGCGTTCGATCTCACCGTCCATCATGCCCTCGATGGTGGAGAGCGTGCCGCGCAGAATGCGCTGATCGGGCCAGGAGGCCCGCCACACCACCGCCACCGGGGACTCCGCCCCGTAATGCGGCAGCAGCGCCGCCACCACCTCGGCCAGCACATGGATGGACAGATGCACCGCCAGCGTCGCCCCCGTGGCGGCGAAGGCGGCGAGGCTCTCGCCCGCCGGCATGGGCGATGCCCGGCCGGAACTGCGCGTCAGCACCAGGGATTGCGCGATACCCGGCAGCGTCAGCTCCGCCCCAAGTGCTGCGGCAGCGGCGGCGAAGGATGGCACGCCGGGCGTGACATCATAGGCGATGCCCAGTTCGCGCAGCCGCCGCAACTGCTCGCCCATGGCCGACCACACGGAAAGATCCCCCGAATGCAGCCGCGCCACGTCCTGCCCTTGCGCGTCGGCGGCCCGGATCTCGGCGATGATTTCGTCCAGCGAGAGTGGTGCCGTGTTGACGATGCGCGCCCCTGGCGGGCAATGCGCCAGCACGCCCTCGGGCACCAGCGACCCGGCATACAGGCAGACCGGCGCGGCGGCGATGAGATCGCGCCCGCGCAAGGTGAGCAGATCCGCCGCCCCCGGCCCGGCCCCGATGAAATGTACCGTCATGTTCCGCTCCTTTCCGCGATGGCCGCCATCGCCAGCCCGTCGGGCGAGACAGCGCGCGGCCCCAGCAGTCTTGCGCCCGGTCCGGCGGCGCACAGGGCCGCCGCCTCGGCCAGACTGCCCGTGTTGAACAACGCCCTCTGGCGCGGCGAGTCCGAGATCGTCGCCACCCCCGCCAGCGCGATAGCGGGCAGGGCGATCACCCCCACGCCCAGCCGTGCCGACAATGCCGCCAGCGCCGGGGCCTCGGCCTTCTCTGCCAGCGTGGCCAGGGCGTCCACATCCTCGCCCCCCGCCGCCCGCAGCGCCGCGTGTAGGGAGTCTGCCGTGGCGGCGGCGCGGAAGCCGAACCCCGCCACCTTCACAGCGTCACGCTCCATTGCACGATGGGCCGCGCTGGTTCCCAGCCGCGCAGCCGCCCCAGCGGACGCGCCTCGGCCAGCTCCAGCCGCAGCAGGCTGCCGCCTTTCGCCGCGGCCCATTGGGTGAACAAAGCCTCGCTCTCCAGCGTCACCGCATTGGCCACCAGCCGCGTGCCGGCGGGGGCCAGCGCCCAGAGCCGCTCCAGCAGCGCCGCACTCGCCCCGCCGCCGATGAACACGGCATCCGGCCGGGGAAGGGCCTCCAGCCCTTCCGGCGCGCGAGCCTCGGTCAGGCTGAAGCGGTGCTCCACCCCGAAGCTCGCGGCATTGCGCAGGGCGCGGGCGGCGCGGGCGGCGTCGGCCTCCACCCCGCAGGCGCGGCCTCCGGGGGCGGCGAGCAGCCACTCCACCGCCACCGAGCCAGAGCCGGTGCCGATATCCCACAAACATTCGCCAAAGCGCGGCGCCAGGGCCGAAACTGTGAGCGCCCGCACGGCGCGCTTGGTGATCTGCCCGTCATGCTCGAACAACTCGTCCGGCAGGCCGGGGGTACGGGGCAGGCCCAGCCCGCCCGCCAACTCCACCGCCACGGCCACCGGGGTGATGCCCGGTGCTGCGCTCCATTCCCCGGCGCTTCCTTCGGTGATGCGCTCGCGTTCCCCGCCCAGTGCCTCCAGCCGCCACAGCCTAGCCGGACCAAAACCCTGCGCCGTCAGCCAGGCAGCAAACTCCGCCACCGCCTCCGGCCCGCGCAGCAGGCAGATGATCCGCGCCCCCCGCGCCAGATGCGGGCGCAGCCGGGCCAGCGGGGCGGCGTGCAGCCCGAGGCAGATGGTCTCCTCCAGCCGCCAGCCCAGCCTTGCGGCGGCCAAGGCGAAGGTGGAGGGGGCAGGCAAGGCCCGCCACTCATTGGCGGCCAGATGCCCCGCAAGACTGCCCCCCGCGCCGAACCAGAACGGATCGCCCGAGGCCAGCACCACAATGGGGCGCCCCCGGCAGGCCAGCACCGGCTCAATGTCGAACGGCACCGGCCAGGGCCGCCCGCGC
>DAIDJU010000185.1 GCA_027451225.1 Acidocella sp. | reverse complement strand
GCGCGGCGCGCTGGAAACACCCGGCACCACGGCGGCGCTCATCACGCCCGATCGCGGCTTGGCGGCGCTGGTGGCGGCGGCGCTCAAGCGCTTCGGCATCACCGCCGATGACAGCGCGGGCGAGCCTCTGGCGCAAACGCCTCCCGCCGCCTTCCTGCGCCTGCTGGCCCGCGCCGCCGTCGAGGATTACGCGCCGCTGCCACTGCTCTGCCTGCTCAAGCATCCGCTCGCCGCTGGCGGATTGCCGCCGCAGGATTTCCGCGACCTCGCCCGGCGGCTGGAAATCCTGGCCCTGCGCGGCCCGCGCCCAAGCCCAGGGTTCGACGGGCTGAAATTCCGCCTCAAGCCCGAGCGTCAGGCGGAGCGGGATTTCCTCGACCGGCTGGAGTTGCTGCTCCGCCCCCTGGCCTTGCCCGAGCGCCTGCCGCCCGCCGAGGCGCTGCGCCACCTCATCACCGCCGCCGAGGCTTTGGCCGAAACGCCCGAAGCCTCCGGGGCGTCCATCCTCTGGTCCGGCGAGGCTGGAACCACGCTCTCCACCTTGCTGCTGGAGATGCTCGGCGCGCTGGAGGACATGCCCGATATAAGCCGCGACGAGCTGGCCGAATTGCTGGACGAGCTGCTGCAAGGCAGCGCCGTGCGCCGCCCCCGCGCCAAGGACGGGCATCCGCGCATCGCCATCTGGGGCATCCAGGAGGCGGCGCTGCAAAACGTGGATGTCGCTGTGCTCGGCGGGCTGGTGGAGGGCGTGTGGCCCGCCCCGGCGGAACCCGGCCCATGGCTCTCCCGCCCCATGCGCAAGCTGGCGGGCCTGCCCTCGCCGGAGCAAAAGATCGGCCAGGCGGCGCACCATTTCTTCTCCCTGGCCTGCGCCTGCCGCGATGTGGTGCTGGCCGCTCCGCTGCGGCGCGAGCGCGCCCCCGCCGTGCCCGCGCGCTGGCTGACCAGGCTGGAAGCCATGTTGGCGGGCGGCAGACTGGCCCTGCCCCGGCACGACGCCGCAAGCTGGGCCGCCCAGCTCGACCTGCCGCAAACCCGCCAGCGCCGGGCCAAGCCCCGCCCAACCCCGCCAGCCGCCGCGCGCCCCACCACGCTCTCCATCTCGGACATCGCCACGCTGATGGCCGACCCGTATGCGTTGTATTGCCGCAAGATCCTGGCGCTGAGAGAGCTGGATCCGCTGGATGAAGAGAGCGACCAAAGCCTGTTCGGCGACATCGTGCATGCCGGGCTGGCAACCTTCTTCGCGGACCCGGACGCCGCCACCCGCCCCAACGCCGTGCAGGCTCTCACCACCGCCCTGCTGGTGGAAATGCGCCAGCAGCGCCCCCGCGCCGCGCTGGAGCAATGGTGGGCCGCACGGCTGGAGCGGATCGCCGCCTGGGTGATCGCCGAGGAACAAGCCCGCCGCGCGGCCAACGGCGCGCCCCGGGCGCTGCTGCATGAGGTGAGCGGCGAGCTGCATCTGGGCCGGTTCATGCTGAAGGGCCGGGCCGATCGCATCGAGCTTGGCGGATCCGGCATGGTCAGCATCATCGACTACAAGACCGGCACGGTGCCCAAAGCAAAAGACGTGAAGAGCGGCGCAGCGCCTCAATTGCCGCTGGAGGCCGTGATGGCCGAGGCGGGCGCGTTCGGCGAGGAATTCCGCGCCCAGGTGGCGGAGCTGGCCTATTTCAAGCTCTCCGGCCGGGCCGAGGCGGGCGAGGAAACCAAGCCCTTCAAGAGCGAGGCGGATATCGCCGAGGCCGTGGCCCAGGCGGCCGCGGCTCTGCCCGAGCTGTTCGAGACATTTGCCCGCGCCGGCACGGCGTATCTGGCCAGCCCGCATCCCGCGCGCAGCAACCAGTACGATGTTTACGGCGGCATCTCCCGCCGCACGGAATGGGAGGATGAGCCGGAATGAATGCCCCCATGAACGCTATCGACATCGCCAATGAGGAGCAGCGCAAAGCCTCCGACCCGCTGGTCTCGGCTTTCGTCGCCGCCTCGGCGGGTTCAGGCAAGACCAAGCTGCTGACCGACCGCCTGCTGCGGCTGATGCTCGCCGGCACGGCGCCCGAGAAAATCCTCTGCCTCACCTACACCAAGGCGGCGGCGGCGGAGATGCGCATCCGCCTGAACAAGCGCCTGGGCGAATGGGTGGTGAAAACCGACGACGCCCTGCGCGACGACCTCGCCGCACTCAACGCCCCCGCCGACGCGGACACGCTGAGCCTCGCCCGCAAGCTCTTCGCCGATGTGCTGGATCTTCCCGGCGGGATGCGGATCGAGACCATCCACGCCTTCTGCCAGTCGCTGCTGCGGCGTTTTCCGTTGGAGGCCGGGCTGTCGCCGCATTTCGAGGTGGCGGATGACGAAACCTCCGCCCGCCGCCTGCGCGAGGCGCGAGAGGCCGCGCTCTCCGACCCCACGGCGCGCGAGGCCGTGCGCGCCCTGGCGGCGGAGACCAACGAGCAGGATTTCGCTGCGCTCACGCAGGTTTTCGTGCAGGAGGCCCCGCCCGCGCTGCTGCGCGAGGTTACGCCCGACCGGCTGATCGCCATGCAGCGCACCGCACTAGGGGCGGGCGAGAAGACCGCTGCCGAGATTCTCGCAGGCGCTGTCAGTATCTCCCGCGAGAGCCAACTACGCGAAATCCTGCGCCAGATCGCCGAGCACGGCACCGCCACCGGTGCCAAGCACGCCTATCCGCAGCTCGATTGGCTGGCGCTGGCGCCCGAGGAGCGCGCCGCCAAATGGAATGTGTGGACGCATGGCTTCCTCACCGATGGCAAACCCCGCGCCTTTTCACGCCATTGCGGCCCAAAGCTGAAAGCCCAAAAAGACAGCTTCACGGATGAACTGTTCGCCGAGGCACAGCGCATCCTCGCGGTGCAGGAGGAGCAAAAAACCGCGAAGCTCGCGGAGCTGAACGCGCATCTGCTGACCCTGCTGCTACCCATCGCCACGCAGGACCATAACGAGAAAACCCTCGCCTCGCATCTGAGCTACACCGATCTCGTCACCCACACGGGCGATCTGCTCATCGACCCCGGCGCCGCCTGGGTGCTTTACAAACTCGATGGCGGCATCGAGCATCTTCTGCTCGACGAGGTGCAGGACACCGCCCCGGAGCAATGGAAGATCGCCAACACCCTCGCCGCCGAATTCTTCGCGGGCGAAGGCGCGCGCGACGCGCTCCGCAGCATCTTCGCGGTGGGCGACGCCAAGCAGTCGATCTTCTCCTTCCAGGGCGCAGATCTGAAAAGCTTCGAGACCTACAGGAAGAAATTCAAGGCCCAGGCCGTGAGCGCGGGGCGGAACTGGCTCGATGGCCAGCTCTCCGTCTCCTTCCGCTCCACCGCCCCCGTGCTCTCGCTCACCGACGCCGTCTTCGCCGAAGGCCCCGCGCGGGACGGCGTGATCGCCCCTGGCGAAACCCTGCGCCATGAGGTGAGCCGCACGGGCCAAGCGGGGCGGGTGATGCTCTGGCCGCTCACCCAGCCGCGCGAGGCCGCCGAGCTGCCCGATTGGGGCCTGCCCGAGGATTACGAAAGCGCTGATTCCGCCAAGGCCGTTCTGGCACGCGAGATCGCGGACTGGATCGCCGCGCGGCTGAAGCGCCCGCTACCCTCGCATAACCGCCTGGCGCGGCCTGGGGATTTCCTGATCCTGGTGCGCCGGCGCGACGATCTCCTCGGCGCCATCACCGCCGAGCTGAAAGCGCGCGCCATTCCCGTGGCGGGGCTGGACCGCATGGTGCTGACCGGCCAGCAGGCGGTGAGCGACCTGTTGGCGCTGTGCGACGCGCTGCTGCTGCCCGATGACGATCTCGCCTTCGGGCAATTCCTTGTCTCGCCGCTGGGCGGGCTGACCGATGCCAGCCTGATGGAGCTCGCCCTGAACCGTGGGCCGAAACGGCTGGTGCAAATCCTCTACTCCCGCGCCACGGAACGCGCTGACTGGCAGGAGGCCAAGCTCTTCTTCGAGGCCCTGCGCGCCAAGGCGGATTTCTACGCCCCTTACCAATTGCTGGCCGAAGCCCTCGGCCCGCTCGGCGGACGCGCCAAGCTGCTGCGCCGCCTGGGGCCGGAGGCGGCCGAGCCGATCGACGAATTCCTCGCCGAGGCGCTGGCCTTCGCCGGGCGCGAGCCCGGCTCGCTCCAGGCTTTCGTCTTCGCGTTGCGCCAGACGGGTGCCTCCATCAAGCGCGAGGCCGAGGCCGGGGGCGACGAGGTGCGGATGATGACCGTGCATGGCGCCAAGGGCTTGCAGGCCCCCATCGTCATCATGCCCGACACCACCAGCCTGCCCAAGAACGAGCGCCGCCTGTTCTGGCTGGACGTGCCGCAGGAGGACGCAACGGTCCCCGTCTTCTGCCCGCGCAGCGATCTGCGGTCCGAGGCGGTGGCGGATGCCGCCGATGCGGTGAGCGAGGCCGCACGGCAGGAATATAACCGGCTGCTCTATGTCGCCCTCACCCGCGCCGAGGACGAGCTCTTGATCTGCGGTGCGGCGGGCAAGAACGCCCCGCCCGAAACCTGCTGGTACGAGGCGGTGCGGCGCGGCTTCGCCCTGCTGGAAACACGCGAGGAAAACGGCGCGCTGGCGCATGATTGCGAGCAGTCGGCCAAGCCGGACCGCATCTCCACCCATGCCGAGACACCCCTCGCCCCCTTGCCCGCCTGGCTCTCCGGCGCGCCGCTCTGGCAGGCGGCGCAACCGCCCAAGGAGGCCGCCAAGCCCGAGCGCATCGTGCCTAGCCGAAGCGCGGAGGAAGAGACGAAGCGCGTCATCGCCACCAGCCCGCTCGCCCCGGCGCCCGAAGCCGCCCAGGCGGCCAGGGCGGCGGCGATGGAAAAGGGCCTCGCCGTGCATGCCCTGCTGCAACATCTGCCGGACCTGCCCGCTCCGGCGCGCGCCCAGGCAGCGCTGGCCTATCTGGCCGCCCAGCCCGGCTTGGCCCCACAGGCCGAGGCACTGCGCGATGCAGTGCTGACCATTCTGCAAGCCCCCAACCTCGCCCCGCTCTTCGGCCCCGGCTCGCGCGCCGAGGTGCCACTGGCCGGCGTGGTGGGGAATAAGGAAATCGGCGGCATCGTGGACCGTCTGGCGGTAACGGACGACACCATCTGGCTCGCCGATTACAAGACCGACCGCGCCCCGCCCGCCGAACCGGGCGGCATCCCGCCCAAATACATCAGCCAGCTCGCCGCCTACCGGGCGATCCTGCTTCAGGTCTACCCCGGCCGCCCTGTGCATACCCTGCTGGTATGGACCCAGACCGCCACCGCCATGGATGTGCCCACCGCGATGCTGGATCACGCCGCCCCTTCTTGATCCTAGGCAGGTTCGCCGCCATGTTACCGGCATTATAGAAATATCTGGGTGTATCATGACTAAAGCCGTTACCGACGAAACCTTCGATACCGATGTGCTGAAATCCGGCGCCCCCGTGCTGGTCGATTTCTGGGCCGAGTGGTGCGGGCCGTGCCGGTCCATCGCCCCCTCGCTCGAGGATCTGGCGAAGGAATATGAAGGCAAGCTCGAGGTGGTGAAGGTGAACATCGACGAGAACCCGATGACGCCGAGCACCTTCGGCGTGCGCGGAATCCCGACCCTGATTATCTTCAAGGATGGCAAGCCGGCCGCCACCCAGGTGGGCGCCGCGCCGAAATCCGTGCTGAAGGCCTGGATCGAGAAGAGCCTCTAAGCCGTGCTCGACACAGTTGAGAAACGCCCGCCCGAGGGCATGGTGATGGTGCGCGTCATCGCCATGCCCGCCGACACCAACGTGAATGGTGACATTTTCGGCGGTTGGCTAATGAGCCAGATGGACCTTGCCGCCGGCAACACGGCCTCCCGCGTTTCACGCGGGCGCTGCGTCACCGTGTCGGTGGATGCGATGAGCTTCCTCCGCCCGGTGAAGGTGGGGGATGAGGTGAGTGTGTATTGCGAGCTGCTTTCCAGCGGCCGAACCTCGATGAAGATCGCGGTGGAGGCTTGGCGGCGCGCGCGTGTCGAGGAAGAGGAATACCGCGTGACCAAGGCGGTGTTCACCTTCGTGGCCATCGACTCCGAGGGCAAACCGCGCCCGATCAAGGGGAGCTAAGAAAGATCGTCGCTTGGCTGGGGGCGCTGGATGGCAGCCCCCGGCCTTCGATGAAGGCCAGAATATCCGCGCTTGGCGTGGCCCGCTCCAAATCGCGCGGGATCAGATGATAATCCGGCGGATAATAAGCCAGCGTTACCGGCGCATCGCCGGGGATCGCCTCCCAGCAGCTTCGCATCGCTGCTTTGGGGATCAACTCGTCATGCCCGCCATATAGAATAAGTGCGTGCTGGCGGAAATTGCCGCAGGCGGACTGGGCCTCGCCCATCAACTCCACGACACCGGCCAATTGGTCTACCCGCGGCGCGTGGATGGTCAGCGGGTCCTCGCCAAAGGCGATCAGCGCCGCTTGATTATCCGAGGCCTTGATATGCACCCCGCGCCCCGTGAGCCGCTTGGCCGGAGCCAGGAATGCCGTGGCCCGCAGCGTGGCCTTGTAGAACGGGTTCATCGCCGGGCCGCCCCATACCGCCGGCGCGGTGAGGATATAGCCATCCACCGGCGGCGGGTTAGGCTCGCCCCCCAGCAATAGCCCAACGCCACCGCCCATGCTCTCGCCCATCACGAACAGCTTCGCGCCCGGATACTGCGCGCGCAGTTGCACGGCCTCGTCCCGCGCCTCGTCCACCAGCGTTTGCGTGCCGGGCCAGTGGCCCCGGTTCTTCGTGGCCCCGAAGCTCGACTGGTCAGGCGCGTAAATGGCGATGCCGTGCGGGGTGAGATAGTCCGCCAGCATTTCCCAGCCGTCGCGGCTGTCGGTGTAGCCATGCAATGCGAGAATGACGGCCTTCACCTGCCCCTGGGCCGGGTAGAGGCGGTAGGGCAGGCGCGCACCGTCCGGCAGGGCAAAATAGCCGCTTGTAATAATGGGATGTCCGGGCTGGCCCTGCGGCACGCCGAAAGGAATGGGCATGCAGGCCGCCAACGCCAGGGCCGGGACCAAGGCTCCGGCCAGCTTGGGCAATGCGCGGAATGCCGTTATGGTGTGTCCTAGTTTGACCAGAAAAGGCAGGATGCGATGAGCGTGCAGACAGAAGCGGTGAATGCGACCGAGATCATTCATGTGAAAACCCCTGCGATCTCCTGCGATGGCGGCGTCGGCCCGCTCGGCCACCCGCGTGTTTACCTGCGAATCGTCGATAAGCAAATCGCCTGCCCGTATTGCTCGCGCATCTATGTGCTTGAAGAAGGCGCGGTGGACCACAGCCATTGAGGCTGGTCCTCGTCGACGGCTCGGGTTTCATCTTCCGGGCCTTTCACGCCCTGCCGGACATGACGCGCCCGGACGGCGTGCATGTGAACGCGGTGTTCGGCTTCTGCAACATGCTGGCCAGGCTGTTGAAGGAGCATACCGGCACGCATCTGGCCGTGGTGTTCGATGCCGGGCGGCATACCTTCCGCAACCGGCTCTACGATAACTACAAGGCCCACCGGCCCGAGCCGCCGCCCGAGCTGGTGCCGCAATTCGGGCTGATCCGCGAGGCGACGCGCGCCTTCGGCCTTCCGGCGATCGAGCTGGCGGATTGGGAGGCCGACGATTTGATCGCCGCCTACGCCAAGGCCGCCACCGAGGCCGGGGGGGAGGCGGTGATCGTCTCCTCCGATAAAGACCTGATGCAGCTGCTCCGCCCCGGCGTGACCATGCTGGACCCGATGAAGAACGTGTCCATCGGGCTGGCCGAGGTTGAGGCGAAATTCGGGGTGCCGCCGGAGAAGGTGGTCGAGGTGCAGGCGCTGATCGGCGACTCGGTGGATAACGTCCCCGGCGTGCCGGGCATTGGCCCCAAGGGCGCCGCGGCGCTCATCAACGAATATGGCACGCTGGAGCAAGTGCTGGCAGCCGCCCCCTCCATGAAGCCGAGCAAGCGGCGCGACGCGCTGATCGAGCATGCCGAGAAGGCGCGGATTTCCCGCCAGCTCGTGATTCTGCGCGACGACGCCCCCCTGCCCGCCCCGGTGGAAAGCTTCACCGTGAAGCCCTGGGACCCGGCCGTGCTGCGGGACTTCCTGGTCCTGAACAATTTCAAGAGCCTGCGCCACCGCCTGGGGCTGGAGGGCGAGCCGGAAGAGGAAGCGCCGCCGCCGGTGAGCAGCGCCGAATTCGGCCCCTACAGCGCCATCGCCACGCGGGAGGCGCTGGACGCCCTCTGCGCCCAGGCGCGCGCCACCGGGCTGCTCGCCCTCTCGGTACAGACGGACACCCCCGCCGGGCTGCACGGCAATCTGGTGGGGCTGGGCCTCGCCGCCGCGCCGGGGCAGAGCGCCTATCTGCCGCTCGCGCATAATCTGGCGCTGGACGACGCGCCGCAGCTGCCGCTCGCCGAAGCCATTGCCGTGCTCGCCCCCCTTCTTGCCGCCCCCGGCGTGCTGAAGATTTTCCACGACGCCAAGCAGGGACTGGAGGTTCTGCGCCGCGCCGGGCTGAAGAGCATCGCGCCGCTCGACGATGTGATGCTGGTCTCCTACGCCCAGGACGCTGGCAATTTCGCGCATGACGCGGCCACACTGGCGCGGGTTCACCTGAACCACACGGCCAAGAGCGTGGACGAGGTGACAGGCAGCGGCCGCAACCGCCTCGCCTTCGCCAGTTCGCCGCTGGACAAGGTCACCGCCTTCGCCGCCGAAGCCGCCGACATCTCGCTCCGGCTCTGGCAGAACCTCAAGCCGATGCTGCGCGTCCACAAATCGCTGGCGCTGTACGAGCTGATCGAAAAACCCCTCATCCCCGTGCTGGCCAACATGGAAGCATACGGCGTGATGGTGGACCGGGGCGACCTTACCGCCATGTCCGCCGAGTTCGAGGGCCGCATGGCCGAGATCGAAACGGATATCCACCGCCTTGCTGGGCAGGACTTCAATGTCGGCAGCCCGAAGCAGCTTGGCGAGATCCTGTTCGAGACGATGAAGCTGCCCGGCGGCAAAAAGGGCAAGACCGGCGCCTGGGGCACGGATTCCTCGGTGCTGGAAACCCTGGCCGAACAGGGCGTGGAGATCGCCCAGCGGGTGATGGACTGGCGCCAGCTGGCCAAGCTGAAAAGCACCTATGCCGATGCGCTGATCGGGCAGATCGACCCCGCCACCGGCCGGGTGCATACCAGCTTCCAGATGGCCGCGACCACCACCGGCCGCCTCTCCTCCACCGACCCGAACCTGCAAAACATCCCCATCAGGACACAGGAAGGCGCGCGCATCCGCGAGACCTTCATCGCCGCCCCCGGCCATAGCCTGATCTCGGCGGATTACTCGCAGATCGAGCTTCGCCTGCTCGCCCATGTGGCGAACATCCCTGCGCTGAAAGACAGCTTCGCCAAAGGCGAGGACATCCACACCCGCACGGCGTCAGAAGTGTTCGGCCTGCCGATGGAGGGCATGGACGCCATCACCCGCCGCCGCGCCAAGGCGATCAATTTCGGCATCATCTACGGCATCTCCGCCTTTGGCCTGGCGCGCCAACTCGGCATCGCCCCCGGCGAGGCGCGGACCTATATCGACGCCTATTTCAAGCGCTACCCGGAAATCCGCACCTATATGGATGAGACGAAGGAGCAGGCGCGCGCGCATGGCTTCGTGCTCACCCCGTTCGGGCGGCGCTGCTGGGTGCCGCGCATCAAGGACAAAATCCCTTCCCTGCGCGCCTATGCCGAGCGTCAGGCCATCAACGCCCCGCTACAGGGCGGCGGCGCGGACATCATCAAGCGCGCCATGGTGAAACTGCCGGCTGCATTGCGCGAGGCGGGACTCAAGACCCGGCTGATCCTG
Source organism: Acidocella sp. (assembly GCA_027451225.1). Classification (GTDB taxonomy): domain Bacteria; phylum Pseudomonadota; class Alphaproteobacteria; order Acetobacterales; family Acetobacteraceae; genus Acidocella. Next base: position 7,211 of record DAIDJU010000185.1, on the reverse strand, counting down.
CAGGTGCATGACGAATTGCTGTTCGAGGCCCCGGATGCCGAAGCCGAAACGGCCGCGGCACTGACGCGGAAGATCATGCAGAACGCCGCTGAGCTTTCCGTGCCGCTGGTGGTGGAAACCGGCATCGGCAAAAACTGGGGAGATGCGCACTAGGCCCCTGAACACCACGAGGGGCGCTTAAAACCAATACCCGCCCTGCCGAGGCCGTATATGAGGTCTGGAACGAGCGGGTTATAACGCCAACGCCTTCAACAAAATCAGGATGTAACATCATGACCGCTAGTGCCGTAACGAGCCCGAAGACCAAAGTCACAGCTTTGCCGGGGGACGGCATTGGCCCCGAGGTGATGGCCGCCACCATCCGCATCCTGGATGCCGCCGGCGCCCCGATCGAGTGGGAATATGCCGAGGCCGGCGCTGAAGCGTTCAAGAAAGGCGTTATTACCGGCGTGCCGCGCGAGACGCTGGACAGCATCTCCCGCAACAAGCTGGCGCTGAAGAGCCCGCTGGAGACCCCGATCGGCTACGGCGGCAAGTCCGCCAACGTGACCATGCGTAAGTTCTTCGAGCTGTACGCCAACATCCGCCCGGTGCGCGAGTTGCCCGGCATCACCACCCCGTTCTCGGGCCGCGGGATCGACATGGTGATCGTGCGTGAGAACGTGGAAGACGTGTATGCCGGCATCGAGCATATGCAGACCACCACCGTCGCCCAGTGTCTCAAGCTGATGACCGCCCCGGGCTGCGAGCGCATCATCCGCGCCGCCTACGGCCTGGCCCAGGCGGAGCAGCGCAAGCAGGTGACCGTCGCCACCAAGGCGAACATCATGAAGCTCACCGAGGGCATGATGAAGCGCATGGGCGAGAAGGTCGCCCCGGAATTCCCGGACATCAAGCCCGGCCACATCATCATCGATAACTGCGCCCACCAGCTCGTCATCAAGCCTGAGGCGTTCGACGTCATCGTTACCTCCAACATGAACGGCGACATCATCTCCGACCTCGCGGCCGGTCTGGTCGGCGGCCTGGGCATTGCCCCGTCCTCCAACCTGGGCGACCACGCCGCCATGTTCGAGGCCGTGCACGGCTCCGCGCCGGATATCGCCGGCAAGGGTCTGGCCAACCCCACCGCGCTGCTCTCCGCCTCGATCATGCTGCTGCGCCACATCGCCGCGTTCGACGTGGCCGAGAAGGTGGAGCAGGCGCTGTTCATCACCCTGGCCGAGGGCAAGAACCTCACCGGCGACCTCGCCCCGCGCGGCCATGGCGTCGGCACCGCCGCCTTCACCGACCAGGTCATCGCCAATCTGGGCCGCTCCTCGGCGATGAAGTCCCGCACCTACAACAAGTTCGAGCTGAAGACCTGGCCCGAGCTGACCGCCCACTCCGAGCCCACCACCCGTGAGCTGGTCGGTATCGACGTGTTCCTGGAGACCGATCTTGGCGCCGAGGAACTGGGCAAGACGCTGGAAGCCATCGCGCAGGACAGCCCCTTCACCCTGAACGGCATCTCCAACCGCGGCGTGCAGGTTTATCCCCCCACGGGCGGCTTCACCTTCCTGGTGGACCACTTCGCTGCCCGCTTCATGTTCAAGAACCCGATCTCCCTGACCGACTCCACCAGCAGCGGCCAGCCGGAGATCAGCTACCTGGTGCAGCGCCTCGGCGCCAAGTTCACCTGGATGCACATCGAGAAGCTGCAGCGCTTCGACGGCAAGGATGCCTTCGAGCGTCCGCAGGGCGGCTAACAGCCCCTTCCAAACAAAAAAGCCCGGACGAAAGTCCGGGCTTTTTTGTTGCGGGTGTTCGCCCCCAAAACGTTCGCAACGTCAGGCCGAAGCCTTACTGGCGATACGTCGCCAGCAGGTCTTCCATGTCGCTGGCATGGGCTTCCTCGTCCTCCGCGATCTCGCGCAGCAGCGCGGCGGAGTCCGGGTCCGCATCCTCGAAATACGCGACCAGTTCGCGGTACAGCTGCATGACACAGCGTTCCGCGACCAAATTCTCCTCCAGCTGCTTGGCCAGCGCGCCCTCGGCGTTATCCGGCGAGACATGGCGCGAGAGCAGCCCTGCCGGGGCGTAGTCCGGCTTGCCGCCCAGCGCCAAAATCCGGGCGGCGATGCGCTGCACATGCGCGCGCTCGTCAGCCGCCTGGGCCTGGAACTCGGTTCCGGCCCAAATCGACTCCAGCCCCTCGCGCGAGACCGACATCATGCTGTAACGCAGCACGCAGGCGATCTCGGCGGCCAACAGCGTCTGCAACAGGGCCGCGCTCTGCTCCGGCCCGCTGCCCCCCGCCTGCAAACAAGCCCGCGCCGCCGCGTACTGGCTCTCAATATCCTGAAGGAAATAACTTTCCTTGATTGCGGCCTGTTCGAACATGGCGCTGCTCCTTCCGGGCTGGCGACGGAATTAAGAATTATTCTCATTAAATATAAGCAGAAATTCCCGCTTCACTCAAGCCTTACCATGCCTGCGCGCCAAGTATGGATCTTTATCCCCGCCTGGGGTTCAGCTAAAGCCGAACAATGACCACGGTACTCCCCAACACATTGCGTAATGGCCCGGATGGGCGCGGGCGGTTCGGCGAATTCGGCGGGCGCTTCGTTGCCGAGACGCTGATGCCGCTGATCCTGGAACTGGAAGCGGCGTACGAGGCAGCGAAGGCCGACCCGTCCTTCCAGGCCGAGCTTGACTATTACCTCAAGCATTACGTGGGGCGGCCGAGCGCGCTGTGGCACGCGGAGCGGCTGAGCAAGGAGCTCGGTGGCGCGAAAATCTATTTCAAGCGCGACGAGCTGAACCACACCGGCGCACACAAGATCAACAACTGCCTGGGCCAGATCCTACTGGCCAAGCGCATGGGCAAAACCCGCATCATCGCCGAGACCGGCGCGGGCCAGCATGGCGTAGCTACCGCCACGGTCTGCGCGCTCTTCGGCCTGCCCTGCACCGTGTACATGGGCGCCGTGGACGTGGAGCGGCAGAAGCCAAACGTGTTCCGCATGAAGCTGCTGGGGGCCGAGGTCGTGCCGGTCAGCTCCGGTGCCGGCACGCTGAAGGACGCCATGAACGACGCCATGCGCGACTGGGTCGCCAATGTGCAGGACACGTTCTACATCATCGGCACAGCCGCCGGGCCGCACCCCTACCCGGCCATGGTCCGCGACTTCCAGTGTGTGATCGGCGAGGAAGCCAAGGCCCAGATGCTGGAGGCCGAAGGCCGCCTGCCGGATGTGGCCGTTGCGGCGATCGGCGGTGGCTCCAACGCCATCGGCCTGTTCCACCCGTTCCTCGACGACACCTCCGTGCGCCTCATCGGCGTGGAAGCCGCCGGCCACGGGCTGGATAGCAACGAGCACGCGGCTTCACTCAGCCGTGGCCGCCCTGGCGTGCTGCACGGCAACCGCACCTATCTGCTGCAGGACGATGACGGACAGATCCTGGAAGCCCACTCCATCTCCGCCGGGCTGGATTATCCGGGCATCGGGCCGGAACATAGCTGGCTGCATGATATCGGCCGGGTGGAATACGTGGCGGCGACGGATAAGGAAGCCCTGGCCGCCTTCCAGCTCTGCACCCGTACCGAGGGCATCATCCCGGCGCTGGAGCCGAGCCACGCGCTCGCCCATGTCACCAAGATCGCCCCGAAGATGGGCAAGGACGAGATCATCCTGATGAATCTCTGCGGCCGTGGGGACAAGGACATCTTCTCTGTGGCGAAGCACCTGGGAGTGGAACTATGAGCCGTATCGCGGGCGTTTTCGCCGCTCTCAAGGCCCAGGGCCGCGCGGCGCTGATCCCCTTCGTCGAGGCTTATGACCCGAACCGCGAGACCTCGCTGACGCTGCTGAGCGGCATGGCCGAGAACGGGGCGGACATCATCGAGATCGGCATGCCCTTCACCGACCCCATGGCCGATGGCCCGACCATCCAGGCCGCCGGGCGGCGCGGGCTGCTGGCCGGCGCCAGCCTGCACGGCGTGCTCGGGCTGGTGGAGGAATTCCGCCGCACCAACAACCATACCCCGCTGGTGCTGATGGGCTATCTCAACCCCATCCTCTCCTACGGCGTGGAAGCCTTCTGCGCCGACGCCGCGCGCCTGGGCGTGGACGGGCTGATCGTCGTCGACCTGCCGACCGAAGAAGCCGATCTGCTGCTCCCCGACGCGGGCAAGAACGGGCTGGACGTAATCCGCCTCGTCGCCCCTACCACCTCCGACACCCGCCTGCCGCTGGTGCTCGAGGGGTCGTCCGGCTTCGTCTATTACGTCAGCATCACCGGCATCACCGGCACGCGCACCGCCTCGGCGGCCGACCTCGCACGGGACATCCCCCGCATCCGCGCCGCCACGGACCTGCCCATCGCCGTGGGCTTCGGCGTGCGCACGCCGGAACAGGCTGCGGTGGTCGCCCAGCATGCCGACGCCGCAATCGTCGCCTCCGCGCTGATCGAGACACTGCAACGTGAAAATGTGGACGCCGTGCTGCGCGATGTGAAGGCGCTCTCCGAAGGCGTGCGCGGGGCGCGCCAGAAGGCGGCCTAAACCATACTAAAACACCGCCCCTGATCGAGGGGCGGTGTCTGCTTTACCTTACTGATTATGCTGCCAGGGCGATCCGTTATCGTGCCCCTGGCCGTCGGGCGGGCTCTGCTGCTCGCCACCCCGGGGCTGTTGCCCGCCGCCACCCTGCTGCTGGCGGCCCTGCCAAGCGTTGCCGCCGCCTTGCTGCTGATGCCCCTGCCAACCGCCATTGCCCTGCTGGTAGCCACCGCCACCGCCCTGCTGCTGATGTCCTTGCCAGCCGCCACCGCCTTGTTGCTGGTAGCCGCCACCTTGCTGACGCCCCTGCCAACCGCCATCGCCTTGGTTCTGACGGCCCTGCCAGTCACCACCACCGTGGTCACCATCGCGCCCCTGCCAGCCGCCACCGCCATGGTCGTCATCATGGTCGTGCCAGCCACCGCCGCCACCGCCATAATAGGCACCGCCATAAGCGGGCTGCGCGTAATACCCGCCGCCGCCGTAATAGCCGCCATCACCGCCATAATAGCCGTCGCCTTCGTACGCGCAGCCGGTGAGCGCCAAACCAAGAAGAGCCAGGGGAGCCAACAGAAACTTTTTCATGATAGAGCCAACCTTCCTCTCACAGCGTGGCGGCAATAGGGCGGAATTATCGCAATCCCCAGGCAAAAAAATCAGGATTCTCCCAGCCCGGCTTGCCGTAGCGCAGCGGCGCGCCATCGCGCGTCAGCACGCAGCCGCCGGCCGCTTCCAGCACGGCCTGCGGGGCGGCGGTATCCCACTCCATGGTGCGGCCCAGGCGTGGATAGAAATCCGCTTCCCCTTCCGCCACGCGCAAAAACTTAAGCGCCGAACCGATATTGGTGAGCGAGGCGATCCTGTACCCGGCGAGAAACGCAGCCAAACGCGGGTCATCCGCATAATGGCGCGAGGCCATTACCGTCAGCCCCTCGGGTGGAGCATGGCGGACAGAGATCTTCTCCTCCACGCCATGGCGCCGCCGCCAAGCCCCCTGCCCCACGCGCCCGAAATGCACCTCGCCCAAAGCGGGCGAGGCCACTGCTCCCAGCACCGGCGCGCCCTCCACGATCAGCCCGATATTCACCGCGAACTCATCCCGCCCGGCGGCGAATTCGCGCGTGCCGTCCAGCGGGTCCACCAGCCAGTAGCGGGCACTCGGCGCGGTGATCCGCCCGGCGGCCACCTCCTCCTCGGCGATCACGGGAATCTCGGGGGCTGCGGCCCGCAACCCGGCCACAATCAGCGCCTCCGCGCGGGTATCCGCCACCGTTACCGGCGTCGCATCCGCCTTGGCGTCCACGGCAAAGCCCGCCGCCCGCACCGCCGTGATCACGGCAGCCGCCTCTTCCACCAGCTTCACCGCCAGTTCCAACAGTTCACGCATGGCTCACCTGTAGTCCCGCCTCACGCTCTGGCCAAGCCGCGCCGGTTTGTTATGGTTATGACCAGAAAATGACAAAGGGACACGCAATGCTGGAAATCTCTTTCGCCAAGCCCGAGCTGCCGAAATCGGGCGTACTGGTGCTGCCCGTGGCCGAGGGCGCGGCCCTCGCCGGGCACGCCGCGGCGCTGGACAAGGCACTTGATGGCGGGCTGACCCGCGCGCTGGAGGCCGCTGAGTTCAAGGGCAAAAAGGGCAGCCAGGCCAATCTGCTCGCGCCGAAGGGCTATAAGCGCGTGCTGGTGCTGGGCGCCGGCAAGGCGGATGCGCCGCAGGGTGCTGAAGCTCTGGGCGGGGCCATTGCCACGGCGCTAACGCGCGAGGCCGACGTGACCGTGCTGGCCGAGACCGCCACGCCTGAGCAGGCCGCGGCCATCGGCTTCGGGGCCCGGCTGCGCGCCTACCGGTTCGACAAATACCGCACCACCCAGAAGGACGACGAGAAGCAGAAGCTGCGCCACCTCACCATCCTCACGCCCGAGCCGCGCAAGGCCGAAGCCGCCTATAAGCGGCTGGACGCCCTGGCCGATGGCGTGGAGCTGACGCGCGATCTGGTGACCGAACCCGCCAACACGCTCTACCCGGCGGAATTTGCCGAGCGCGCCGAGGAGTTGAAGAAGCTCGGCCTGAAGGTCGAGGTGTTCGACGAGGACGACCTCAAGAAGCTCGGCTTCGGCTCGCTGCTGGCCGTGGCCCAGGGCAGCGCCCGCCCCGCCCGCATGGTGGTGCTGCAATGGCTCGGCGCCTCCGGCCATGAGGACGGCAAGAAGCAGAAGAAGCCGAAAGACCCGCTGGTCTTCGTCGGCAAGGGCGTGACCTTCGATACCGGGGGCATCTCGATCAAACCCGCTGCCGGGATGGAGGACATGAAGTGGGACATGGCCGGGGCCGGCACCGTGGTCGGGCTGATGGCGGCACTCGCCGGGCGCAAGGCCAAGGTGGATGCGGTCGGGCTCGTCGGGCTGGTGGAGAACATGCCTTCGGGCAGCGCCACCCGCCCGGGCGACGTGGTGAAGAGCTATTCCGGCCAGACCATCGAAATTCTGAACACCGACGCCGAAGGCCGCCTCGTGCTGGCGGACGTGCTGTACTACGCCCAGTCCCGCTTCGAGCCGAAGCTGATGGTCGATCTCGCCACCCTCACCGGGGCGATCATCGTCGGCCTGGGGCATGAATATGCCGGGCTCTTCGCCAATGACGACGATCTGGCCGCCAAGCTCACCG
>DAIDJU010000184.1 GCA_027451225.1 Acidocella sp. | reverse complement strand
GGCGATGAACGGGCTGAAGCCGATCGTCGAGTTCATGACCTTCAACTTCGCCATGCAGGCGATCGACCAGATCATCAACTCCGCCGCCAAGACGCTGTATATGTCCGGCGGGCAGATGGGCGCGCAGATCGTGTTCCGCGGCCCGAACGGCGCCGCCGCCCGCGTGGGCGCGCAGCACAGCCAGTGCTATGCCAGCTGGTACGCGCATTGCCCCGGCCTGAAGGTTGTGGCCCCCTGGTCCGCCGCCGATGCCAAGGGCCTGATGCGCGCGGCCATCCGCGACCCGAACCCAGTGATCTTCCTGGAAAACGAGATCCTGTACGGCCACAGCTTTGAGTGCCCGACCGACGATGATTTCATCCTGCCGCTGGGCAAGGCCAAGGTGGAGCGCGCGGGCACGGATGTGACCATCATCGCCTTCTCGATCATGGTGGATACCGCGCTGAAGGCCGCCGAGGCGCTGGCCGAGCAGGGGATTTCCGCCGAGGTGATCAACCTGCGCACCATCCGGCCGTTGGATATCGAGACCATCGCGGCGAGCGTGAAGAAGACCAGCCGCGTGGTGAGCGTGGAAGAGGGCTGGCCGTTCGCGGGCATTGGCTCCGAGATCATCGCCACCGTGGTGGAGCATTGCTTCGACTGGCTGGACGCCCCGCCGGTGCGGGTGGCAGGTGTCGACGTGCCGATGCCTTATGCCGCGAACCTGGAAAAACTGGCCCTGCCGCAGCCCAACTGGGTTGTGGACGCGGCAAAGAAACTGTTCTGAGCAAGGGAGGCGCAAATGGCCATTAACATTCTGATGCCCGCTCTGTCGCCGACCATGACGGAGGGGAAACTCGCCAAGTGGCTGAAGCATGAGGGCGACGAGGTGAAATCCGGCGACGTGCTGGCCGAGATCGAGACCGACAAGGCGACCATGGAAGTGGAAGCCGTGGATGAGGGCTTCCTCGCCAAAATCGTGGTGCCGGATGGCACCGAGGGTGTCGCCGTGAATGCCGTGATCGCCATCCTCACCGCCACCAAGGGCGAGGCCCTGGACGCGCCCGCCGCCGCTGCACCCGCGCCGGTTGCCGCTGCGGCTCCAGCTCCCGCGGCGGCTGCTTCGGCTCCGGCCGCCGCCCCCGTGGCGGTGGCGCATGGCGAGCGCGTGTTCGCCTCGCCGCTGGCCAAGCGCATCGCCAAGCAGGCGGGCATTGATCTGGCCAGCGTGAAGGGCACCGGCCCTGGCGGGCGGATCGTGAAGGCGGATTTGGAAGGCGCTCCGGCGCATGCCCCGGCTCCCGTGGCCGTGGCGGCCCCTGCCCCGGTTGCCGCCGCGCCCGCGCCAACGGCACCCAAGCCCGCCGCGCCCGCGCCGGTCATCACCGCGCCGCACACCAAGCTTCCGAACAGCACGATGCGCAAGGTCATCGCCAAGCGCCTGACGGAGTCCAAGCAGACCGTCCCGCATTTCTACCTGACGCTCGACTGCCGGATCGATGCGCTGATGGAGGCGCGCGAGAAGATCAATGCCGCCGCGCCGCTCAAGGACGGCAAGCCGGCCTACAAGCTCTCGGTCAACGACTTCGTCATCAAGGCCTGGGCGATGGCCCTGCAGCGCGTGCCGACCGCGAACGCCACCTGGGCGGTGGATTCGATCCTCTACCATAAGCGCTCCGATGTGGCGGTTGCCGTGGCCGTGCCC
>DAIDJU010000183.1 GCA_027451225.1 Acidocella sp. | reverse complement strand
GCGCGCACCAGCGCCTCCACCGCGGCGAGGTCGGCCGGGTCGGCATCCAGCGCGGCGCTCACCGCGGTCCCGCGAGGAGCCAGGTGGTGCCTTCGATCAGGCTGGCGGCGATATCGAGGCGCGTCAGCTTCACGCGGCTGGCGAGCGGATCCTGCCGCCGCAGCCGGGCCGCGAGCCGCCGGCAGAGCGCCACGATCACGCCCGTCTCCAGCCGCAGCCGCCGGCTCCTGGTCTGGCGCGGCAGGCCGGGCGCGAGCGCGTTGAGCCCGTCCACGGCGTCGAGCACCGCGTCGAACACGGCGCGCAGCGCCTTGGAGGTGGCCGGAGCGCGGACATCGTCGATCGTCGCGCCATGGGCGGCGAGCCGGTCGAGCGGCAGGTAACAGCGATCCAGCGTCGCCAGGTCCCTGGCGCAGTCCTGCAGGTGGTTGACCACCTGCAGCGCGGCGCAGAGCGCGTCCGAGGCCGGCCAGGGGTCGCGGCTCTCGCCGTGCAGGTCGAGCACGTGCCGCCCGACCGGCATCGCGGAGAAGCGGCAATAGTCGAGCAGTTCGTCCCAACTGGCGTAGCGGGTCTTGGTCGCGTCCTGGCGGAAGGCGATCAGCAGCTCGCGGGCATGGATCGGGTCCACCCCCGTCGCCGCCAGGCTGGCGCGCAGGATTGTGGCGCTCGGGCTGCCTTCGGTCTGCGCGCCGGTCAGCACGGCTTCCATCGCGTCCAGCCGGGCGATCTTCTCCTCGGCGGTCAGGGTGGAGCTGTCCGAAATGTCGTCCGCATTGCGGGCGAAATTGTAGTAGGCGTGGATATGCGGGCGCAGCTCCTTGGCGATGAGCAGCGAGCCGACGGGGAAGTTCTCATCCCCCTTATCCTTGCCGGACCAGGCTTCCACCCCGGCGGCGTCCTTAGGGGGCGTCTGGGGCTTGGCGTTGTCGTTGGCGATCACTTGGACTCCCCTCCATAGGCGCGGCTCTTCCACTGCGCTCCGCTGCCGCGCCAGTGGTTCACGGCGGAGGCGATGGTCGCGGCCATGTAGAACAGCGCGATGCCCGGCAGCGCAAGGGCGAAGTAATAAGGCTGCTTATAGCGTTGCAGCGTGGGCAGGTAGCTCAGGCACGCCAGCCCGAACGTGGCGAGGCCAAGGAAGAACTTCCAGCCGAAGCCGGAGAACAATATGGCCCAAGGCGCCACCAGCCAGACCAGCGTCAGGCCGATGATGGTGCCCGCCAGCCACAGCGCCGAGTAATGCAGCTGGGTGAAGGCGGTGCGGGTGATCATGTTCCAGATATCGCGCACATGCGGATAGGGGCGGATGGAGGTGGCGAGGCCGGAATGGCCGATATAGATCGGCCCGCTCTTCTTCACCTCGCGGGCCAGGGAACAATCGTCGATCAGCGCGCCGCGGATCTTCTCGATGCCGCCGATGCGCTCCAGCGCCTCGCGCCGGATCAGCACCGTGCCGCCAGCCCCCGCCGCCACGCGGGAGGACGGGTCGTTCGCCAAGGCGAAGGGGTAGAGCATCTGGAAGAAATACACGAAGGCCGGGATCAGGAAACGCTCCGGCCAGGAGGTGCAGTTCAGCTTCACCATCTCGGAGACCATGTCGGTCTTGGGCGTTTCCAGCCGGGAGACCAGCGTGGCCAGATGGCGCGGGTCGTGGGTGATGTCGGCGTCCGAGAACATCAGCACCGGGGCGGTGCTGGCCTTAATGCCCTGGGAGAGCGCCCAGAGTTTGCCCGACCAACCGATCTCCTTGGGTTTGCCGGTGAGGATGGTCAGACGCTCATGCGTGCCCGCTGTCTCGGCCGTGCCGTCGGTGGAGTTGTCGTCCACCAGGATGACGCGGAACTTGCCGGCATAATCCTGGTTCACCAGCGAGGCGATGACCGGCCCGATGGTCTCCGCCTCGTCGCGCGCGGGCACGATGATGTCCACATCCGGGTGCCCGAGCGGCGTGGCGGGCCTCAGCTCGGGGGCCGATTCCCAGAACCGCCCGTGCAGGAAGAACAGATACAGCCAGATGAGAAAGGCGAGAAAGACGATCATGCGAGCAATCCTTCAGCTCGGAACCAGGCAAGCGCATCGGCCACGGCGGCTTCGGCCGGGCGGGGGGCGTAGCCCAGCTCGGCCTTGGCCTTGGCGGCGGAGAAAAACATCTTCTTGCGGGCCATTTTCAGGATGTCCGGGGTCATCAGCGGCGTCTTGCCGGTGATCTCGGCGATGCGCTCCATCACCCAGGCCAGCGGCATCAGCGGCGCGATGGGCAGGCGCAGGCTCGGCGCGGGCCGCCCGGTCATACGCGCGATCATGGCGAACAGCTCGCCCAGCATCAGATCCTCGCCACCTAATATATAAGCCTCGCCCCGGAGGCCCCGCTCCAGCGCCAGCAGATGGCCCGCCGCCACATCGTCCACATGCACCACGTTCAGGCCGGTATCCACATAGGCGGGCATTTTACCGCGCGCGGCGTCCAGAATCATCTGCCCGGTCGGAGTCGGCTTCACATCGCGCGGGCCCACGGGGGTGGAGGGGTTGACGATGACGATGTCCTGCCCCGCCGCCGCCAGGGCGCGCACGGCGGCCTCGGCGTCGTATTTGCTCTGCTTGTAGGCGCCCACGTGATGCGCGGGTTTCACGGGCGTGCGCTCATCCGCCGGGCTGCCATCCGCGGTCAGGCCCAGCGCCGCCACGGAGCTGGTGTACACGCTGCGTTCCACCCCGGCGGCCTCCGCCGCGCGCAGCAGGGCCACGCTGCCGTCGATATTCACTTTACGCATGGCCGCCACGTCCGGAACCCAGAGCCGGTAATCGGCGGCGACATGGAACAAATAGCGGCAACCTGCCAGCGCGGCGGGAAAGCCCGACGGGTCGTTGAGGTCCAGCGCCACGGTCTCGGCGGTCAGATCCTTGAGATTCTTAAGGTCGGAGCCTGCCCGCGCGGTCACCCGCACGGTAAATCCCGCCTGCTGCAACGTCCGCGCCACCGCCGCGCCGACAAAGCCGGTCGCCCCCGTGACCAGCACCAGATCGCCTCGCGCCAAAATCCTAGCCCCCTCAGGTTTGCAACGCCGCCGCCTCGCCCCGTAATATCAGCGCCGGTCTGGGGCCTGTAGAACGCATTGACGCTTTTGGCGCAACCATGAGGTTTATGATGGACGATACCGCCGTAGCAACCGCCGATTACAACGCCCGGCATTGGGCGTTCCCCAAGCCCGGCCCGGCCCGGCCCGGCAGCCAGGAACATTTTGAGATGTTCACCGAGCTGATGGCGGCGACCTACAACCCCTACAAACCCGCCGTGCTGGACTGGCCGCCTTTGGAGCCGGACGCGCTCAAGCGCATCACCGCCCTGCCGATCTGGGACATCGCGGTACAGACCGAGAACAAGGCGGGTGCGCGCATCGAGTTCTACTCCCATACGGTGAAGGAGAAGCCGCTGCGCGACGCGCTGGTGCATATGGCGGGCGAGGAGCGCCGCCACCGGGATGTGCTCTCCCGCCTCGTCGCCGCGTATGACATTGTGGTGAAACCTGACGAGGACTACGCCCTGCCGAACGACGCCGAATGGGGCTTTCTGGTTACGGGCTATTCCGAATGCCTCGATAGCTTCTTCGCTTTCGGCTTGTTCGAAATGGCCCGCCAGTCCGGCTATTTCCCCGAGGCGCTGGTCGAGACTTTCGAGCCGGTGGTGCAGGAGGAGGCGCGGCACATCATCTTCTTCACCAATTTCATCGCCTGGAAGCGCGCCAGGATGGCGTGGTGGAAGCGCCCGTTCTTCGAGCTGAAAGTGGCGACGGTGTACGCCTATCTGCTGTGGGAGCGCATTGGCCTCGCCAAGGATGTGGATGGGCTGGAGGGCGCTGACGCAAATTTCACGGTGAATGGCTCCGAGTCCATCGTTGGCGAGATGGACCCTGCCAAGCTGATTGATATATGCTTGGTGGAGAACGACCGGCGCATGGCAGGCTACGACCCGCGCCTGAAGCGTCCGGTCATCGCTCCAACCCTGGCGCGTCTTGCGCGCCTCTTCATCAGGCCGAAGAAGTAGCAATATCTTGAGCCAAAAGCTGAAACTCCTGCCCGCGGGCTTTGCGCTCGCGGGTGTCGTGGTCATCACCGCCCTCATTATCTATTTCGGGGCGGCGGATGTGTTGCGGGTTCTCACCTCGGTGAGCCTCGCTGGTTTCGGCGCTTACGTCCTGGCCCAGCTTGGCATTCTGGCCGGGTTGGGGTTGTGCTGGCGCACGCTGCTGCCGCCGCGCCAGATGGGCAGCTACTGGCTCTGCACCTGGGGCCGCGCGGTGCGCGACGCCACGGGCGAGTTCCTGCCCTTCTCGCAGGTTGGCGGGTTCGTGCTGGGGGCGCGGGTCATCACCATGGGCGGGGTTTCCACCGCCGACGCCATCGCCTCCACACTGGGCGATGTCACCACCGAATTCCTGGCCCAGCTCGTGTTCATCGGCATCGGGCTGTCGCTGCTGGCGCATAAGGCCCCGGGCTCGGAGCTGCTGATGCCCGTGGCCATCGGGCTTTGCGTGGCGGTGATCGCCGGTGTGGGGCTGATTCTGGCGCAGCGCGGCTCGGGGGCGAAGATCTTCCGCGCCTTGGCGCTGCGCATCGCCGGCACCACGGGCGAGGGTGCGGCCGCCAATATCGACCGGCTGCAACAGGCGCTGGACATTATCTATGGCGAGCGGGACCGTTTGGCCCTCTCGGCGCTGTTCCACCTGTTCTGCTGGTTCGGCACCGCCACCGCCTCCTTCATCGGCTTCCATGCGCTGGGCGTGGATCTCTCCTTTGCCGATGCCGTGTGTGTGGAAGCCATGCTGCATGCGATCATGGCGCTGGCCTTCTTCATCCCCGGCCGCGCTGGTATTCAGGAGGCCGCCTATACCGCGCTCGGCGGCATCTTCGGCGTGCCGCCGGATGTCGCGCTGTCCCTCTCCTTGCTGCGCCGCGCGCGGGACTTCGTCGTCGCCGTGCCGGTGCTCATCGTCTGGCAGGGGTTGGAGGCGAAGAAGCTCAAGGCGACCATCTGAACCTTGGGTTGACGCCCTGTACCCCCGCGGTTAGCCGGGAGATTATGGGGAATAGATCGTGGACGATGCGCCTGTTCTTTGGTCTGGCCGGGGTTGGCATCTCCGTCTGGGCCATTACCATTCCCTTCACCAAAATCCGCTTCGGGCTGGATGACGGCACGCTTGGGCTGATCCTCTTTGCCGGTGGGCTGGGCGGGGTGCTGGTTATTCCCCTGGCCGGAATGGCCCTGGCGCGCTGGGGCAGCCGGGCGGTGCTGGCGGCGGCGGGGTTGGCCGTGGGGCTGCTGCTGCCGGAGTTAACCGTCGCGCCCTCGCCGGTGCTGTTCACAGGATTGCTCTTTCTCTACGGCGCCATGTTCGGGGTGCTGGATATCTCGCTCAATGCCCAGGGCGCGGTGGTGGAGCGCTTGAGCGGCAAGCTGCAAATGTCGGGCTTTCATGCCTGTTACAGCCTCGGCACGTTGGTGGTGGCGCTGGCGAGCAGCCTGCTGCTGCGCTTTGGCGTAAGCAATGCGGGTTGCGCCGTGCTGGCCGCGGCCACGATCCTGCTGATCCTCTCGCAAGCCCCGCGCCTCGCCGGCAAGCGGGAGGACCCGCCCGCCGACGGCCCGCGCTTCGCCCTGCCCAACCGGGCCACGGTGCTGCTGGGGCTTAGCTGCTTCACCTGCTTCATGACCGAGGGCGTGGCGACGGATTGGAGCACCATCTTCCTGCGCTTCTCGCGCAACATGCCGTTGGACACCGCCACTCTGGGCTACGCCGCCTTCGCCGTGGCGATGACGGCGGCGCGGCTCTCGGGCGATGCCGTGGCGGCTAGGCTCGGCCAGCCTTGGGTGATGCGCTTCAGCAGCGCCGTCGCCGTGCTGGGCTTTGCCTTGGCGATTTTCATCCCCTCCGGCTGGGCGGGGGTGATCGGGTTCGGGCTGGTGGGGCTGGGGACGGGCAATATCGCGCCGCTGGTGTTCAGCGCCGCCGCCCGCGTGCCGCAAATGCCCGCCCACCACGCCGTGCCCGCCGTTGTGGGGCTGGGCTATGCCGGGTTCCTGGCCGGGCCGGTGGTGATCGGGCTGGTGGCGAACCATCTGGGCCTCGCCTTCGCCCTGGGGATCGACGCCGCCTTGCTCGCCGGCGTGTTCTTTCTGGCCGAGACGGTTGCTTAAGCCCCGTAGTAAATCGTCTCCAGCTCGTGCAGCAGCGCCTCGCGCTTCAGCCCGCGCGGCAAGGCGGGGCGGAGCCAGATATGCACGGTCCCGGCGGTTTTGCTGAAGGCGTTGCGGCCCCAGCATTTGCCGGAATCGGTGGCGGCGGGGAGTAGCGGGGCGGGCACGGTCTGCGCCACGGCTACGATGCCGTGGCGCAGTTCGGCGCGCACGCCATGGGCGATGCGTGTGCCCTCGGGGAAGATGATGACCTGATGCCCGGCCTCGACGGCGTGTTTGGCCCCCGTCACCATCTCGCGCAAAGCGGCCCGGCCGCCCCCGCGATTCACCGGGATCATCCCGGCCGGTTCCAGCAGCCAGCCGAAGATGGGGATGCGCCGCAATTCGCGCTTGAAGGCGAAGGCCGGGCGGGGCACCAGGGTCAGCCAGATCAGGATATCCAGCGCCGATTGGTGCTGTGCGGCGATGATCGCCCCGCCCTTGGGCAGGTTCTCCAGCCCCTCGGCCTTTACGGTGACGCCGCAAAACACGCGCAGCGCCCACAGGCAAATCTTCGCCCAGAGCTGGGCGGTGCGTACGATGCCGTCGGTGCGGAACTGGGCGAAGCAGGCAGCCCAGATGCTGAGCACGGTGCCGCTGGCGATCATGACGGTCTGGAAGGCGGCGTGGCGGAGAAAGCGCATGTCTTTGGTATCAGGATTCCGTGTTGAGCAGTCCGGCGGCGAACCTGCCGAGCCCGACGCGCACGGTCAGGTACTTCGTGTACTCGCCCGCAAGCAAGCGCAGCGTGGCCAGATTGATCATCTTGCGCATGGCGGGCGGGCGAACGGGATCGGGGATCAGCGTCACATCGGGCAGTGCCTGGCGCATCTCCTGCATGGCGCGGGGCATGTGGTAATCGGCGGTCACGATGATCAGCGAGCGCATGTTGTGCGCATGCACCCAGGCGGCGGCTTCCAGCGCGTTGCCGTGGGTGGTGTCCGCCATGTGGCCGAGCGTGATGGCGCTGGCATAGCGGGTGATGGCGGCGGCGTCGTCGGCGGTGAAATCGCCCAGGTAAGTGCCGCGACCGGCGCCCGAGATGAGCAGCAGCGGCGCCTGATGCTCGGTGAGCAGGCCAAGCGCCGCGCCGATCCGGTTATCCCCGCCGGTCAGCGCCACGATGCCATCGGCGGGCGGGAGCGGGTTGGGAGGGGCTGCGGTGAATACCGAGACAAGAAAGAGGGCGAACCCCGCCAGCCATAGCCCGGCAATGCCCAGCACCGCCCGCAGCAGCCAGCGCAGCGGCGAGGTGCGGCGGCGGCGTAAGGGGCGGCGGGCCATCAGGGCAGGCTCCGCAGCCAGCCGCGCACGGTGAGCTGGGCAGTGCCCCAGCCGATGGCGGCGGCGATAATCGGCAGCCCAGGCAGGGCGAACATCAGCGCGGGCGGCAGGTTGAACACGTCGTTGATCTGCGCCGGCCCCGCGAAGGGAGCGGCCAGAGACCCCAGCCAGGCCAGCACCGGCAGGGCCAGCA
>DAIDJU010000182.1 GCA_027451225.1 Acidocella sp. | reverse complement strand
ACGATCAACGGATCATTATTCTACGCATATCATCTGGCATATGCAGGCGGGCGCGGGAGCGCCCATGAAAGGCGACATATCATGAACAAACGCGAGCTTGGCCAAAGCGGCCTAATCGTCTCGGCGCTGGGGTTTGGCTGCATGGGGCTGAACTTCGGCTACGGCACGGCGCTGCCGCGCTCTGAAGCTGTGGCGCTGATCCGCGCAGCGCATGATCGCGGCGTCACCTTCTTCGATACCGCCGAGGTCTACGGCCCCTATACCAACGAGGAGCTTGTCGGCGAAGCGCTGGAAGCCGTGCGTGACGAGGTGGTGATCGCCACCAAATTCGGCTTCAACATCGTGGATGGCAAAATGGCGGGCATGAACAGCCGTCCCGAGCAGATCCGCGCCGTGTGCGAGGCCTCGCTCAAGCGCCTGCGCACCGACCGCATCGATCTGTTCTACCAACACCGCGTGGACCCGGACGTGCCCATCGAGGACGTCGCGGGTGCGGTGAAGGAGCTGATCGCCCAGGGTAAGGTGAAGCATTTCGGGCTTTCCGAGCCGGGTGCCGCGACAGTCCGCCGCGCCCATGCCGTGCAGAAGGTCAGCGCCCTGCAGAACGAATACTCGCTCTGGACCCGCGGGCCGGAGACCAACGGCATTCTGGAGGTTTGCGAGGAGCTGGGCATCGGCCTTGTGCCCTATAGCCCGCTAGGCAAGGGGTTTCTCACCGGCGCGATGAGCACGGAGACGCAGCTCAACGAGAACGACTTCCGCCGCAACCTGCCGCGCTTTACGCCCGAGGCCATGGCGGCGAACCAGGCGTTGGTGGAGCTACTCAAGAGCATCGGCGCACGCCATGGCGCCACGCCCGCCCAGGTGGCGCTGGCTTGGCTGCTGGCGCAAAAGCCATGGATCGTGCCGATCCCCGGCACTACCAAACTGCACCGGCTGGAAGAAAACCTGGCCGCCGCGATGCTGGTTCCCACCGCCGCCGATCTTGCCGACATCCAGGCCGCAGCGGCGAAAATCCATATCCAGGGCGAGCGCTATCCCGCCGCCCTGCTAGCCACCACCGGGCGGTGAACATGAGCGACAACATTGCGGGCAAAGTCATCGTCATCACCGGGGCCAGTTCCGGCCTTGGTGAAGCGACGGCGCGGCATCTGGTGGGGCTTGGCGCCAAGCTGGTGCTGGGGGCGCGGCGGCTGGAGCGGCTGGAGGCTCTGGCCTGGGAGTTGGGGCAGGAGCGCGTCTCCTGCCTCAGGACCGATGTTACCGACGCCGCACAGGTAAAGGCGCTGGTGGACCATGCCGTGCAGCGCCATGGGCGTATCGACGTGCTGCTGAACAATGCGGGCATCATGCCACACTCACCGCTCGAGCGCCTGAAAATCACCGACTGGGAGCGGATGGTCGACGTCAATTTCAAGGGCGTGCTCTACGGCATCGCCGCCGCCCTGCCGCATATGCAGGCGCAAAAATCGGGGCATATCATCAATGTCTCCTCGGTGGCGGGGCATAAGGTGCGGCCGGGCAGCACTGTCTATGCCGCCACCAAGGCGGCGGTGCGCATGCTCACGGAAGGGCTGCGCCAGGAGGTGAAGCCCTATAACATCCGTACCACCATCATCTCGCCCGGGGCGGTGGAGTCCGAGCTGCCCGGCAGCATCACGGAACAGGATGTCGCGGCGGGGGTCATGGCGTTCTACAAATCCGTCGCCATTCCGGCGGAGAGCTTCGCCCGCGTTGCGGCCTTCGCCATCGGCCAGCCGGAGGAAGTGGATATAAACGAGGTTCTCTTCCGTCCCACGGCGCAGGAGTATTGACGCCCCCTGCCCCGGCCAAAACACGCCCATCGGCGCCGGCCATCCAGCCGGCACCGATGACCCAGATCGTTACCCCTCCAGCGAGGCCATGTCGATAACGAAGCGGTAGCGCACATCGGCCCGCTCCAGCCGCTCGAAGGCGTGGTTGATCTCATCCATACGGATCATCTCAACATCCGGCAGGATGTTCTTCTTGGCGCAGAAATCGAGCATCTCCTGCGTCTCGCGGATACCGCCGATGGGCGAGCCGGCAATGCGGCGGCGGCCCAGAACCAGCGGCACCGTGCTCGGCTCGGCAACCGGGCCGATCTGCCCAACGATCACCAGCGTGCCGTCCACGTCCAACAGCGGCATGTAGGGGTTGAGGTCGTGCTTGACCGGCACGGTGTCGATGATGAGGTCGAGGCTGTTGGCGGCTTTGGCCATCGCGTCAGCATCGGTGGAGGCCAGCAGGCGGTCCGCCCCCAGAGCCAAGGCGTCAGCCTCCTTGTCCTTCGTGCG
This sequence comes from Acidocella sp., assembly GCA_027451225.1. Classification (GTDB taxonomy): domain Bacteria; phylum Pseudomonadota; class Alphaproteobacteria; order Acetobacterales; family Acetobacteraceae; genus Acidocella. The sequence continues at coordinate 21,259 of DAIDJU010000182.1, read as the reverse complement.
GCTCAGCACGGTTACGTCAGCCCCCATGCCCGCGGCCAGCTTCACCGCCATATGGCCGAGCCCGCCCAGGCCGATCACGCCAACCCGGCTACCGGGGCCGACATTCCAGGTGCGCAAAGGCGAATAGGTGGTGATGCCCGCACAGAGCAGCGGCGCGGCCTTGGCGAGATCCAGCCCATCCGGCACGCGCAGCGCGAACTCCTCCCGTACCACCAGATGCTTGGAATAGCCGCCGAGCGTGTGCTCCTTGGTAAAACGGTCGAAACCGCCATAAGTGCCGGTATTGCCATCCCGGCAGAGCTGCTCCTCGCCCTTTTTGCACTGATCGCAATGCTGGCAGCTATCAACCATACAGCCGACCGCGACATGATCGCCAATCTTGTAGCGGGTCACCTCCGGGCCGGCATCGATGACGCGGCCAACGATCTCGTGCCCCGGAATGGCCGGGAACACCGTCCAGCCCCAGTCATTGCGGGCCCAGTGCAGGTCCGAATGGCAGACGCCGCAATAGAGGATCTCCATCACCACATCGTTGGGGCGGGGAGCGCGACGGTCGAAGGTAAAACGTGCGAGGGGCTCGTTCACCGCCGTACAGGCGAAACCAACTGTCTTCATAATCGGTCCTTTCTTGTCAGATAGCGGCGTCTTGGAAGGCTTGACGCAGAACGGGAATTGCAGAATTCGCCACCGGCCATCCGCCATAGAAGGCGAGATGGGTGACGAGTTCCACAAGCTCTTCCCGGGTGACGCCATTCGCGAGCGCGCGTTTGACATGCCCCGGCAATTCATTGGTGCGGTAGAGCGCCACAAGACTCGCGACCGTGATCAGACTGCGATCCCGCTTGGAGAGGCCGGGCCGCTCCCAGACCTCGCCGAACAGAACACGGTCGCTGAGGTCGGCGAGAATCGGCGCGATGTCGCCATAGGCTTGCTGGGCGGGGCTTTGCTCTTTGGTCATCGCTTGTCCTCGCCGTATTGCTCGTCCGTCACCTGTTCCATCCAGGTGACGACAGAACCATCGAGCATTTCGGCGATGGCGACATGCGTCATCGCGCAATGCGGGGCGGCGCCGTGCCAGTGTTTTTCGCCCGGTTTGATCCAGACGATATCGCCAGGGCGGATCTCCTGCATGGGTTCCCCCTCTTTCTGCAAACGCCCCAGCCCGGCGGTGACAAGCAGCGTCTGCCCCAGCGGATGGGTGTGCCAGGCGGTACGCGCCCCCGGCTCGAAGGTGACGGTGGCGCCGCTGACCCGCGCGCCGCCGGTGCCCGCAAACGGCGCATCGATACGCACCGTGCCCGTGAAATAATCGGCCGGGCCGGGGCGCGAGGGAACGGTGCCCGCCTTGATGATGTCCATGGTCCAACTCCCTGGAAGCTCAAAGCGTGGACTATGGCATGGGCGGAGGAGAGGGATTAGATAGGCTAATCAGCTTGAAGCCATATCGGAGGTTCATGAATGCAGCGGGAGGATCTGGTTGATCTCAACGCGTTCCTCACCGTCGCCGAGGAACAGAACTTTACCCGGGCCGCGGCTAAGCTCGGCACATCGCAATCGGCGTTGAGCCACACCATCCGCCGGCTGGAGACACGGCTGGGCATCCGCCTGCTCACCCGGACCACCCGCCGCGTGGCCGCCACCGAAGCCGGTGAGCGGCTGCTGAAAACCCTGGCGCCGGCGCTGGAGAACATCGGCCGGGAACTGAACGCGCTCAGCACCCTGCGCGAGAAACCGGCTGGCACCATCCGCATCACCACCTCCGAGCATGCGGCGCACACCGTACTATGGCCGGTGCTGGAGCGTTTGCTGCCTGAATACCCGGATCTGCATGTGGAACTGGACGTCAGTTCCGGCTTCACCGACATCGTCGCCGAGCGGTTCGATGCCGGCGTACGGCTGGGCGAGTCCATCGCCAAGGACATGGTGGCCGTGCGCATTGGGCCGGATTTGCGCATGGCCGTAGTCGGCGCGCCGGCGTATTTCGCGCGTTATGGCAAGCCTCGCACACCGCAGGATCTTGCTCATCATCGCTGCATCAATATGCGCCTGCCCACAGCAGGTGGGCTTTATGCCTGGGAGTTTGAAAAAAAGGAGCGCGAGTTGCGCGTGCGCGTGGAGGGGCAGTTGGCTTTCAACAATACCGGGCTGATCATGCGCGCCACGCTATCCGGCATGGGGCTTGCGTGCGTGATGACCGACCATGTCGAGGCGCATATCGCTGAAGGCCGCCTGGAGCGGGTATTGGAAGATTGGTGCCCGCCTTTCGCAGGCTATCATCTGTACTATCCGAGCCACCGCCAGCCTTCCGCCGCCTTCTCGCTGCTGGTAGATGCATTGCGCAATAGCCGGTAAAAGCCGATTGGCCAAACTTCTAATGTTTGACCTCATGGCTTGCTGCGCGGGAGGCCCGTATAGGAGATCTGCCGTGCCCATGGCAGCCTCTGAGCATTCCATCAAAAGGGATGGAATCTCGGGATTAAGCCGCAGGAACTGAGCCTGATCGGTTCAAACAGAACATGCCGTGAGCACCGTACCCTACACGCCCAAGGCAGCCGTGAGACACCGATCTTCGCCCCCCTGGTGGCTGACATTTGAAGAAGGTGTTACACGCCGGTCCGCAATTAGCTCAGGAATTCGAGAAATGCGGACGATGATTGAACCAAGCACGACCTTCAAGGATAATCTGCAGCAACTGCCGTCCATCGATGGCGTGCAACGCATCGACCTCATCGACGAAAAGGGGACTGTGGTCGCCAGCATCGAGAACCAGCCGGGCAAGCAGGGCTCTCTAACAGTCTACCAATACCTGCGGCAGGCTTTTGGCATTCTGGACGCGAAAGCGGCCGAACACGGCTTACTCGTATTCGCCGAGCACACCGCCGATGCGCGCAACCGCCCGGGCGCGCATCCAAATATCGACCGCCTACTTGCAATCGCCGCTGGCGGCACGCCACTGCGTATCGAAGTCATCGCCGCCGGTCTCTAACTTGGTTACCATGCACCCACTGTCGTCGTTTTCGGGTGTGCACACAGGCTGAACGCCCGAAATTTCAGGGCTTCCGATCGGCCATGGTACTCCAACACGCCTGAACCGCGAACGGGATTGAAACATGGCCCCCCTTACCCCACAATGGGGAGGATTGTGTGGCATCGGCCGTGCTGAAGCCTCTGCCGGCAAAACCGGCATAAAAAACAGGAGGAACATTATGTGTCCGCATTGCGCTGACGGTTCTGGACCTTTGCACGCCCACCGTGCCCGGATCATGCATCTCCTGGCCCTGATCGAACATCCCGACGCCTTGCCGGCGGATGACGCCTTGCGTATCGCCGGGGAGCTTCTGGCCTGGGCCGGGCAAGAGGAAACGCGCTTCAGCTGCGAACATGTAGCCGCACACGCCATCGGCGCGGCGGCTTAACCAGGGGCACGGCCATGGACACGCAAGCCGGTTTTCTGCCTGGGCCGTCCGCCGAGCTGCTGGCGCAGCTTGAGCATGTTTACCAGGATCTGCACGCCAATCCCGAACTCTCCATGCAGGAGCATCGCACGGCGGCCATTGCGGCGGCCTGGCTGCGTCAGCACGGCTACGAGGTAACCGAAGGCATCGGCGGCACGGGCGTTGTAGGTGTGCTCCGCAATGGCGATGGCCCCGTGGTTCTGCTGCGCGCCGACATGGATGCCCTGCCGATCCGGGAAAGCACCGGCCTGCCATATGCAAGCAACAAAACCGGGACCGACCGTTTTGGTCAGACTACATCGATCGCCCATTCCTGCGGGCATGACATGCATGTGGCTTGGCTGATGGGTGCCACCTGTATCCTGGCCGGAAACCGGGCGGCTTGGCGCGGCACGGTTCTGGCTGTCTTCCAGCCTGGCGAGGAGACGGCGCAGGGCGCCCGCGCCATGATCGAGGATGGCATGGTCAAGCGTTTTCCCAGGCCGGATGTGACGCTGGGACAACACGTGTTGCCGCTTTCAGCTGGGCAGATCGGCTGGCGCACGGGCACGATACTCTCGGCCGGAGATAGCCTGGAGGTCACCATGTTCGGCCGCGGCGCCCATGGCTCGATGCCGCAAAAGAGCATCGACCCCGTGGTGATGGCGGCCTCGGCGGTGATGCGCCTGCAAACAGTGGTTTCCCGTGAGGTGGCGATGACGGACGCCGCCGTGGTGACGGTCGGCACATTGCAAGCTGGCATGAATGAGAATGTCATCCCTGACCGCGCTTTGCTGCGCCTGAATGTCCGGACCTTTAAAACTGAAGTGCGTACGCGCGTGCTCGCGGCCATCAAGCGGATTTTGGAAGCCGAAGCCCTGGCTTCCGGCGCGCCAAAACCTCCCGAATTTTCGGTGCTGAGCGAATTCCCGCTGACCCGCAACGATGAAGCCGCCACGCACAAGGTGGTGGCCGCGCTAGAACAGCATTTCGGCGCCGGGCGTGTGAGCGAGATCTCCCCCGCCACGGCAAGCGAGGATTTCGGCCTGTTCGGCACCGCCTGGAATACGCCCTCCGTGTTTTGGGTGATCGGCGGCATAGACCCGGCCAGATACGAAGAGGCCAGCAAGGCGGGTAAAGTGGACGAATTACCCGCCAACCACGCGCCGGATTTCGCCCCCGTGATTCACCCGACACTGCGCACCGGTATCGAGGCCATGCTGACCGCCGCGGGGGCTTGGCTGCGCCCTGGCCATGCATAGTGCAGTACTCAACAATCTGGTCACGCTGCTGGACTGGGTGGGAACGCTGGCATTCGCCCTGAGCGGCGGGCTGCTTGGTGTCCGCAAAGGCTTCGACCTGTTCGGCGTCTTGTTCCTGTCTTTTGTGGTGGCGGTTGCCGGTGGCATGATGCGCGATGTCCTGATTGGCGCGCTTCCCCCTGCCGCGATCACCGATACGCATTACTTCATGATCTCGATTGCCGGCGGGCTGCTGACCTTCTACTGGTATCCGCGTGTCGCCACGCTACAGCGCCAGATCTTGCTGTTTGACATGGTTGGCTTGGCCCTGTTCGCCGTCATCGGCGCCCAGAAAGCGCTGGACCACGGCATCAACCCATTAATGGCGGCCATCATGGGCATGCTGACAGGTATCGGCGGCGGAATGGCGCGCGACGTCTTGGCGGGCGAAGTCCCCTTCGTCCTCCGTGCCGATCTCTACGCAATCGCCGCGCTGGCGGCCGGAGCGGTTGTATCCGTTGGGCATGTTGTCGGCATGGAGCCGCTTGCCTCCATGCTGTTTGGCGCGGCACTCTGCATTTTTCTGAGGCTGATGGCCATTTATCGCGGATGGCGTGCACCAGCCGCCAGATGGAGCAATGACAAAGCCGCTTGAAGGCTCTGCCCCCTCTTGGGGTGTTCCATCGCCCCCCATCGGCATGAGGCTCTCGCTCCCTGGCCCCAAACATCAGCGAGACTGCCTGGTTCGCCGCCATACGCGGTTTGCGGCCCACAGTTCCCGGCGGCTATCGCTCCAACCAATCATTGAGGGCATCAATGGTCTCAAATGGCGGCACGGCTTGCCAGAGACGGCACCGGGCGTCTTGGACGTTCTTCTCGGCCTGAAGCCCGGTTACAGCACTCAATTATCGTAGCTGATCACCACATCATCGCCTTTGGGAGTCGATTGGCAGGTAAGGATATAGCCTTGCGCCACCTCCTCATCGGTAAGACCATAATTGAGTAGCATCTCGACGCTGCCCGATATCACCTTTGCCCTGCATGTCGCGCAGACGCCACCCTTGCAAGCATAGGGTGCGGACATTCCAGCAGCCCGCACGCTGTCGAGAATATTCCCCAGTTCGGCGTTGAAGGCTACGGTCGATTTACGGCCATCTAGCACCACGCCAATCTTGCGCCCCGCGGCTGCCTTCGCGGCTTCACGGGCGTGGGCGCTCTGGGCGAGAGTTGCGCCGACGGCGGCGAAACGCTCCAGCAGAATCTGCTCGCGCGCTACCCCGGCCTCGAGCAGCGCCGCCTCGACGGCCAGCATCATGTCCTCGGGGCCGCAGATGAAGGCCAGATCAATTTCAACCGGCGCGATAAGCGTGCGCAGGATCTCGCGGCATTTTTCGTGCGTCAGGCGGCCATTGAAGAGGGTGATGTCATCCTCCTCGGCGGAGAGGATGTGGAATATCTCCAACCGGTCCATGAAGCGGTTCTTCAGCCCGGCCAACTCCTCAAGAAACAGAATATCGCTGCTGCGGCGGTTGCCATAGACCAGCGAAAACCTGCTGGCCGGTTCAGTCTGTAGAGCCGTCTTGATGAGCGAGAGCACCGGAGTGATGCCCGAGCCCGCCGCGAAGGCGGCGTAGTGGCGGGCCTGGGCGGGCGCGAAGCTGGTGGTAAAATGGCCCGAAGCGGGCAGCACATCGAGCACGTCGCCGGGTTGCAGCACCTCGTTGGCATAGGTTGAAAAACGCCCGCCCTGGAGCGCCTTTACCGCCACGCGCAACTCGCCATCCAGCGGTGAAACGCACACCGAGTATGTGCGCCGCACGTCCTCGCCGCCGATGTCAGCCTTTAGCGTGACATATTGACCAGCCTTGAAGCTGAACTTGTCGGCGAGCGCCGACGGCACCTCAAAACTGATGGAGACGGCATCGGCGGTTTCGCGGCGGATATCGCGCACGACCAGGGGAGAAAACTGATGAGCGGTGCTTGTCATGGAAGATCCAACTAGATGCATTTGAAGCGGTCAAAGGGTTCGGCACAGTCGAGGCAGCGCCACAGCGCCTTGCAGGGGGTGGAGCCGTAGCGGCTGATCTCCTGCGTATGGGCGGAGCCGCATTGCGGGCAGATCGCCGGAGCGTCGCCCCTGAGCTTCAGCCGGCCTTCCGCGGTCTCCGGCGGGGCGATTCCGTAAGCAAGCAGCTTCTGGCGGCCGGATTCCGAGATCCAGTCGGTCGTCCAGGGCGGCGAGAGTTCGGTTCTGATCTCCACCTCACTCAGCCCGGCGTCGTCGAGCGCCTGGCGGATGCTGAGCTGAATGGCAATCGATGCGGGGCAGCCTGAATAAGTGGGCGTAATGACAACCTCAGGCGGATGCCCCGATCGGACTTCGCGGATGATCCCGAGATCCGTCAGCGAGATGACCGGTATCTCAGGATCGGGGACCTCGCCCAGCACGGCAAGAACGCGCTCCGCGAGGCCATTGGCATCGGCGGGCATGGCGCTACCACTGCGCGTTTGGGTGGCAGCGCTGAACATATTGCATTTCGGCCAGAAGATGGCCCAGATGCTCGGAATGGCGCCCCTCGCGCCCTCCGGTAATGCCGCGCACGGGGGCTGGCAGCTCAAGGCCGGCTTGCGCCAGCGTGGCCTGCACGCGCGCCTCCCAGGCAGGGCGCAGCGCGGCGTCTTCACCGGTGAACAGCTCATCGACGAAGCGCCAGGACCAGATCACGCCCTCGGCTACACGGCGTTTGCTCTCTGCTGTGCCATCGCCCAGGCGTACAACCCATTCGGCGGCAAACTGCACATGATAGGCGATCTCCTTCAGGGCTTTGGCCGCGATGGCGGCCAGCGTGCCATCAGGTGAAGCGGCCAATTCTTGAAAGCGCAGCAACTGCCAAGCCGAGAAAAAGAACTGCCGCACCATGGTGCGCGCGAAATCGCCATTGGGCTGCTCGGCGAGCAGGCTGTTTTTGAACTCATGCTCCTCGCGGTGATAGGCGAGCTTATCGGCATCGCGCCCATTGCCATCGAGCTCGCCGGCATAGTTGAGGAAGAACTGCGCCTGGCCCAGCAGGTCCAGACCGATGTTGGAGAGCGCCAGATCAACTTCCAGCGTTGGCGCGCGGCCGCACCATTCGCAAAGCCGGTGGCTGAGGATCAACGCATCATCGCCCAAGCGCAGAGCGAGTTCGGCGGGGGAAAGGGCGAGGGTCTGTGCCATCAGATGTGCTTCACGTTGTCGGGAACGACATAGAAAGTCGGATGGCGGTAGATTTTATCTTCCGCCGGCGCAAACAGCGCCGCGGCTTCGCCGGGGTCAGAAGCGGTGATGGCATTCGAGGGCACGACCCACAGGCTCACGCCCTCCATGCGGCGGGTATAGACGTCACGCGCGGCTTCCACCGCGCCGCGGGCGTCTGCGGCATGCACGCTGCCGACATGGCGGTGCGACAGGCCATTCTTGGCGCGAACAAAGACTTCCCAGATTGGTGTGATGTTTTTCATGTCAGGCGGCCTGTTTGGTTGCTTGTTTCTCGGCGTGGGCCAGGGCGGCTTCGCGCACCCAGGCGTTGTCTTCCCAGGCGTCAATGCGCGCCTGGAGGCGGTCTTTCGCGGTCGGCCCTTCGCCGCGCACTACGGCGTAGAATTCCTCCCAGTCAATCGGCCCGAAATCATAGTGCTGGGTGGCTTCGTTCCACTTCAGCTCCGGGTCGGGAATTGAAAGGCCGAGCGCTTCGGCCTGAGGCACTGTGGCGTCGATAAAACGCTGACGCAGTTCGTCGTTCGTTTCGCGTTTGATGCGCCAGCGGATGGATTGCGCCGAGTTGGGGGAGCTATCATCGGGCGGGCCGAACATCATCAGAGATGGCCACCACCAACGATTCAGCGCATCTTGCGCCATGCGTTGCTGGGCGGCCGTACCGTTGGCCAGCACCATCATCGCCTCATAACCCTGGCGCTGGTGGAAACTTTCCTCTTTACAGATGCGCACCATGGCTCGCGCATACGGGCCATACGAGGTGCGCTGCAGCGCCACCTGATTCATGATCGCCGCCCCATCCACCAGCCAGCCAATGGCGCCGATGTCGGCCCAGGTGATCGTGGGGTAGTTGAAGATGGTGGAATACTTAGCCCGCCCGGCATGCAGAGCCTCGATAAGCTCTTCGCGCGTTACCCCCAGCGTCTCAGCGGCGGAATAGAGATAGAGGCCGTGACCACCCTCATCCTGGATCTTGGCCAGCAAAATGGCCTTGCGCCGCAGCGAGGGCGCGCGGGTGAGCCAGTTGCCCTCGGGCAGCATACCAACCACCTCGGAGTGGGCATGCTGTGAGATCTGGCGGATCAGGGTTTTACGGTAAGCCTCGGGCATCCAGTCCTTGGGCTCGATGAAATCATCGGCGGCGACGCGAGCGTCAAACGCTGCCAAGCGGGCCCCATCCTCGGCTTCAGCCAAGCGCGGCTCCTGAGGCTTGGAATAATCGACTGTGTACATGGCCACACTCCCTTTCGTTGCCGCAAACCTAACTCAAATAAAATAGACCGGTCAATCGGTTTATTTTTGATTGCGAGGTTTTCTAATAATTGACCGACCGACCGGATATGATTAAGCGTAGACATATAATCAAAAACTGCTTCGCTTTAGGAAGTCCTCCTCATGGCCTTTGAAACCATCTTGTTTTCGATCACTGACGGCGTTGCCCGGTTGACGCTCAACCGCCCTGACCGGCTGAACAGCTTTACGGTGAAAATGCACCAGGAGGTGGCCAATGCGCTGAGCGAGCTCGAAGCCACGCCTAACATGCGCGTGCTCCTGCTCACCGGCGCCGGGCGTGGATTTTGCGCTGGGCAGGACTTGGCTGACCGCGCCGTGGCGCCGGGCGAGAGCGTGGACCTGGGCGATTCCGTGGAGCGGTTCTACAATCCGCTCATCCGCCGGCTGGTGGCTCTGCCTTTCCCGGTGGTGTGCGCCGTGAATGGTGTGGCGGCCGGGGCCGGGGCGAGTATCGCGCTGGCGGCCGACATCGTGATCGCCGCGCACAGCGCCAAATTCATTCAGTCCTTTGCCAATATCGGGCTGATCCCGGATTCAGGCGGCACCTGGGTGTTGCCCCGCCTCACCGGTCAAGCGCGCGCGCTTGGCATGGCGCTCACCGGCCAGCCAATTTCAGCCATCCAAGCCGCTGACTGGGGGCTGATCTGGGAGGCAGTGGAGGATGAGGCGTTCGGCGCCAAGGTGGAGGCGTTGGTGGCGCAGTTCGCGAAAGCCCCCACCGCCGGCTTGGCCGCAACCAAGCGCATGATCCGTGCAAGCTGGCTGCACAGCCTGGACGAGGAGCTGGACCTGCAACGCGATGCCATGCGCGCTCTGGGCCGCACATCCGACTACCAGGAGGGTGTTGCCGCCTTCACCGCCAAACGCCCGCCGCATTTCCAAGGCCGCTAAGGAGCATGATCATGACCTCTCGCATTCTGCAAAACTATGTCTCGGGCGGCTGGTACACGGCGCCTTCAGGGTTGAGCCCGGTTGTTTCAGCACTCGATGGCACGGAGGTCGCGCAGATCGGCTCTGGCGGCCTCGATTTCGGCGCCATGGCCGCTTATGCCCGCACCACAGGCGGCCCGGCGCTGCGTGCGCTAACCTTCCACGAGCGCGCCAAAATCCTGCGCGGGCTGGCCGACGCCATCATCGCCCGTAAAGAGGAACTCTACACCCTTTCCGCCCACACCGGCGCAACCCGGACCGACAGCTGGATCGACATCGAGGGCGGTGCCGCCACGCTGTTCACCTATGCCTCCAAGGGCCGCCGCGAGCTGCCCAATGCCCGCATCCTCGTGGATGGCCCAGTGGAAGGCCTCTCCAAACGCGGCTCTTTTGTGGGCCAGCATGTCTACACCTCGCTGCAGGGTGTGGCCGTGCATATCAACGCCTTCAACTTCCCCGTCTGGGGCATGCTCGAAAAGCTCGGCCCGACGCTGTTGGCCGGCGTGCCCGCCATCGTCAAACCCGCCAGCGCCTCGGCCTATGTTACGGAGCAGTGCGTGCGCATCATGCTCGAGACCGGGCTGCTGCCTAAAGGCGCGTTGCAGCTCATCACCGGCTCCACCGGCGATCTGCTCGACCATCTCACCGGCCAGGATGTCGTCTCCTTCACCGGCTCGGCGGCGACCGCGCAGAAGCTGCAGAACCACCCGGTCATCGCGCGCGAGAGTGTGCGCTTTGTGGCCGAGCGTGACAGTTTGAATGCCACCCTGCTGGGGCCGGACGCCACGCCGGAGACGCCGGAATTCGACCTCTTCGTGAAAGAGATCGTGCGCGAGATGACGGTGAAAGCCGGGCAGAAATGCACGGCCATCCGCCGCGCCTTTGTGCCTTCCGAGCTGATTGATGCAGTCCAGGAAGCGCTATGCGCCCGGCTGGCCAAGGTGGTGGTGGGCGACCCGGCCCAAGAGGGCGTCACCATGGGCGCGCTCATCAGCACCGCGCAGCTGCGCGATGTGCGCGAGACCATCGCACAGCTGGCCGAAGATGCCCGGATCGTGTTCGGCGATCCCAACACGCCGCCGCCCGGCACCAACGCCAACGGCGCTTTCATCTCGCCCGTGCTGCTGCGCTGTGATGCCCCCTGGACCGCCAAGAACGTGCATGAGCGCGAGGCGTTCGGGGCCGTCTCCACCCTGATGCCTTATACCGACCTGAACGATGCCATTGCGCTCTGCCAACGTGGCGCGGGCTCGCTGGTAATGTCGCTGTTCACCCATGACCCCGAGGTGGCTGTGACGGTGGTTGAAGGAGCGGCCAGCTTCCACGGCCGCGTGCTCATCAATGACCGCGACTGCGCCAAGGAATCGACCGGTCATGGCTCACCGCTGCCGGCGCTGGTGCATGGCGGCCCCGGCCGGGCCGGCGGCGGCGAGGAGATGGGGGGAATCAGAGGCGTGAAGCACTACATGCAACGCACCGCCTTGCAGGGCTCGCCGGGCACGCTCAGCGCCATCACCAACCGCTGGATGAACGGCGCGCCGGTGGTGGAGGCCGGGGTGCATCCGTTCCGCCGAACCTTCGCGGAACTCGCCCTGGGCGAGAGCTTCACCAGCGGCCAGCGGGTCATCACGCTCGACGACATCGAGCATTTTGCCCATTTCACAGGCGATACATTTTATGCCCATATGGATGAGGCGGCGGCGGCGGCCAACCCGTTCTTTCCAGGCCGGGTCGCGCATGGCTATCTCATCCTCTCGTTTGCCGCCGGACTGTTTGTTGACCCAGCCCCCGGCCCGGTGCTGGCCAATTACGGGCTGGAGAATCTGCGCTTCATCAAACCTGTTTCGCCGGGTGATGCAATCAAGGTGCGGCTCACCGCCAAAGCCAAGAACCAGCGCAACGCTGAGTATGGCGAAGTGACGTGGGACGCGCTGGTCACCAACCAGGATGGTGATACGGTGGCGACCTACGACCTGCTCACCATGAACGCACTCTAAGGAAACCCGCATGACCGCTGTGAAACTCATGGTTCTCTACCGCCGTCCGGCTGACGAGGCGGCATTCTGGGCGCATTACCAGCAGGTGCATCTGCCTTTGGTCGCCAAAATTCCGGGGCTGGAGCGTTGCACGGTCAACCGTGTGGAAAAAACGCTGCTCGGTGAGGACGCGCCCTTTGTCATCACCGAGTTGCGATTCGCCAACCAGGAGGCGTTTGACACCGCCATGGCCTCGCCCGAAAACCGCACGGCCGGGCGTGATACCGTAAACTTTGCCGCCGGGCTGTTCACGCTGCTGGTGACGCACGAGGTTTGATCGTCCGTCCGGGTGGTTTATCTTGCCGCCAGCCGTTAAGGAGACGGCGGAATGACCGCGTGAGAAAGGCAGTTTATGGCAAGAACGCAATCGGCCGATTATGACAAACGCCGGGAGATGATCCGGCAAACGGCCGCTGAGCTTTACGCCAGCAAGGGCTTTCTGGGCGCCTCTATCTCGGCCATCGCTGAGGCGTGCGATACTTCCAAGTCGCTGATCTATCATTATTATCCATCGAAAGAGGATATACTCTTCGACGTGATGGATGCGCATGTGCAAATCTTGGTGGAGGCGGCGCAGCGGGTCGAGGTTGAAGACGCCCCCCCGGACGTGAAGCTGCGCCACCTCGCCCATGAGCTGATGCGCCTTTATAACGGTGCCCAGGTGCAGCAGAAAATCCTGCTGAGTGAACTGCATAACCTGCCGCCTAAGCGCCGCGCCGAGATCGTTGCCCACCAGCGCCAGGTGGTGGATGTGGTCGACCGCCTGCTGGCGGCGCTGCGGCCCGATTTGCATGACCGCCCCACCTTGCGCCGGCCGATTGTGATGATGTTCTTCGGCATGCTGAACTGGACCCATACCTGGTTCAACCCCAACGGCCCCGTAACGGGCGATGCCATCGCCGATATGGCAAGCGATATGTTTCTGGGCGGACTGCCTGCGCCTATTTGACATAACACGCCACAGTCCTACATTGACCGACCGAACGATCAATATAAACAAGGATTCCCCAGGCTATGGCCCGGACCAGAGCACAGGATTATGCCGAGAAGCGTGGGAGCATCCTGCATCAGGCCGCCCAGCTCTTTGCCCAGCATGGCTATAGCGGTACCTCAATCAGCATGATCGCCGCCGCCAACGGCGTTTCAAAGGCCCTGCTCTATCATTATTACCCGGACAAAGAAGCGGTGCTGTTTGATATTCTGCACACGCATCTAACGGCGCTGGTCACATGCGTCGATCAGGCGGCAGACAGCGCCGCCCCCGGTGCCGCGCAATTGCTGGCAATTGGCGAAGCGTTGCTCGAAGCCTATCGCGGCGCCCATGCCGAACATCAGGTGCAAATCGCCAATCTGCGCCTGCTGCCCGAAAGCCGCCAAAAGGAGCTGCGTGAGCTGGAGCGAAAGCTGGTGGCGCGTGTGTCAACCGCAATCAGCGATATCATTCCCGACATCAACAACACGCCGGCACTCAAGCCGCTGACCATGGCGTGGTTTGGCATGATCAACTGGCATTATCTGTGGTTTCAGGAAGGGCGCGGCATGTCGCGCGCCGATTATGCCCGCATGGCGTCACAGCTGATCATCGCGGGCAGTGCCGAGGCAATCAAGTCGCCTCGTGGTGAAGAGCCCGAACCGGTTACAGATTTAGGGTTCGGCCACAGAATGGCCGAACCCTAAATCGTCAGGGCTTGATCAATCCTCTTTTGGCCGGCGGTCCACCACACGCTTGATCTTCCCGGTGAGCGAGCGTTCAAGCTGGCCCTGCTCGTGCAGCACGGCATGCGTACTAACGCCCAGATTGGCCTTGATGCGGCGGACCAGCTCCTGCATTGCGTGATCGGCATCGAGTGCCGTCAACTCACCCTTCACCTCGGCATGCACAGTCAGCTCATCCATACGGCCGCTGCGCGACAGCTCAAGCTGATAATGGCCCGAACTCCAGGAGGTGGCGAACAGCAATTCCTCAATCTGCGTGGGGAAGACATTAACGCCGCGCAGGATGATCATGTCGTCCGATCGGCCCCTGATCTTCTCCATGCGGCGCATGCCGGGCCGCGCCGTGCCGGGCAACAGGCGCGTGAGGTCTCGGGTGCGGTAACGAATGATCGGGAACGCCTCTTTGGTGAGCGAGGTAAAAACCAGCTCGCCCTTCTCGCCTTCGGGCAGCACCTCACCTGTTACCGGGTCGATGACCTCAGGATAAAAATGATCTTCCCATATATGCAGGCCATCTTTGGTCTCCACGCATTCCTGCGCCACGCCAGGGCCGATGACTTCGGAGAGGCCATAAATATCAGTGGCGTCAAGCCCGAAGGTTTTCTCGATCTCCAGGCGCATGGCGTTGGTCCAGGGCTCAGCGCCGAAAATGCCGAATTTCAGCGAAGAGTCACGAGGGTCAAGACCCGCCTTGGCAAAGCCGTCAAGCAGCGTCAGCATATAGCTCGGCGTCACCATGATAGCATCGGGCTTGAAATCCTGAATCAGCTGCACCTGCCGCTCGGTCATGCCGCCTGACATGGGCACCACCGAGCAACCCAGCCGTTCGGCACCGTAATGAACGCCAAGCCCGCCGGTGAACAGCCCATAGCCGTAAGCATTGTGCACCATCATGCCCGGCCGCAAGCCCGCCGCGCGCAACGACCGCGCCACCACATTGGCCCACATATCAAGGTCATTGGCCGTATAGCCCACCACAACGGGCTTACCCGTAGTGCCCGATGAACCATGCAACCGGGCAATTTTCTCGCGCGGCACGGCAAACAGGCCGAACGGATAATTATCGCGCAAATCGGTTTTTACGGTGAACGGGAAATGGCGCAGATCGGCTAGTTCTCGAAAATCATCCGGCTTCACGCCGGCTTTATCAAACGCCGCACGGTAATGCGGCACGTTGTCATAGGCGTGCCGCAGTGTCTGAGCCAGGCGCTGCGTTTGCAAGGCGATGATTTCATCTCGCGAGGCGCGCTCCACGGCATCGAGATTATCAACAATGCTGCGGTCCAAGGGCCGTTCGGTCAAATCCAAAGACATACGCTCCTCCATAGATTATGATTATTTGGCCTCAGGCGCTGCCGGTAAGAATGATCCGCCGATCGTGCGTGAATGCCCACGAAATTCGGCGATGACCTCATCTCCGGCGCTAATGCGCACATCATAAATGCCTGATCGTCCGGCGCACGAAATTTCCCGTGCCTCGGCGATCAAACGCCCACCACGCCGGCCTGGACGGATGAAGGTGATGGCGCAGTGCGCCGCAACGGTGACCTGGCCGTGAGAATTGCAGGCATAGGCAAAAGCCGTATCCGCAAGCGCAAAAATAAACCCGCCATGGGCGGTGTCGTGGCCGTTCACCATGTCGTCGCCCACCACCATCGCCAATGTCGCGCTGCCCGGCCCCACGGCCAGAATCTCAACTCCCAAAGCTTGCGCGGCGCGGTCGGTGGACCACAGCGTTTTGGCCGCCCGTTCGGCAATGGCCTGCTTGTCCGGCGCATGTGCGCCAGCCCCCTCGTGCAGCACTGTTTCTGATGAACCCATCACGTTCTCCACCACGACGTTACATATGCGGCTGCTCTTGACGCAACTCTTGAATTAACCGATCGTTCGGTTAATCTAATGCAAGACCCGAGCTTGTCAACAGATAAGTGTAAAACGCAGCGAGGAGATAACCATGGCCGAGGCTTATATTTGCGATTTCACCCGCACCCCCATTGGCCGCCACGCTGGCGTGCTGAAGGATGTGCGCGCCGACGATCTGGCCGCGCACCCGCTGCGCGTGCTGGCCGCGCGCAATCCATCCATCGACTGGGGCGCGGTGGATGACGTGATCCTGGGCTGCGCCAACCAGGCGGGCGAAGATAACCGTGATGTCGCGCGCATGGCCGTGCTGCTCGCTGGCCTGCCCGTCTCGGTGGCGGGCACCACGATCAACCGCCTCTGCGGCTCGGGGCTAGACGCCGTGGGCATGGCCGCCAGAGCCATTCGCGCGGGCGACGCTGAGTTGATGATTGCGGGCGGGGTTGAGAGCATGACCCGCGCCCCCTTCGTACAGGGCAAGGCCACCGAAGCCTTCTCCCGCGCCGCCGAGATCTACGACACCACCATCGGCTGGCGCTTCATCAACCCGATGCTGAAGGCACGGTATGGCGTTGATTCCATGCCCGAGACCGCCGAGAACGTGGCGCAGGATTTCAACATCTCGCGCGAAGACCAGGATTTATTCGCCTGGCGCTCTCAGCTTCGCACCAAGGCCGCGCAGGAGGCCGGGTTCTTTGCCCGCGAGATCTCGCCCATCGAGGTACCGGGCAAAAAAGGTGCCACCACGCTGGTAAGCGTTGACGAGCATCCGCGCCCTGAAACCACGCTGGAGCAGTTGGCTCGGCTGAAAGCGCCATTTCGCAAAGAGGGCGGCTCGGTAACGGCGGGCAACGCATCAGGCGTGAACGACGGCGCTGCGGCGTTGATCATCGCCTCGGAAACCGCGGTGCGGAAATACCAACTCACCCCACGGGCGCGTGTTGTCGCCACGGTAACCACCGGCGTGCCGCCACGCATCATGGGTTTTGGCCCGGCACCCGCCACCGAGAAGCTGCTGGCCCGCACCGGTTTGAAGCTGACGGATATCGACCTCATCGAGCTGAACGAGGCCTTTGCCTCCCAGGCGTTAGCGGTGCTGCGCCATCTCGGCCTGCCCGATGACACCCCCCACGTGAACCCGCATGGCGGCGCCATTTCACTTGGCCATCCTCTGGGCATGTCGGGCGCGCGCCTAGCCATGACTTGCGTGAGCGCCCTTGAGCAACGCGGGGGCAAACGGGCCATCGCCACCATGTGCATCGGGGTTGGCCAGGGCATTGCCGCCCTGATTGAGAGGGTATGACCATGGGGCAGGTAAACATCATCCGCCACGGCGCGGTGGCGGTCGTGACCATAGACGAGCCACCGGTGAACGCGCTGAGCAAGGCCGTGCGCGAGGGGCTGATCAGCGCAATGCAGGCGTTGGCGGCCGATGCCGAGGTGGCGGCGATTGTGCTCTCAGGCGGGCCTGGGCGGTTCATCGCGGGGGCGGATTTACGTGAGATGAGCCTGCCGCCAGAGGTCCCGTTTCTGCCCGATGTGGTGGCAGCCATCGAAGCCGTGGACAAACCTGTGCTGGCGGCGATTGACGGCGCGGCGCTGGGTGGGGGGCTCGAAATCGCTTTAGCGTGCGACGTGCGCCTGGGCAGCCGCCACGCCACGCTAGGGCTGACCGAAACGCGGCTCGGCATCATTCCCGGCGCCGGCGGCACCCAGCGCCTGCCACGCCTGGTGGGGGTGGCGCAGGCCATATCGCTGATCACTGCGGGACGCGTTCTGGCCGCCGATGAAGCCATGGCACTGGGTATTCTGGATGCCGTGGCCGATGAG
The DNA here is from genome assembly GCA_027451225.1 of Acidocella sp. Classification (GTDB taxonomy): domain Bacteria; phylum Pseudomonadota; class Alphaproteobacteria; order Acetobacterales; family Acetobacteraceae; genus Acidocella. Next base: position 3,663 of record DAIDJU010000182.1, on the reverse strand, counting down.
GATGTGCTGGGCGACGCCATACGCCAAGCGCCAGGCGCGATAAAGCGCCGCGTATCCGCCCTCCCCCTGCCCGCGCGCGACGGCAAGGCAGAGGACGAGATGGCCGCAAAGGCGCTGAAGGGCGCCAAGGGTGTGCCGGCCATTGCCGAGGCGCTACGCGTCATCCGCGCGGCTGGCGAAGGCGACTTTACCGACGGTCTGGCCGTAGAGCGCGCGGCGTTTCTGGCCTTGCGTGAGAGCGAAGCGGCCAAGGCGTTGCGGCATTTGTTTCTCGCCGCGCGGGAGGCCGCCAAGGTGCCGGGCCTTGCCGGGGTAGCCGCGCGCCCCGTAGCGCGCACGGCGGTTATTGGGGCAGGCACCATGGGCGCGGGCATTGCCGTAGCCCTGGCAGATGCCGGCCTGCCCGTGGCGCTGATCGAGCGCGACGAGGCGGGTGCGCAGGCCGGGCTAGCGCGCGCGGCCGGCCTTTATGAGAAACAGGTGCAAAGCGGGCGGCTAAGCCCTGATGACGCCGCCGCGCGACTGGCGCGCGTGAGCGCCACGGCCGATTGGGCGGTACTGGCGGAAGCTGACGTCATCATCGAGGCCGCATTCGAGGATCTGACGGTTAAACGCGAGATTTTCGCGCGCCTCGATGGCATTGCTAAACCGGGCGCGGTGCTGGCCAGCAACACCTCCTATCTCGACCTTGATGCCATCGCCGCTGCCACTTCCCGCCCACAGGATGTCATCGGGCTGCACTTCTTCTCGCCCGCCAATGTCATGAAGCTGCTTGAAATCGTGCGCGCGGGCCGCACCGCGCCAGACGCGCTGGCCACGGCGCTCGCTCTGGCCAAACGGTTGGGCAAACAGCCCATTGTGGCTGGCAATTGCGACGGGTTCATCGGCAACCGCATCTATGCCGTGTACCGGCGCCATGCCGAGTATCTGGTAGAGGACGGCACCGCCCCCCAGGACGTAGACGCCGCTCTGGAAGCCTACGGCTTCGCCATGGGGATTTTCGCGGTGTCCGACATGTCTGGTCTCGATATTGCCTACGCCATGCGCAACCGCCGTGCCGCCACACGCAACCCGGCCGAACGCTACGTGACCATCGCAGACAGGTTGGTGGAGGCCGGCCGCCTGGGGCGCAAGACCGGTGCCGGCTGGTACGCCTATGACGAAGCGGGGCGTAAAGCCGTTGACCCGGTGACGGAGGCGTTGATTGCCGAAACCCGCACGACCAGAGGCATCACCCCGCACAGGGTCTCCGCAGCGAGCATTCAACGCCGCCTGCTGGCGGTGATGGCCAATGAGGGCGCCAAGGAACTTGCCGAGGGCGTGGCTTTGCGCGCCTCGGACATCGACCTCGCCTTTGTCAACGGCTACGGCTTCCCGCGCCTCAAGGGCGGACCGATGTTCGCCGCCGATCAGGCCGGCCTGACCACCGTGCTGGCCGAGGTGGAGGCCGCCTATGCCGACGGGGGCGCGGGCTCCGAACCAGCGCCATTGCTGGTGGAGCTGGCCCGAAGCGGAGGAAGTTTCGCTTCCTGGCGGGCTTAGTCCGCCGCCTTCAGGTGGTGCAGCGGCGTGGCGTCGGTCTGAGCCACGCGTCCGCGCTGTGGCTCCGCCTCTGTAAGCGGCACGCAGGGCATGAGCGCCGTGCGGCTGCGCCGCGCCAACGCCTGATATTGCAGTGTGCCGTTATGTTTCCACGCCACTTCCCGCTCCTCCAGCTCCCGGATGAGCTTGGCCGGCACACCGGCAACCAAGCTGCGCGGCGGCACCACAAACCCGGCGCGCACAAAGCTCATGGCTGCGACAAACGCCGCCTCCCCCACCTCGACGCCATCCATTACCACCGCATTCATTCCCACTAGCGCCCCGCGCCGCACCACGCAGCCGTGCAACACGGCGCCGTGACCAATATGCCCGTCCTCCTCGATGATGACATCCTGCCCAGGAAAGCTATGGGCCGTGCAATTGTCCTGGATGTTCGACCCTGGCTGCAGGAGGATCCTCCCAAAATCACCCCGCAGCGACGCCCCCGGCCCGACATAGCAATGCGCTCCGACGATGACATCGCCAATGAGGTCCGCGGAAGGATGAACATAGGCTAAGGGATCAACCACCGGAATCATGTTTTCGAACTGGTAAACCGGCATGAATCATTTCCTGTTGGATAAGCGGGACTTTAAAGAGAAGAGCTTTTACACCTAAAATACAAGATACAAAGGCTAATTGAAGCGACTTAATCTAAGTCCCGCTGGCATAAGTCATAGCCAATTTCTTGTGTTTACGACTAACAAACCATCGCCCAGTTGTATGTGGTGGCTCCTGCGACAATCGGGGCCAGCGTACACCCGGCGCCGATTTCACGACTGGAAAATATCGAAAGCCTGATGCCGATAGATGCGGCCGCCTTTCATGACAAAGTCAACATTTTCGGTAATAGCGATATCGGCGATGGGGTCACCCGTCATCGCTACAATATCGGCCTTCTTACCGGGCGCGAGTACACCAATATCATCCCGCTGCAGCAAATCCGCCGCCACGCTTGTCGCGGCTTTCAATGCGCGGAGCGGTGTGATTCCCGCCGCGACCATTGCTTGAAACTCTAGGACGCCATGACTGAACGGGAACATACCGCAGTCGGTCCCGAACGCCACCGGCACCTTGGAAGCCGCGATCCGCTTCTGCGCGCGTTCGATTTCGTCGACATCACGACCGAACTTCCACGCGGCCTGCATCGGCAATTTACCCGCCTTCAGCATGGCCTTGTCTTCCCGTGTCATCTGCATTGTCGGAACGATAAATGCTCCGCCCTTCTCCGCCATGCTGATCCCTTCGTCATCGATCAGATAGCAGTGCTCCAGACTGCGGGCCCCCGCGCGCAAGGCTTGCTTGCATCCCTCGGCCGCGCCCGTGTGCACCGCAACAGGAAGGCCAAGCTGCCGTGCCGTTTCGGCCAGGCATTGCATCTCGTCCTCAAACCAGGTCACCTTGGCCGGATCGTCGCCAAAGCTCATGTAGCCACCAGTGTTCATCGTCTTGATCCAGTCGCCACCGAACGCATGTTCAGCACGAACCAATTCACGAATCTTTCCTGGTGAATCGGCAACTTTGGAGAGCCCAAGATGACATCGACAGGGAAATGCGCCTTGCATATCGGCATGACCGCCGGTGGCGCTGATCATGTGTGCGGCGACCACCAGACGCGGACCGTGAACGAGGCCGCTTTCGATTGCATCACGCAAATTGATTGTTGGCCAGTCCTGATCCAGCGTCCCCATGTCGCGCAGCGTCGTGAAACCATAGCGCATATATTGTTGCGCAAGATGCAGTCCAGTCAGCGCCTTGGTTGCTGAGCATTCAAGAATTTGCTGCCGGAGATTGAGCCCATCCAGGCACAGATGAACATGGGTATCGATAAAGCCCGGCATGACTGTCCGATCGCCCAAATCAACAATCTTTGCCGTCGCGGGATGCGAAACTGAGTGCGCGATATCCGTGATTATGCCGTCTTCGATCAGGATTTCAGCCGGACCCGCGAGCGCTTCACCGAGGCCATCGAAAAGTCTAGCACATATGAGCACCGTCTTCGACATCAACGATCTCCGTGTCGGGTGGTTGAAAGTTAATTTATTTTATCGGCTGACATTTCCCATCTGAGCGGTCCATCGG
>DAIDJU010000181.1 GCA_027451225.1 Acidocella sp. | reverse complement strand
GCTCCGGCTGGCGCCCAAGACCACGCGGCGTTTGCGCGAGGATGGCGGCGAGGATGAAATTCAGGTCGAGCAAGTGGTAAAAGGCGACCGCCTGCGCATCCGCCCCGGCGAGGCCGTGCCGGTGGATGGCGTGGTGCTGGAGGGCAGCAGCCATCTCGATGAATCGATGGTGACGGGTGAAGCAATGCCCGTGGTCAAGGCCATTGGCGCGGCTCTCATCGGTGGTACGGTGAACGGCACGGGCGCCCTGGTGATGCAAGCCGAGAAAATCGGGGCCGAGACCATGCTGGCGCAGATCGTCACCATGGTCAGCGAGGCGCAACGCTCCCGCGCGCCGATCCAGCGACTGGCCGATATCGTGGCGGGGTATTTTGTGCCGGCTGTCATTGCCGTGGCGCTGCTGGCTTTCGTGGGTTGGGCCATCTGGGGACCCGCACCATCACTCAGCTATGGGCTGCTGGCCGCCGTGTCGGTGCTTATCATCGCCTGCCCCTGTGCGCTGGGTCTGGCCACCCCAATGTCCGTGCAGGTCGGCGTGGGGAAGGGGGCGGCGGCGGGCGTGCTGATCAAATCCGCCGAGGCGCTGGAGCGCATGGAAAAAATCGACACGCTGGTCGTGGACAAGACCGGCACGCTCACCGAGGGCAAGCCCCGCGTCACGCAAATTGTGCCGGCCCCGGGGTTCTACGAGGCGGATGTGTTGCGGCTGGCCGCCGGGCTGGAGCGCGGCAGCGAACACCCGCTGGCGGCGGCGATTGTGCGTGAAGCTGAGGCTCGCAAGCTGATGCTCTCATCGCCAAGGGAGTTTGCATCCACAACCGGCCAGGGCGTGGCGGGAATCATTGAGGGCCGGCATGTGCAAGCTGGCAACGCGGCGCTGCTGGCTGGAATGGATCTGAACGCGCTCATGCAACAAGCCGAGCAACTGCGCGCCAGCGGGGCCACGGCCTTGTTTGTGGCGGTGGATGGGCAACCAGCGGGCGTGATCGCCATTGCCGATCCGCTCAAAACCAGCACCAAGGCGGCGTTGGAAGCATTGCGGGCGGAGGGCGTGCGCATCGTCATGCTCACCGGCGATCACCGCCGCACCGCCGAGGCCATCGCCCGCCAGCTTGGCATTACCGATATCGAGGCCGAGGTTCTGCCGGAGCAGAAACATGCGGTCATTCAGCGTCTGCGCGGTGAAGGGCGCGTGGTGGCCATGGCGGGTGATGGGGTGAACGATGCCCCGGCCCTGGCCGCGGCGGATATCGGCATTGCCATGGGCACGGGCACGGATGTGGCAATGCAAAGCGCCGGCATCACGCTCGTAAAGGGCGATCTGGGCGGCATCGTGCGGGCCAGGCGCCTGAGCCGCGCGGTGATGCGCAACATCCGCCAGAATCTGGCCTTCGCCTTCATTTACAACGCCGCCGGTGTGCCCATTGCGGCTGGCGTGCTGTATCCGTGGTTCGGTATTCTGCTGAGCCCTGTCATCGGCGCCCTGGCAATGTCCCTCAGCTCAG
>DAIDJU010000180.1 GCA_027451225.1 Acidocella sp. | reverse complement strand
GCCTTCTTCCGGGACTGGCGTCCGGGCATCGAGGCACCTCAGGAGGAAGCGGCGGTTCAGGAAACGGCTTGACTAGACTAGACCATCTCAGACAGCGCCTTTCGAGCCTGTTGAACGCCCCGGACCCGCTATGGCCCGGGGGGGTGTTCGTGCTGGCGCTGCTGCCGCGGCTCATCGGGCTGGGGGCGCGGCCTTTTTGGCTGGACGAGATCTTCACCCTCCAGCGTGTCTCGCTGAGCACGCCGGCGCTGGTGCAGGATTCCTTCTACAACCACCACATGCCCAGCTTCTTCCTCATGCTGCGGCCATTGCTGGCGCTGGGGCACCCGGAATTCTGGCTGCGCGTGCCCTCGGCGGTGTTTGGCGCGCTGGCGGTGACGCTGGTTTTTGTCATCGCCCGGCGCATTGGCGGGGTGGGGGCGGGGCTGCTGGCCGCGCTGGTGCTGGGGCTGTCGCCCGTTGCGCTCGCCTTCAGCCAGGAGGCGCGCTCCTACACGCTGGAGATGTCGCTGATCCTGGTGGCGCTATACGGCATCGTCCGGCTGGCGCAGGATTTGCCCGCCGCCTGCGGGCCGATGCTGGCGCCGCGGGCGCGGGCTGGCTGGCTTGCCTATATATTGGGCACAGGGGCGGCGCTGGATGTGCTGGGAGATGGTTTGCCCTGGTTGATCGCGGCCAATCTCATTGGCGCGGTGCTGCTGGTGCAGGCGCCTTCGCGCCGGGGGCTTCTGCTCAACATGCTGCGGGCGGATTTCGTTATCCTGCTGCTCTGCGCGCCGTTCTACCTGATGCTGGAGCTGCACCAGGAAAAGGGCTTTGTGAAAACGCTGGCCTGGATTCCGCCGCTCGATCTCACGCGCGTCTGGTACAGTTTCGGCTCCGTCTATTTCATGCGGGTCGCGGATTCGGTGACCTTCCACCTGATGGCGCTGCCTTCCCCGGCGCTGATCTGGGTGATCGACACCACGCTGGCGGTGGCGGTGGCGGTGGCGGGGTGGCGGCTGCGCCAGCGCCCGGCCGTGCTGGCGGTGCTGGGCATCTCGCTGGTGTTTCTGCCGCTGCTGCTTACCGCCATCTCGCTATGGCAGCCGATTTTGCTGCCGCGCTATATTCTGTGGAGCAGCGCGCCCTTTGCCATACTGGCCGGGATTGGCGCGAATGCCCTGCTGGAGAAATGGCCGCCCCGGACGCGCGGGCTGGCCGTGGCCGTGGGCGTGGGGCTGCTGGGGCTCAACGCCGTCTCTTACTATAAGGCCGAGACCAAGCCGCGCTGGGATCTGGCGGCGCAGATGCTGGCCGAGGAGATGGCCCCGGGCGATGTGCTGTATCTGCACGATTTCTACGCCAGCAAGGAGCTGAAGATTTATCTGCCCCCGGATAAGCTGCCGGTGGTGCTGGAGGATTCTAAGGGGGATCTCGCCCATGCCGCCCAGGCGCTGAGCCAGGGCAAGCGCGTATGGGCCGTGTACGGCTTGGCGGGGCAGGGCAGCGAGAAAATGGAGAAGCAGGGCTACCAGGAGAACCAGGCCGTGCTGGGGCAACCCACTCAGGTGCAGAATGCGGGGGGACGAATCGTGATTGTGCTGTACGACCCCACGGCCGGGCAGGGTTGCGCGCCGCCCGCACAAGGGGCCGCGCCGAGCGGCTGCCATTAAGCTCTTGAGGTAGTTTGCCGTATGCCGAGTCTGCGTTCTCTTCTCACTCTCTCCCGCCGGGGGGTGTTCAGCCTGCCCGCCTTTGCGGCCATGCCCGCTTTGGCCGACAACCCCGCCGCCCAGCACCCGGACCCGCCGCCGCCCGACCCGGCCAGCTTCCACTTCCCGCGCGACTTCGCCTTTGGCGTGTCCAGCTCGGCTTATCAGATTGAGGGCGCGGTGCATGCGGATGGGCGCGGGACCTCCATCTGGGATGAGTTCTGCCACGACCCCTGCCGCACCAGCGACGGTAAGAACGCCGATATCGCCGACGACCATTACCACCGCTTCGCCGAGGACGTGGACCTGATCGGCGATACGGATTTGCGGCATTACCGCTTTTCCATCGGCTGGCCGCGTTTGTTCCCCGAGGGGGGCGGCAAGCCCAACCCCAAGGGCTTCGCCTTTTACGACCGCCTGCTGGACAAGCTGCTGGCCAAGGGCGTCACGCCCTGGATGACGCTGTATCACTGGGATCTGCCGCAGGCGTTGCAGGAGAAGGGCGGCTGGACCAACCGCGATACCGCCTATCGCCTGGCCGATTACGCCGCCGCCGCCGCCCGCGCCTATGGCGACCGCGTATCCAACTGGCTGGTGATGAACGAGACCGCCGTGCACGCCTATATCGGCCACGGGCTGGGCTACCATGCGCCGGGGCTGACCGGGGTGGATAACTGGTTCTCCGCGCTGCATCACTTGAATTTGGGCCAGGGGCTGGCGATCCAGGCGCTGCGGGCCTCGGGCGCCAAGGGCCGTGTGGGCACGGTGGCCGCGTGCGAGCCGGTGATCCCCTCCAGCCCCGCGGCGCAGGATGTGCTGGCCGCGCAGACGCTGGATGCCGCCTGGAATGGCGGCGTGCTGCAACCGCTGTTCGAGGGGACGTATCCAGACCTGATCGCCCAATACACCGCGCCGCATGTGCGGACCGGCGACAAGGCGCTGATGGCCCAGCCGGTGGATATGCTGGGGATCAACTACTACAGCCGCCTGTATATCGAGCATAACCCGGCCCGGCCGCTGAACCTGTTCTTTGGCCCGAACAAGCATCCCTCGCCCTATTATGCGGGGGGGTGGCCGATCGAGCCGGATGGGATGTACGAAATCCTGACGTCCATCCAGAACCGCTATAAGCCGCGTGAGATGTTCATCTCGGAGAACGGCTACGCCACCGGCACGCCTGATGCCAGCGGCGTGCCGCTCGATGACGTCTCGCGCATCTCCTACATTACCCAGCATCTGCACTTTTTGCGTAAGGCCATGGATGCGGGCGTGAACATGAAGGGGTATTTCGTCTGGTCGCTGCTCGACGGGTTCGAGTGGAATGACGGCATGAAATGGCATTTTGGCCTGGTGACGGTGGATCCCGTGACGCTCAAGCGCATGCCCAAGCGCTCCTACCACTGGTACGGCGCCGTGGCCCGCGCGCATGAAAATGCGTCAATACAGGTCTAAAATCGGCGTTTGACGCTGTTTTTTCACAGTACGGCGTCTTGGCCATAATTCAGATATAGTTTAGTGGTAAATCGTTTCAGCGGCCACATGAGCGTGGCCGCGAAGTATAGGAAAAACAACATGTTTCGCCAGTTTGTTCTCGCCGCCACCACCGTTGCCCTGATCGCCGGCCCCGCCATGGCGCAGACCGCCGATGCCCCGGCTGCTGCACCCGCCGCCCCGGCTGTTGCTGCTCCGGCTGCTCCGGCCGTCACCGCCCCGGCCGCCAAGCCGGCGACCCACGTGAAGGCCCACAAGGTTTCTCACCACAAGAAGGCCGCTCCGGCTGCCGCCACCACCACCAAGAGCTAAGTCTCTAAGGTCCGGTAAACCGGGGATGGCCTAGCGCCGTCCCCGGTTTTTTATTGCCTGGTTTTAGGCGCTCACCAGCCCCGCGGACGCAAGGCGGGCAGGGCGGTAGGCAGGGGCTGGGTTGGCCGCGGCCAGCATGGCCCAGTTGCGCAGGATCAGGTCGATCTTCAGGAATACGGTATTCAGGTCGAGGAACTCCCGCGCCAGCCGCGCCTGGGCGGCGAGGTTGCGGTGCGAGGGCTCGCCCGAGATCAGCCGCGCCCCGGCGGAGACGCGCAGCGCGCCCATCTGGCCCTCGCTTTGCGGCTGGGCCAGCGGCACCGGCTGGCCGATATGGCAGATGCGGGCCGCCACCCAGCTTTCATTCGGCAATAGCGGTGAGAGATCGGTGTTCAGCCACATATAGACCTGTCTTGCCTCGGCGGGGGTGAGGCAGCGTTCCGGCGCGTGCGAGGCGCGCAGGCTGAAGGTGAAGATGCTGGGCAGGCGCTCCCAGTCCTCGTCGGCCTCGGTGCGGCGAATGGCCGGGGCCTCCAGCAACGCCAGCGCTGGTTGGGCGGCAATGGCGGCGCGCACCGTCTCGCCAAAGGCGCGCAGGATCTCCGCGCGGCGGGCGGTGGGGACGCGCAGCAGCGCCTTGATCTCGCCCAGGGCCGCGTGCCAGCGCAGCGAGAGCCCGTAATTGCCGCCGGGCGGCAGGGGCTTGGCGCAGGCGGCGTCGGCGGGGAATTCGTCGCGCCCGAAATAGGCGGAGAGCCCGGCGGGCAGCGTGCCGGCGGCAAGCCGCGCGCCATAGCTGGCGGGCAGGATGGCGGCACCCGCGAAAGGCGGGCCGGTGAAGAATTTGGAGCCGGTGACGAGCACCACGGCATCCTGCGCCAGATAGGCGCGCAAGCTGGCCGGAGAGAGCCGGGCCTGGCAGGCGTCGAGCACGAAGTCGAACTGCTCGCCATAGGTGGCGCGCAGCTTGGCGAGGAAGGCGGGCGAGGGGGCGAGCAGCCCCGTTTTGGAGAGGTCCAGCCCGTGCAGGATCACGCGCTTGCCCGCCGCGATTCCGGCGGCGAGCGCGGCCTCGATCTCGGCTTCCACCACCGCCTCGGGCCGCACCGCGCCGGAGGTTTCGCGCAGGGCGATATTGGCCAGGGTGGTGTCGGGGCGGAAGCCCTCGATGGGGGCTTCGAAGGTGACGTCGTGCCCGCGTGCGGTATCCACCGCGAAATGCAGCCCGCGTGCGGCCATCGGCACGCCGCGCCCGGTTTCCTCGGGCGCGATGAGGATGTTGAGGATTGGCTGATCCGCCCCCGTGAGATGGGTCAGCGCCAGGGCCAGCAACTCGGTATCGGTGCCCGAGGCGGCGAGGATGATGCGCTCATCCGCCCCCAGCCCGAAGGCGCTGGCGATGCCCCGGCGCACAGCCTCGATGGACTGGCGGATGGCTTTGCCGGGCGCAACACCCCGCAGCAGCGTGGCGGTGACGCGCAGCCGGGCCTTATCTGCCGCGACATAACCGCGCTCGGAGGAGGAGGAGGCCGTGGAGGAGGCGAAGGTGATGGCCCAGGGGCGCGGGCGGTGGCTGCAGCCATAGCCGTTGAGCGCGGTTTTCGGGTCACGGGCGAGGCGGATATCGCCGCCGGTTTCCATCAGCGCCTCCGCGGTGCCGAGATGCGCCCAGACGCGGTGCAGCAGCTCGGCCTCGGTTGCATCCAGGCCAAAATGCTTGGCGAGCTGGGTTGGGCCGGGCGAGACCTCGGCCGCCATGAGGGCGACCCAGCCGGGCAGGGCGGCGCGGTCCTCGGGGGAGAGGCCGCCAGCCTCGGCGGTGATGAACTGCGCCGCGGCGCGGGCGGCGCCGGCACGGGCCAGGGCGGTGGGCACGCCCTTTCTGGCCAGGGCCTCGGCCTCCAGCGTCAGGCGCAGATGAAAGCCCAGCAACGCGGGGCGTGAGCGGGCGGTGTCGTCAAGCTCGGCTTTCAGGCCCTGAAAAGCGGCGAACTCGGGGGCGAGACGGGCGGCGTCAGCATGAAGCTGGCGTTCGATGTCACGCAGGGTCGCAGAGGTCATTGCATCTCCGGCGGTAAACTTGGAATTGTTTACCCCAAATTACCCAAGTCAGCCAAGTTTCCTTCTCGTGGCGGTATGCCGCCAGCCTTGCTGGGCGGCGGAAAAAAGGGATTGCTTAAATTAAGTTCAGGTGCCTAACTGCAACGTGGTCCAGGGAGTGCGCCCTAATAAGTAGAAGAGGGTGTCGACAAAGATGAAGAAGATTGAAGCGATCATTAAGCCGTTCAAGCTGGATAGTGTGAAGGACGCGCTGCACAGCGTGGGGCTGCAGGGCATTACCGTGACCGAGGCCAAGGGGTTCGGGCGGCAGAAAGGCCATACGGAGACCTATCGCGGCGCGGAATATGTGGTTGATTTCCAGCCCAAACTGCTGGTCGAGGTGGTGTGCCAGGACGATCTGGTGGAGCATGCTGTCGAGGCGATTATGTACGCCGCCCGGACCGACCGCGTGGGAGACGGTAAGATCTTCGTGAGCGAGGTGGACGAGGTGATCCGCATCCGCACCAATGAGCGGGGCGAGGCGGCGATTTAGCCGCGCTGGTGCCGAGAAGCCACTCTGCCGGGCCATAATGGGGTCCGCGTAGAGGTTTTTTGCTTTTTGTGCCCCTGCAATGCCAAAAAAGAGGTTAACATTTTCTCCGGCTCGTATATGCACGCGCGGATAGGCGGCATGGCGGGCTTTTGGCCGGTGTCGCGGCATTGTCATGGGGCTGGGTTGGCCTGTATGTCCCCGCGCGGAAAATGGCCCGCGGGGCCGACCCGGCGAGGTTAAGAGCGGAGTAGAAAATTGGCGACGATGTATACCGAGACGGTGCAAACCGTCCGGCACTGGACTGACCGGCTGTTCAGCTTCACGGCCACGCGCAATCCTGGTTTCCGGTTCATCAGCGGGCAGTTCACGATGATCGGCCTCACGGTCAACGGCAAGCCCCTGCTGCGCGCCTACTCGATTTGCAGCGCGCATCACGAGGATCACCTGGAGTTCTTCTCCATCAAGGTGCCCGATGGTCCGCTCACCTCGCATCTGCAGAAGATCCAGCCGGGCGACCAGCTGATCGTCGGCGCGAAGCCGACCGGCACGCTGATCCAGCAGAACCTCAAGCCGGGCAAGACGCTGTATCTGCTCTCCACCGGCACCGGCCTTGCCCCCTTCATCAGCATCGTGAAGGACCCGGAGACCTACGAGCTGTACGACCATATCGTGCTGGCCCATGGTTGCCGCGAGATCGCCGAGCTGGGCTATGGCGAGATGATCGTGAACAATCTGCTGAACGACGAGTTCTTCGGCGAGATCGCGCGCGAGAAGCTGCTCTACTACCCGACCGTGACGCGCGAGCCGTTCCGCAACAATGGCCGCCTGACCACGCTGTTCGAGCAGGGCAAGCTGGAGGCCGATCTCGGCCTGGCTCCGCTGAACAAGGAGACCGACCGCGTGATGCTCTGCGGCAGCCCGCAGATGCTGGATGATTTGCAGAACCTGCTGACCAGCCGCGGCTTTACCGAGGGCAGCCACCACACCCGCGGCGAATTCGTCATCGAGAAGGCGTTCGTCGAGAAGTAAGCCGACGATCAGAGGACGAATGATCGACTCCGGCGGGCCGGCGCGTGATGCGTCCGGCCCGTTTGCTTTTTGGGGTCAATGACATGGATCATTGATGAACCTGTGGTTGCGCCGCAGTAACCTTGCCATGCGCGGGCCCAAGACCGAGCCGCCCGCCGCCCAGCGGAGACGACCATGGCAACGAACCTCTATACCGAGACCGTAACCTCCATCAGCCACTGGACGGACACGCTGTTCAGTTTCACCACCACGCGCAATCCTGGCTTCCGCTTTCTGTGCGGGCAGTTCACGCCGCTGGGGATTATGGTGGACGGGCAGCCTTTGGCACAGGGGGAGCAGCCGGTGCTCAGGCGCAGCGCCATGTGCAGCGCGGTGCATGAGGAGCATTTGGAATTCTTCATGGCCAAGGGGGAGGGCGATGAGTTGGCCGCCCGGCTGTGCGGCATGAAAGAGGGTGATCAGGTTTTGGTGGGGGGCAAGCCGGCCGGGGCGCTGACCCTGAATAATTTGCAGCCCGGCGCGAAGCAGCTTTACCTGTTTGCCACCACCAGCGGGGTGGCCCCGTTGCTTAGCGTGATCAAGGACATCGATACCTACGAGTTTTACGATTACGTCGTGTTCGTGCATTGCGCGCGCAAGGTGGAGGAGCTCGCCTTTACCGAGGCCAGTATCACCAATTTGCTCAAGGACGAATATTTCGGCGAGCTGGTGCTGAAGAAGCTGTTCTTCTACCCCACCGTCACGCGCGCGCCGTTCCATACCACCGGGCGTATCACCACGCTGCTGGAGGCGGGCAAGCTGGAGATGGATCTCGGCATGCCGCCGCTGGATATCGCCACGGACCGCGTGATCATCTGCGGCAATGCGGATATGACGGCGGATGTGCGCAAGCTGATCGAGGCGCGGGGCTTTGCCGAGGGCACCCACGCGGCGCAGGGGCAATTCCTGGTCGAGGCCGCGCACTAACCAGCTTGCGGCGCGCCGTTTGCCGTGGTGCAGTATGGCGATGGTCAAGCTGGACAAGATTTATACGCGTGGGGGAGACCAGGGCGAGACGTCGCTGGGCGATGGCGCACGGGTGGCAAAATCCTCGCCGCGCATTATCGCGCTGGGCGAGGTGGACGAGGCCAATGCCGCCATCGGCGTGGCGCGGCTGCATGTGGCCGAGGATGAGCTGCTGGGCAGGGTGCAGAACGATCTGTTCGATCTCGGGGCGGATCTGTGCGTGCCCATCGGGGATGATGGGGTCCCCCGTTTGCGTATTGTGCAGGCGCAGGTGGATTGGCTGGAGGCGCGGATCGACGCGCTGAACGCCGCGTTGCCGCCACTCACCTCCTTCATTCTGCCGGGCGGTTCGCCGGGTTCGGCGTATCTGCATCTCGCCCGCACGGTGGTGCGCCGGGCGGAGCGCGCGGTGGTGCATCTGCTGGCGGAGCCGGAGGAAAAAGTGAACCGGCTGGCGCTGGTCTATCTCAACCGGCTCTCCGACCTGCTCTTCGTGCTCGCCCGCGTGGCGGCGGGCAACGGGGCGGGGGATGTGACCTGGCAACCGGCGAAGCACCGCGATGGCTGAAGCCGCCCCCCTGGAAAGCGGCGCATGGCGCGTGGCCACGGCCTTTGCCGCGCAATCGGGTTCGGCCAGCTCGCATAATTTCTTCGCTGTTTATAGCGGCGAGAGTTTCGAAAGCCCGGCGCGCGGGGTGATCGGCGTGATGGCCCGCGCCCATGCCGAGACGCAGATGAGCGTGCAAGGCGCGCGCGATGCCGCGCAGCTTGCCGTGCATTCCTTCGCCGAGGGGTATTTTGGCGCGCAGCGCACGCTCTCGCCCCGGCGGGCGGCCTCGCAGGCGCTGGTTTCGCTCAACCGCTGGCTGGCCGGGCAGATGCATGGCGATGTCTCGCGCCATCTCGCCCCGGTCTCGCTTTCGGCGTTGCTGCTGGAGCGGCGGCGCATCGGCATGGTGCAGATCGGCGCGTGCCAGCTCTTCCGCCTGCGCGGCAACGGGCTCTCGCCGCTGATGCGCCCGCATGCCCGCGCGGGTGAGTTCCTGCCCTCCCGCGCCTTGGGGCTGACCGATGATCTCACGGTCGATCATGCCGAGGAGTTTGCCGAGGAGGGAGATGTGTATTTCCTGCTCGGCGGGGTGGAGGGCGTGGCGCCGGAGCTGGTTTATGGCGCGCTGGCCCCGCGCTTGGCGGCGCCGCCCAAGGATGACGAGGATCTGGCCCAGGCGGTGCTCTCGGCCCTGGCGCCGCTGCCGGGCATGGATAAATCCGTGATGGTGATGCGGATTGCCGCCGCCCCTGCCGACCATGGCGACGCGGCGATGGCCGCACTCGCCGATCTGCCCCTGCGCCCACCCCCGCGTGAGGGCGATGTGTGGGACCATTTCATCATCGGGCAGACGCTGTTTCGCGGGCGCTACACGATCCTCAAGGCAGCCTACGACACGATCGGCCAGCGCGAGGTGGCGCTGAAGATCCCGCTGCCCTCGATGTTGCAGGATGAAGTGTTTACCGCCGGATTCATGCGCGAGGCGTGGATTGGCACCGCCGTGCGCGGCAATAACGTGGTGCGGTATTTGGAAGTGCCGCCGGAGCGGCGGACCTCGCTGTATCTGGTCATGCCGCTCTACCAGGGCGAAACGCTGGAGAAGCGGCTGAACCGCGCCCCGCTGATGGGCCTGCCCGAAGGCATAGGCATTGCGCTGAAACTTTGCGAGGCGGTGCAGGATCTGGCGGCGATCCAGATTATCCATCGGGATCTCAAGCCCGATAACGTGATGTTGCTGGAGGAGCGCGGCGAGGTGCGGCTGCTGGATCTCGGCCTCGCCTATCTGCCGGGAATTGACGCCGCCGAGGCGGTGAAGCCGGGCGGGACCATACGCTATATGGCGCCCGAGTTGCTGCACGGTGCCCCCGCCAGCGGGCGCAGCGAGGTTTACGCCCTGGCTGTGACCATCTACCGCATGTTTTCTGGCGGGCCGTTCCCCTTTGGCCAGCGCGAGAAATTGCCGCTGGGGCGGCTGCGGCCGGATTTGCCGCGCTGGCTGGGGCTGGTGCTGCAACGTGCGCTGGAGGCCAAGCCCGAGGACCGTTACGCCGATGCCGGGGTGCTGGGCGAAGCGCTGCAAACAGGGCTGGTGCAGGGCGAGGAGGGGATGCAGCAGCCCTTCTGGCGGCTGCGGGCTTCGGAATTATACGTATGGCGGGTGCTTACCGCGCTTTTTGCCGTGGGTTTTGTCTATCTGCTGCTGACCGGCCATAAATGATTCGCATTTTGTATATGAGCGACCTCCATATCGAGATGGAGCGTTGGCGTATGAAAATGCCGGGGTGGCGGGGATTTCTCTCGAGCCATCGCGGGATGCCGGAACACCCGGCGCGCGGACCGATGCTCAGCGATCTGCCGCCCGCCGATCTCATGGTGCTGGCGGGGGATATTCATGTTGGTCTGCGCGCGGTGGTGTATGCCGAGCAGGTGGCGGATTATCTGGGGATTCCCGTGATCCTGGTGGCGGGCAATCACGAGTTCTACCACCAGCAGATCCAGCTTTTGCAGCCCGCCTTCTTCTCCGCGGCCGACCGCACCGGCGGCAAGGTGCGCTACCTGGAAAACACCGTCGCCAGCTTCGACCTGCCCGGCGGGCGGGTGCATGTGCTGGGCTGCACGCTGTGGACCGACTTCGCCCTGCGCGGCAACATGACCGAGGCCATGAAGTTCGCGGGCGACCATATGAACGATTACCGGCTGATCTACCGCGTCACCACCCGGTTTCAGCCCGATAACGCGCTGATGCGCCATGACCGCTCACGCGCCTGGCTGCACATCACCATCGCCCGTCTGCGCGAGGAAGACCCGGACGCGAAGATCGTGGTGGTCACGCATCATGCGCCGGGGGAGGCGTATCTGGGCCGGCGCGACGGCAAGATCGCCCCGGCCTATGCCTCGGACCTGCTGCCCGAGTTCAGCGCCAATCCGCCCGATGCCTGGATTCATGGGCACACGCATTTCCGGCACGATTCCATGCAGAACGGCATCCGCGTGGTGTCCGCGCCGCGCGGGTATGTCAGCCATGAGGGGAAAACGGCGTTGGAGTTCCGTCCGGGCTATTTGGAGGTTTGACAGTAAATAGTTCCTGTGCATAACATCGTTTAACCTACAGGAATTATTTCTGCCCATGCGTTACTCCGCCGTTTCCGTCATCCGAGAAGCCCTGCGCGGCCATAAGGGCTGGAAGCCAGCCTGGCGCAAGGCCACGCCCGCGCCAGGCTATGATGTCGTCATCATTGGCGGTGGCGGTGGTGGCCTGTCCACGGCCTATTACCTGGCCAAGAACCACAATGTCGGGCGAATCGCGGTGCTGGAGAAGGGCTGGCTGGGCAACGGCAATATCGGCCGCAACACCACCATTATCCGCTCCAATTACGGCCTGCCGGGGAATACCCCGTTCTACGAGCTGTCCATGAAGCTGTGGGAAGGGCTGGAGCAGGACATCAACTACAACGCGATGGTCAGCCAGCGCGGGGTGTTCAATATCTACCACTCCGACCCACAGCGCGACGCCTACGCCCGGCGCGGCAACACCATGCGGCTGCACGGCGTGGATGCCGAGCTGCTGGACCGCGAGCAGCTCAAGCGCGAGATCCCGTTCCTGAACTACGACAATGCGCGCTTCCCCGTGCAGGGCGCGCTGGTGCAGCGCCGTGGCGGCACGGTGCGGCACGATGCCGTGGCCTGGGGCTATGCCCGCGCGGCCAGCGACCGCGGGGTGGACATCATCGAGAATTGCGAAGTCACCGGTATCATCCAGGAGAATGGCGTGGTGACGGGGGTGGAGACCACGCGCGGGCGCATCGGGGCGAAGAAGCTTGGCGTCGCGGTGGCGGGTTCGTCCTCGCTGCTGGCGAATATGGCGGGGTTCCGTTTACCCATTGAGAGCCATGCGTTGCAGGCGTTTGTGAGCGAGGGGCTGAAGCCGCTGATCGACAACGTGATCACCTTCGGCGCGGGGCATTTCTATATCTCGCAGTCGGATAAAGGCGGTTTGGTGTTCGGCGGCGATATCGACGGCTACAACTCCTACGCCGCGCGCGGCAATCTGCCGGTGGTTGAGGATGTGTGCGAGGGCGGCGTGGCGCTGATGCCGATGATCGGGCGCGCGCGGCTGCTGCGCACCTGGGGCGGCATTATGGACATGACGATGGATGGCTCGCCGATCATCGACTTTTCGCCGGTGAAGAATCTCTTCATCAACGCGGGCTGGTGTTATGGCGGGTTCAAGGCCGTGCCGGCGATGGGTTATTGCTTCGCGCATCTCATCGCCAACGAGGCCCCGCATAAAGTCGCCGCCGCCTATCGGCTGGACCGCTTCGCCGAAGGTAAACTCATCGATGAAAAGGGAGTCGGCGCGCAGCCGAATCTGCACTGATGCGCATCCCATGCCCCCATTGCGGCGCCCGTGGCGTGGAGGAATTCCTCTACACCCAGGATGCCGGTGTGACCCGCCCCAAGGATGGCGGCGCCGAACCCACCAAGGAATGGACCGATTACGTGTATATGCGTGACAATCTCAAAGGCCCGCGCAAGGAGTATTGGTACCATAATGCTGGGTGCCATGCCTGGCTGGTGGTCACGCGCGATGTCTCCACGCATGAAATCCTGAAGGTGGAGCTGCCATGAGCGGGTTTCGTATCGCCACTGGCGGGCTGATCGACCGCAGCAAGCCGGTCTCCTTCACCTTCGACGGCAAGCATTACCAGGGCTATGCGGGGGATACCCTGGCCTCCGCGCTGCTGGCCAATGGCGTGAAGCTTGTTGGCCGCAGCTTCAAATATCACCGCCCGCGTGGGATTCTCTCGGCTGGCTCCGAGGAGCCGAACGCGCTGGTGGAACTGCGCACAGGCGCGTATCGCGAGCCCAACACCCGCGCCACCATGGCGGAGATTTTCAACGGGCTTGAGGCGAGCAGCCAGAATCGCGGCTTCTCGCTCAAATACGACCCTATGGCGGTGAACAATCTGCTCTCGCCGTTCTTCGCCGCCGGGTTCTACTACAAGACCTTCATGTGGCCGGCGAAATTGTGGGAGAAAGTCTACGAGCCGATGATCCGCCGTGCCGCCGGCCTTGGCCGCAATGCGGGCGTGCCGGACCCCGACACTTATGAAAAGACCACCGCGTTTTGCGATGTTCTGGTGATCGGCGGCGGCGCCGATGGTCTGCGCGCGGCGCGTGAGGCGGCGGTTTCTGGTGGGCGTGTGCTGGTCTGCGACGAGAACGCGGCGCTGGAAACGCCGGACCTGCCTGCCAACGTGAAGTTCCTGCCCCGCACCACGGTGTTCGCGGTTTACGATGGCGGCACCTACGCGGCGCTGGAGCGTCTTACCGACCATCTACCGGTCTCCGACGCGCCGCGTCAGCGTTTGACCAAGATCGTCGCGGGGCGCTCGATCCTCGCCACCGGTGCGCTGGAGCGGCCGATGGTGTTCGGCCATAACGACAAGCCCGGCTCGATGCTGGCGGGCGCTGTGGCCACCTACATCACCCGCTACGGCGTGGCCCCTGGCCGCAATGCCGTGCTGTTCATCAACAATGATGACGCGGCCTGCCTGATTCCGCTTCTGGCCAGTGCGAAGGTGCAGATTTCCGGCGTGGTGGATTCTCGCCCGAAGAGTTCCGATCTCGTGCATAATCTGGCGCGGGAGGCTGGCGTACCGGTCTTTGCTGGCGCTGCCATCACTCGCTCGCTGGGGTGCCAGAGCGTGAAGGGCGCGGAAATCCGCTTGAACAATGGCGGCATGCTGAAGCTGGAGTGCGACCTGATCGCTTCCTCCGGCGGGTTCAACCCGAATGTGGCGCTGACCTCGCATTTCGACGGCAAGCCGGTTTGGGATGATGCGCTCTGCGCCTTCATTCCCGGCAATCTGCCGCCGGGCATGGAGGTGATCGGCAAGGCGGCGGGGCAGGGGATCAACCGCAACATCCAGCCCTGCTGGCATGTGGGCGCGCATCCCGGCAAATCTTTCGTCGATTTCCAGAACGACGTGACGGTGAAGGATATCCGGCTTGCGCATCAGGAGGGGTTCTCCTCGGTGGAGCATGTGAAGCGCTACACCACGCTGGGCATGGCCACCGACCAGGGCAAGACCGCCAACGTGAACGCGCTGGCCCTGCTGGCCGAGGCCACGGGCAAGACCGTGCCGGAAACCGGCACCACGCGCTTCCGCCCGCCTTATACCCCGGTGGCGATCGGTGCTCTGGCCGGGCCGCATAAGGGCAAGTTCTTCAAGCCCACGCGCCGCGCGCCGACGCATGAATTCTCCGAGGCACAGGGGGCGGTGTTCGTGGAAACCGGGCTGTGGCTGCGCGCGCAATATTACCCGCGTGCGGGCGAGGACTGGCTGGCCGCTGCTCAACGCGAGGTGAACACCGTGCGCAACCATGTAGGCATCTGCGATGTGACGACGCTGGGCAAGATCGACATCCAGGGCCCGGATGCGGCGAAGTTCCTTGAATGCGTCTACACCAATAGCTGGACCAACCTCGCCATCGGGCGCGTGCGCTACGGGCTGATGCTGCGCGAGGACGGCATGGTGATGGATGACGGCACCACCGCGCGGCTCGGCGAGCAGCATTTCGTGATGACCACCACCACCGCCAACGCGGCGAAGGTGATGCAGCATCTGGAATTCTGCGCCCAGGTGCTGTGGCCGGAGCTGGATGTGACGTTCATCTCGGTCACCGACCAATGGGCGCAGATCGCCGTCGCGGGGCCGGATTCCCGCGCCACGCTGGCGAAACTCGTCGATGCGCCCTTTGACATTGGCAACGAAGCCTTCCCCTATATGGGCTGCGCTGAGCTTACGGTTTGCGGCGGCACTCCGGCGCGGCTGTTCCGCATCTCCTTCTCCGGCGAGCTGGCCTATGAGGTCGCGGTGCCCGCGCGCTATGGCAATGCGCTGGCGGCCAAGCTGATGGAGGCGGGGGCTGAGTTCGGCATCGCGCCTTACGGCACCGAGGCGCTGGGCATCATGCGCATCGAGAAGGGGCACGCCGCCGGGCCGGAACTGAACGGCCAGACCACGGCGCATGATCTCGGCCTGCACAAGCTGCTCTCGAAGAAGAAGGACTTCATCGGCCGCGCTTTGGCCGCGCGCCCGGCGCTCACCGACCCCGCCCGCCCGACTTTGGTGGGGTTGAGGCCGGTGGATGGCGTGAGCATCATCCGTGCGGGCAGTCATCTGCTGCCGGTGGGGGCCGCCGCCACGGCGGAGAACGACCAGGGCCATGTGAGTTCGGCGGCGCGTTCGCCCTCGCTGGGCTCCATCGCACTGGCGCTGCTGGCCAATGGTCCGGCGCGCATCGGCGAGCAGATCCGTGTTTACGACCCCGTGCGCAATGGCGACACGCTGGCCGAAATCGTTAACCCCGTGCATTACGATCCTTCCGGGAGCCGCCTGCATGCTTGATGTTTCCTCTCCCGCGCTGGCGGCCAACGCGCATTTCGCGCTGCTGCCCATCCGTGCCGTCGCCAGCCTTTCCAGCCGCAAGCCCGTGGGGCTGGAGTTGCCGGGGGCTGGCAAGCGCCTGGGCCATATCCTCTGGAACGGCCCGAATGCCTGGCTGTTTCTGGATACCGAGGCGGCTGATCTCGCCGCCCGCACGGGTGCTGCGGTTACCGATCAGTCGGATGGGCTTTCCAGCTTCGCCGTCGCCGGCCCGCATGCGGTGGCGATTTTGAAGAAGCTGCTGCCCATCGATATCGAGCGATTCGGGCCTGACGATGTCGCCATCACTTCGGCCGCGCATATCGGCGTGCGGGTCTGGCGCGAGGGCGATGCCTATAGTCTCGCCTGTTTCCGCAGCTTCGCCACGGCCTTGCATCATGCTCTGGCCGAGGCGGCGGAGGAATTCTCACCGGGCCGAGGTTGAAGGCAGCGCGGCGCGCGCTGTACCTCTCCCTTCAACCGAACCTCAGGAATGCCTCCTCCATGTCCAAAGCCCAGTATGTGCTGACACTCTCCTGCCTTAACCGCCCCGGCATCGTGGCCCGCGTTACCACTTATCTGTTCGATCACGGCGCCGATATCCGCGAGGCCCAGCAGTTCGACGATGCCGAGACCGGCAAGTTCTTCGCCCGCATTGCCTTCGATCTTGCGGGCGCGGCGGGAAGCGCGGCGCTGCGCGAGGGCTTCGCGCCCATCGCCGATGAGTTCAAGATGAGCTGGAAGATTTCCGATCATTCGGCCCCGCGCCGTGTGCTGCTCATGGTCTCCAAGTTCGACCATTGCCTTGCAGACCTGCTCTACCGCTGGCGCATCGGCGAGTTGGAGATGACGCCCACCGCCATCGTCTCCAACCACGGCATCGAGCATTATGCCGGGCTGGATTTCGGCGGGTTGCCCTTCCACCATCTGCCTATCACCAAGGACACCAAGATGGAGCAGGAGGCGCAGATCTGGGCGCTGGTGAAGGAGACGAAATCCGACCTCGTGGTGCTGGCGCGCTACATGCAGGTGCTTTCGGACGCGCTGGCCCAGAAGCTCTCCGGCCGCTGCATCAACATCCATCACTCCTTCCTGCCCGGCTTCAAGGGTGCCAAGCCCTACCACCAGGCGCATGGGCGGGGCGTGAAGCTGATCGGCGCCACGGCGCATTATGTGACATCGGACCTCGATGAAGGCCCGATCATCGAGCAGGACGTGGAGCGCATCTCGCACGCCGACACGCCGGATGATCTGGTCCGCAAGGGCCGGGATATCGAGCGCCGGGTGCTGGCGCGCGCCGTGCGTTACCATCTCGAGGACCGGGTGATCCCGAACGGGAAGAAGACCGTGGTGTTCGCGAGCTGACCCCAGAGTGGCCATCGCCGCCGCCGGGCACTAGACTGGCGGCGGTTTTCATATCAACCGCCCCCGCCGCTGCGGGCGGGGCAGGCGCAGGGATGTAAGATTTTGACCCAGATTATCGATGGCAAGGCCTTTGCCGCCAAGCTTCGTGCCCAGATCGCGGCGGAAGTCGCAACGCTCTCCTACAAGCCCGGCCTCGCCGTGGTGCTGGTGGGGGAGGATCCGGCCTCCAAGGTGTATGTGGCCAACAAGGCCAAGCAGACCGTGGAAGTCGGCATGAACTCCTTCGAGCACCGCCTGCCGGCGGACACCACGCAGGAGCAGCTTCTGGCCCTGGTGAGCCAGCTCAACGCCGATCCGGCTGTGCATGGCATCCTCGTGCAGCTCCCTCTGCCCAAGCATCTGAACGCCGAATCGGTGATCGCCACCATCTCGCCCGAGAAGGACGTGGACGGGCTGACCGTGGTGAATGCCGGGCGTCTGGCCTCGGGCGCCGAGGGGCTGGTTCCCTGCACGCCGCTCGGCTGCCTGCTGCTGTTGCAGGACAATATCCCCGACATGACCGGCCTGCACGCCGTGGTTGTCGGGCGTTCCAACCTCGTGGGCAAGCCAGTGGCGCAGCTTCTGCTTCAGCAGAACTGCACCGTGACCATGGCGCATTCCAAGACCCGCGATCTGCCCGGGCTGTGCCGCACGGCGGATATTCTGGTGGCCGCCGTCGGCCGCCCGGAGATGGTGAAGGGCGATTGGGTTAAGCCGGGCGCGGTGGTCATCGATGTCGGCATCAACCGCGTGCCGGCGGGCGAGGGCAAGACCAAGCTGGTGGGTGATGTGGCCTATGCCGAAGCCGCATTGGTTGCGGGCAAGATCACCCCGGTGCCGGGCGGCGTGGGGCCGATGACCATTGCCTGCCTGCTGCGCAACACGCTCACCGCCGCCAAACGGCTTGAGGCCGCGCGCTAACATCGGCGCAACGGTGCCGGCGTCATCCGCCGGTCACCGCTGCGCCGCTGATTTGTAAACAAGGCTGGCCTTTTCTACTTCCTCGTCATAATAATTCATGACGGAGGTAGGTTTATGGCGGTGCGTGCGCAGAGGAAAACGGTGCAGGAAAAGGCTCGAGTCATCAAAGCTCCATTGCCCGAAGCGCTGGCCGAGGCCGGGTTGCCCGAGCAGATCGCCGAACCCTACACCACCGGCAGCGGCGCTGCGGCGGTTTCCGATCTTACGTTGGAACAGGCGATTGGCGTGCAGGTGCGCCAGCTGCGCCGCCGCGTGGGCATCACGGTTTCCGAACTGGCCACCGCCGCCGGGCTTTCGGGAGGTATGCTCTCCAAGATCGAGAACGGGCAGATCTCGCCGTCCCTGGCTTCGTTGCAGGCGCTGGCCACAGCGCTGAACGTGCCGATCACCACGTTCTTCTCCACCTTCGAGGAAAAGCGCGACTGCTCTTTCGTGAAGGCTGGTACGGGCGTCGTCATCGAGCGGCGCGGGTCGAAGTCGGGGCACCAATACTCGCTGCTTGGCCACGCGCTGGGCGGCGATGTGGTGATGGAACCGTATCTCATCACGCTGTCGAAGGATGCGGTGCCGTATCCGGCGTTCCAGCACGAGGGCACGGAGTTCATCTACATGCTCGCGGGCGAGGTGCTGTACCGCCATGGCGAACAATCCTACCACCTGACACCCGGCGATGCGCTGCTGTTCGATTCCGCCGCGCCACATGGCCCGGAGAAGCTGCTGGTGAAGCCGATGACCTATCTCTCGATCATCACTTATGCGCGCGACCCCTCGGGCAAGCACGAAAACTGATAGAATTTCCCCGGCGCCTTTTTGAAAAAGGACGCCGGGAAAACATTTAAATCTAGCCGGCGCCGATCAGCACGCCCGTGGCGAAGACCAGCACGCCGCCCAGCGCCACTTGCAGCGTGGCGCGGATGGGCGATGTATCCATATAGCGCCAGCGGATCCAGGAGATGGCCGCGAGTTCCACCGCCACCACGCAGAAGGCGACGATGAGCGCCATGTGCATGTTGGGGATAAGGAAGGGCAGGGTATGGCCCAGCCCGCCCAGCGTGGTCATCAGCCCCGTCACCAGCCCGCGAATATACGGCGTGCCACGGCCGGTCAGCGAGCCGTCATCGGAGAGCGCCTCGGCAAAGCCCATGGAAATACCAGCACCCAACGCCGCCGCCGCACCAACCAGGAAGGCGGAGAACGGGTTATGGGTGGAGAAGGCCGCCGCGAAGATCGGCGCCAGGGTGGAGACGGAGCCATCCATCAGCCCCACCAGCCCGGGCTGGATGAATTGCAGCACAAACGCGCGCTTGGCGTGTTCGTCCTCTTCGTGGCGCACGGCGTCGGGCAGGTTTTCCTCGGCCAGTTCCTCGGCGCGCTGCTCATGCTCGGCTTCGGCATCGGCAAGGTCGCCGAGCAGCTTGCGGATGGAGACATCCGTGGCGCGCGAGGCGGCGTAACGGTAGAAGCGCTGGGTCTCCACCTCCATGCTCTCGGCAAGGTCGCGGATATCGTCGATGCTGGGGCTGGGAAGCTGCCACACCGGCTTGCGCTTGAGGAAGCCGCGAACATCCTGGCGGCGGATCAGCGGGATATGTTCGCCGAATTTCTCGCGGTAGAGGTCGAGCAACTGGCGGCGGTGTTCGCTCTCCTGCGCCGCCATCTCGGAGAAGGTTTTGGCCGAGGCTGGGTAATTCTCGCGCAGGCGTTCCGCCAGGTCGAGATAGATGCGCCCGTCTTCTTCCTCGTTGCCGATGGCAAGGGCCAAAACTTCGCGCTCGCTCAGCTGCGAAAAATCACGCATGAATTACTCCTCTTTCCTGGCCGCCATCTGGCGAGCGATGGATAAAATGTCAAGAAAATCATCGTATTATGAGAATGAGTCGCAAAAACTTGAAGCTGTGGCGCGTTGCCCGGGAGGTGAAAGACTGTAAACATGCCGACGCATAAAGAGCGGGTATGAGGCGGTGACGGAACGAAAAGCGAGTGGCTTGTGCCCGTGCGGAAGCGGTTTGCGGGCCGTGCGCTGTTGTTCTTTACCCGCTGGAGAGTTGGCCGAGGCGGACAGCCTGGCTTTGCTAGAGCCGCAGGGCAACGACGCCATCCGCCTGTTCAACGAAAAGAAATACGGCGAGGCCGAGGCGCTGAGCCTGAAGCTGCTGGATCTGGCCCCGAACCTTCGGGTGGCCCTGCGCGTGATGTTTGAGATCCGCAAGGCGCAGCAGCGCCATAGCGCGGCCGAAGCGTTGGGAGCGCGGCTGGTGGCGCTGCCAGGCCCGGTTCATGCCCTCGCCACGGCCAATACGCAGTACGCGCAATATCTGATCGGGCGTGGGCGGCACGAGGACGCGCTGGCACCGGCCGCCAAGGCGCTGAAGGCCGGGCCAAAGGATGCCGCCGCCCAGCACATGATGGGCGTGGTGCTCACCGAGACGGGGAATGCCGCCGCGGGCGAATATCATTACCGCCGCGCCATCAGGCTGTTGGGGAAGGAGGATGCTCTGGCGCTCTCCAACCTTGCCTGGAATTTGCGTCAGCAGGGGCGGCTGGACGAAGCCGCCGAGCTATATGCCAAGGTGATTACCCCGGAATCGGATAACCGCCGCGGCATTGGCGGTTACGCGCAGGTGGAGTTCGCGCGCGGCAACCGCGAGAAGGGGATTGCGTTGTTGGACGCCGCGATAGCCCGCTGGCCCGATGACCGCACGCTCCGCATGCTGCGGATCATGGGGGATCTGGCCATGAAGCAGCCGCAGGCGGCGCTTGACCGGCTGGGCCCGCCCGAAGCCCTGGTGCCGCTGGAGATGCTCTCGCTCGGCCAGGCGATGATGCAGCTCGGCCGCCGGCAGGAGGCGGTGACCGCCGTCGCCACGGCGCGGCATATTCAGCGCGAGCGCAATAAGCTGGCCTATGCGCCAGAACCGCTGGAAGCCCGCGCCGCCGCGTACAAGGCTTATTTCACCGCCGATCGCGTGCAGCCTCTACCGCGTGCTGGGGCGGGGGCGTTCACGCCTGTGTTCCTGCTTGGCTTTCCGCGCTCGGGCAGTGGGCTGCTGGAGCAGCTTCTGGCGTTGGTGCCAGGCTTTGCGGCGGGCGACGAGGCCGCCCCCGTGGCCGCTCTGGCGGATGAGGTGACGCGGCTGGCGGGAGGCAATGCCGCCTATCCGGCGGTGTTGGATGATTTCCTCGTGGGCAATGGCATCGAATCGCCCGACCGGCTCCGTATGCTGTACGAGAGCCGCCTTGCCCGGCTAGGCCTGCTGCGCCCGGGCACGAGCTTCGTCACCGGCCGTGCGGCCGGCAATTTCTGGCACCTCGGGCTGATCAAACTGCTCTACCCCGAGGCGCCGGTCATCCATGTGCTGCGCCACCCCTACGACCTGATGCTCTCCAACTTTGCCAAGGACCGCAGGCTGGAGGGCAACGCCCAGGGGAGCGTGCCGTCGCTGGCGAAGTATTTTTCGTTGCAGGCGGAGATGATCGCGCATTATCGCGGCCAGCTGACATTGCGGTATCTGCCCGTGCGCTACGAGGCGTTGGCGCAAAACCCGCAGGCCGTGCTGCGCCAGGTGCTGGAGTTCATTGGCGTGGACAAGCCAGTGCCGGTCGAAGCCGTGCTGCGCGCCAACGCCGCGCCGGCGCAGGGCTTCGTGCCTGGGCATTTTGCCCTACGTGAGCCGGTGCATGAACGCGCGGCCTTCCGGCATGAAACATATCTGGCCGAGATGCCGCATCTGTTCGACGATGTGCGCGAGGAGCTGGCTCCCTGGATTTCGGCGATGGGCTATGAGGAGGCGGCGCCATGAGTGAGGCGCAGGAAAACGGCAAGGAGGTCGTCCCGCTCTCCGAGGCGCTGGAGAAACTCGCTAGGCTGGAGCAGGAGAACAAGCTCGCCGAGGCCGATGATCTGGCCAACCGCATGTTGGCGGCCATGCCGGAGCATCCGCATATCCTGCATCTGGCCGGCATTGTGGCGTATCGCAATGGGCGCACGGCGCAGGCCATCGAGCGCATGGAAAAAGCTGAGACCATCGCCCCGGATGCGGCGCTGTATCCGCGCAATATGTGCGAGGTGTATCGCGGTGCCGGACGGCTGGATGACGCGCTGCGCGCAGGCAAGCGAGCGGTGGAGTTGGCCCCGAACGATTCGCGGGCTTACTTTAATCTGGCGCTGATCCATTATGAGCGGCTGGAACTCGACGAGGCCGTGCGCGTCTCGGATAAGGCAATCGAGCTCGACCCGGATTACCCCGAAGCGCATTTCGAACGCGCCGAGGCTCTGCTGCTGGCGGGAAGGATGCAGGAAGGCTGGGAGAGCTATGAATGGCGCTTCAAGCTTAAACAGGCCGAGGG
>DAIDJU010000179.1 GCA_027451225.1 Acidocella sp. | reverse complement strand
CCCCACAGCCCCGCCGACGATGCCGCCTGGATCGCCCACACCAAAGCCGCCTTCGCCGCCTCGCCCTACCAGCCCGATACGCCGCAGCTCGTCCTGGCCGTGGACCGCAATCCGGCGGTGCAGCAGCTCCGCGTGATCTTCGCCAATCCCACCGGGGCGTGGCAGGTGATTGGTGGCGGTAAGGTCTCCACCGGCCGCGCCGGGCGTTATGGTTTCTTCATCACCCCCGTTGGCGTGTTCCCGCACACCACCGCCATCCTCGATTACCGGGCCGAGGGTACTTATAATGAGAATCACATTCGTGGCTTAGGGATAGAGGGCCGCCGCGTGTGGGATTTCGGCTGGCAGATGGCTGTTGAGGGCTGGCGGACGGATGGCGAGACCAACGAGATCCGCCTGCTGGTCCACGCCACCGACCCCGACGTGCTGGAGCCTCGTCTGGGACGGCCGGATTCCAAGGGCTGTGTGCGCGTCTCCGCCGCGATGAACGTGTTTCTCGACCGCCATGCCGTGCTGGATGAAGATTATCTGCGCCGCAAGGATGAGGACCCGGCCATCGCCGCATTGCTGCCCGTGGATTCGGAGCCTTTCCCATATGCCGGGACTTATCTGGTTGTTTTCGATTCCTCGGAGCCATCGCCATGAACGCCACCGGACTGGAAACCGAAATCGCGCGGCTGATCTGGTCGCAACGCTACCGCCATGGCGGCAGCGCCGAGCCGGATATCACCGCCACCTGGAAGCGCGTGGCCAACGCCCTGGCACAAGCCGAAATTTCGGAGCGCGAGGACTGGGCGGTCAGATTCTACCAGCTTCTGGAAGGCTTCCGCTTCCTTCCCGGCGGGCGGGTGATCGCCGGGGCGGGCGCGCAGCATAGGGTCACGCTGCTTAACTGCTTCGTGATGGGAGAGATCGAGGATTCCATCCCCGGGATCTTCCGCGCCTTGCAGGAGGGCGCGGTGACCATGCAGCAGGGCGGCGGGGTGGGGTATGATTTCTCCACTTTGCGCCCGCGCGGCCTGCCCGCCAGCATCGCGGGCAATATCGCCTCCGGCCCGGTCTCCTTCATGGCGGTGTGGGATGCGATGTGCGCCACCATTCAGTCCACCGGCGCGCGGCGGGGCGCGATGATGGCCACGTTGCGCTGCGACCACCCGGATATCGAAGCCTTCATCGCCGCCAAGAGCCAACCCGGCGTGCTCAGCCATTTCAATCTCTCGGTGCTGGTCACGGATGCCTTCATGCGCGCCGCGGCCGAGGGCGCGCCCTGGCCGCTCGTCTTCCCCGCCAAGCCGCCGCACCGCGTAACCCGCGTGGTGAACGCCGCCGAGTTGTGGGACAAGCTGATGCGCGCCAGCTTCGCCAGCGCCGAGCCGGGGGTGCTGTTCATCGACCAGATCAACCGGATGAACAATCTGCATTATTGCGAGCGGATCAGCGCCGTGAACCCGTGCGGCGAGGTGCCGCTGCCCCATTACGGCGGCTGCGATCTCGGCTCGCTCAACCTCACCGCCTTCATCCGCGAGCCTTTTTCCCCCTCGGCGCGGCTGGACATGGAGGCACTGCTGGAGGCCGTGCCCATCGCCGTGCGGATGCTCGATAACGTGCTGGACGTCTCGCATTTCCCGCTCCCCGCCCAGGCCGGGGAGGTGCGGGCCAAGCGCCGGGTGGGGCTTGGCATTACCGGGCTGGCGGATGCGCTGATCATGCTCGGGCTGGATTACGGCGCCGAGGCCGCGCGGCACTGGGCAGGCGGGGTGATGCGTGAAATCTGCCTGGCAGCCTACCGCGCCTCCACGGCGTTGGCGGCCCAGAAGGGCGCGTTTCCGGCCTTCGCGCGGGATGCTTATCTGGCCGGGCCGTTCATCCGCGCTCTGCCCGAGGACATCCGCGACGCCATCGCCGTTCACGGCATCCGCAATAGCCATCTGCTGGCCATCGCCCCCACGGGCACCATCAGCCTGCTGGCAGGCAATGTCTCCTCGGGCATCGAGCCGGTTTTCGCCGCCGAGGCGGACCGCACCATCCTCGACGCCTTCGGCGCGCCGCAGCATGTGACGGTAACCGATCACGCCGTGCGGCTCTGGCGGCAGGCGCAGGGCGGAGGGCTGCCCCCCGCCTTCACTGATGCCGCGGCGCTGCCGGTGCAGGCGCATCTGGGCATGCAGGCGGTGGTGCAGGCGCATGTGGACCAGTCCATCGCCAAGACCATCAACCTGCCCGCGACATGCGGCTTCGCCGATTTCGCCGACACTTTCCGCGCCGCTCATGCGTTGGGGCTAAAAGGCTGCACCGTGTTCCGCCCGCAAGCCGCCACCGGGGTGCTGAGCGCGCGGGAGTGAGATGCGCGTATTTGGTATTGCCTAAGCCAAAAAATATTCAGATATCTGAATATATGAATATTGATCCCGCAGTCATGCATAAGGCGGCCGGACAGGCTGGTGAGCTGCTGAAATCCCTGGCCAACCCGCACCGGCTGATGATCCTGTGCCAGCTTCTGGAGCGCGAGTGCTCGGTCGGCGAGTTGGCCGCGTTTCTGGACCTGCGCAGTTCCACCGTCTCCCAGCATCTGGCCCTGTTGCGGCGCGACGGGTTGGTGACCGCGCGGCGTGAGGCGCAGACGATTTACTACGATATCGCCAGCCACGCCGCCCGGCGCATTCTGGAAACCTTGTTCGAGCTGTTCTGCGCGCCCGAGGCTTTGAACCGGATTGGCGCAGTCCCCGCCAACGACGACTGACAAAGGAGAGACGAATGCTGTTTTCCACTGGCGCTAAGACGGAGCTGCGCGACTTTACGCCCGAGGAGCTGGAAGCTGCCCTGGCGAAGGGCGATGTGATTCTGGTGGATGTGCGCGAGCACCCCGAGCATGATGCGGCGCGGATCGAGGGTGCGCTCTGCTACCCGCTCTCCACCTTTGACCCGCAGGCTTTGCCGGAGGGCAATATCGTCCTGCATTGCGGCGTTGGCCGGCGCTCGGCCATGGCGGCGGAGCAGTGCGCGAAAGCCGGGGTGAAGATCGCCGGGCATTTGGCCGGAGGCATCAATGCCTGGGCCCAGGCGGGCTTGCCCGTTACTCGTGGTTGAGAGGAGAACTGACAATGATACAAGACTGGCTGCAACTGATCGAGAACATGAACGGCGGCGTGAAGGAGCTTCGCCAGAGCGCGCCGGACGTGATGAAGGGCTTTTCCGCCCTCGCCCAGGGCGCGATGGGCGGCACGGCGGTGGACAAGAAGACCAAGGAGCTGATCGCCCTGGCGCTGGGTGTTGCGGCGCGCTGTCAGCCCTGCATCGCCTACCATGCCGAAGCCGCCGCCAAGCACGGCGCCACGCGTGAGGAAGTGCTGGAGACCATGGGCATGGCCATTTACATGGGGGCTGGGCCTTCGGTGATGTACGCCGCGCAAGGGCTGGAAGCCTTCGACCAGCTTAAAGCCGCGCGCGGCTGAACACATAGACGCATAGACGCTTTTGGAATGCCGCCCTTTGCAAAAAGGGCGGCATTTTTCGTGCAACAAAAAACCCGCGGCGGATTGTCTCCGCCGCGGGTCGTTTTGCTTCAGTCCGCTTCGTTTACTGGAACTTGTTGCGGGTGGCGAGATACGCCACGGCGAAGACGCCCAGATAGATGAAGGGGATGAAGATGATGAAACCCTCGAGATCGCCGAGCATGATTACACCTCACCTTTGGAGTTGGATTCCTGGGTGTCGAACATCACCGCCGAGGCGGAGGCGATGAGCACGATCATTGTCGTGCCCACCAGCCAGGCGAAGTACCAGGCGCCGAAGTCGCCGGTGACGACCGCGAGGAAGATGGCCAGGGCCAGAGCAGCCGCCAGACCGATAAACTTGAAGAGTTTACCCATAATCAGGTCTCCTTAGTAGCTGTGGCTGTCGTCGGTGATGGAGCTGAGCTTCACCTTGCCGCGCATCACGTAATAGCACCAGGAGGTGTAGGCGATGATGGCGGGGGTAAAGACCAGGGCGAAGAACAGCATCCAGCCGAGGTTGTATTCAGAGCCAGTGGCGTTCCACACGGTCAGGCTCTGGTTCGGGTTGGTGGTGCAGGGCATCAGGAAGGGGAACATGCTGCCGCCGGTCGTGAAGATCACGCCGACCCACGCCAGAGCGCCCGACCACCAAGCCACC
This sequence comes from Acidocella sp., assembly GCA_027451225.1. Lineage (GTDB taxonomy): Bacteria > Pseudomonadota > Alphaproteobacteria > Acetobacterales > Acetobacteraceae > Acidocella. The sequence goes on along the minus strand of DAIDJU010000179.1, from coordinate 10,550 downwards.
ACCGGCTTGCCTGCCGCGTTCATCAGCAGGTTACCGAGCATGCCGACGAAGCCGAGGATCGGCAGCGCCCACAGCAGCGGGTAGGTGTGGTAGTTGTTCATCCACGCGCCGGCCTGCACGGCCACGGTCTGGCCGGTCAGCGGGGTGGCGGGCATGTTCGGGTCAACCGGGGCCGTGAAGGCGAAGCCGTTCAGGTGCGAAACCCACAGCCCGCCGACAGCGAACAGGATGACCGCCGCGATCGAGCCGCCGATAGCCGCCTTGCGGGCGCGGCCATAGATCGGCTCCTCGCCGCGCAGCATCAGCATGGTGCCGCCCTGGGCGATTGAGAGGCTGAGCGAGAGCACGCCGCACATCACCGCGAAGGGGTTCAGCAGGTAGCTGAGGAACGACTCGTCCTGGAAGTACTGGCCGGTCCAGCCGTAATGGTAGCCAACGCCTTCCATCACGTTACCGAAAGCAGCGCCGTACACGATCATCGGCAGCGCGCCGGAGATCAGGAAGGCGATGTCCCAGATGCCGCGCCAGGAGCCATCGGCCTTGGAGCGGTACTCGAAGGCCACGGGGCGCATGATCATGCTGAACAGCAGCAGGATCATGACGACGTAGAACACCGAGAAGGAGGTGGCGTACAGGGTGGGGAAGGCGGCGAAAATCGCGCCGCCGCCCAGGATGAACCACACCTGGTTACCGTCCCAGTGCGGGCCGATGATGTTGAGCGCCACGCGGCGTTCCTTGTCGGTCTTGCCGACGAAGTTCAGCAGCGTGCCGACGCCCATATCCATGCCGACCATGACGGCCAGGCCGCAGAACAGCACCCCTAAGAGCACCGCCCAGATCACTTTAAGAACGACGTAGAGTTCCATTGAAAAATTCTCCTGAGAGGCGCGGCGTTATTGCCAGGACTTGTCGGCGACCTGAGGCTTGCCGAACATGGTGGCGCCACCGCCCACAGTCGGTTCCGCATGATGATCCTGCGGGCCGAGACGGGCGAACTTGAACATCAGGTACAGCTCGGCGGCGATGAAGGCGCTGTACAGCGCGGCAAAGCCGATGAGCGAGAACACCATGTACCCAACCGGATGGCTGGAGGCAGCCTGGAAGGTCGGCAGCCAGCCATAGACGGACCAGGGCTGACGGCCAGCCTCGGCGGTGATCCAGCCGAACTCGCAGGCCAGGATCGGCAGCGGGATGGACCACAGCGCGGCCTTCAGCAGCAGCGGGTGCTTCTCCAGCTCGTTACGCAGCGAGTAGTAGGCCGCGAAGGCGAACAGGACGACGAAGTAGAAGCCCAGGAACATCATGATGCGGAAAGCCCAGAAGGTAGCGAACACGTTGGGGATCGTGTCCTTCTCGGTCTGCGCCACGATGGCGTCCTGGTTCGCCGGGGTGATCTGGGTCAGATCCTGGTTCGGCGCGTTCTTCTGGGCCAGGAAGCCGTAGCCCATGTCGTTTTCGTACTGCTTGAAGGTGGCCAGAGAGGCGGCGTCATGCGTCACGCCATATTGCTGCAGGGCGTTGATCGCCTTGATGCCGTTCAGGATGCGCGGGCCAGCCTGTTGCTCCAGGGTGAGCAGACCCGGGATCGGGGTGTCCAGCGAGTGCGTGATCAGCGGGGTCAGCACGTAAGGAACGCCGATCTCAGCAATGTTGGTCTGGGCGGCGTCGTTCGGCAGGGCGAAGAGCAGCCAGGGCGCGGCGGTGGCGGAGCCATGCGCGTTGCTGTCTTCCCACAGGCCCTCGATGGCCGCGATCTTGGTCGGCTGAACAAGGTAGTCCAGACGGCCAAGGGCGTCGCCCAGGGTCACCACCGCGAGGGAGGAGATGATGCCGAACACCGAAGCCAGACGGAAGGAGCGCGCCGCCAGGGCCACATGCTGCTTGCGCAGGAGGTAGAAGGCGGAAATGCCCATGACGAACAGCGCACCGGTGACGAAACCGGCGATCGAGGTATGCACGAACTTCGCCTGGGCATCCTCGCTGAACACGAGGCTCACGAAGGAGTTGAACTGCATGCGCATCGTGTCGGCGTCGAACGAGGCGCCTTGCGGGTTCTGCATGAAGCCGTTGGCGATCAGAATCCACAGCGCGGAGAGGTTGGAGCCCAGCGCGGTGAGGTAGGTGACAGCCAGATGGCCTGGCTTGGAGAGACGATCCCAGCCGAAGAACATCAGGCCGATGAAGGTGGACTCCATGAAGAAGGCCATTAGGCCCTCAATGGCCAGCGGGGTGCCGAACACGTCGCCCACGAAGTGGGAGTACATCGACCAGTTGGTGCCGAACTCGAACTCCATGGTGAGGCCGGTGGCCACGCCGATGGCGAAGTTGATGCCAAAGAGCTTGCCCCAGAAATGGGTCATCTCCTTGTAAATCTCCTTGCCGGTGATGACGTAGGTCGTCTCCATCGCGCAAAGAATGAAGGTCATGCCAAGCGTGAGCGGCACGAAGAGGAAGTGATAAAGCGCAGTTAGCGCGAATTGAAGTCGTGATAAGTCGACGACACTGGGATCGATTAACGGCATGCCCGTGAGCTCCACCTGTTTACAAAAGCCTTTTATTAGCCAGCTTGGCTATAGAAGCTTTCCGCTCACAGTGTGGTTGATTTAGATCAAGCCCGCCGGGGATCCGGCCCTTTCTGCCTTGTATTAAGTAGCAATCTGCCCCGATTTGAGCGCATGCACGGTGCCCATAAGCGCCAGCCCGGCCGGGCGGTGGGTGATGTAGAGCACGGTTTTGCCCTTCAGCAGCGGGGCGAGATCGGCCAGGAATTCCCGCTCGGTGGCGGCGTCCAGCCCTTCGGTTGGCTCGTCCAGCACCAGCCAGGGTGTGTCCTTCAGCACCGCGCGCGCCAGCGCCACGCGCCGCGCCTGCCCGCCGGAAAGCTTGATTCCCGCCTCGCCCACCAGCGTGTCCAGCCCGTCCTTCTGCGCATGGACGAACGTGGCGAGCTGGGCGATCTCCAGTGCGCGCCAGAGCTCGGGCTCGGTGGCGTCGGCCTTGGCCAGCAGCAGGTTGTCCCGGATGCTGGTGTGGAACAGATAACTGCGCTGAGAGATCACGGTAATGTGAGAGGCAAGAGCCTCGGAACCATAGGCGCGCAGGTCATGCCCGCCAAAGCGCGCCTCGCCCTCCTGGAACTCATGAAAGCGCAGCAGCAGGTTAATAAGTGTGGTCTTGCCAGCGCCCGTAGCGCCGGTAATGCCCACATGCTCGCCCTCGGCCACGCGCAAATTCAGGTGGCGCAGCGCCCAGGGCGCATCCGGCGTGTACCGCAAGGAGAGATTTTTCAGCTCCAGCGCATAGCCTTGCGGGGCAGGGGCGGGTGCCGTGGGCGGGGCGATCGCCGGTTTGGCGTCGGCCAGGGCGAAGATGCGCCGCGCCGCGCTGGAAATCTGGCCGAGATACTGGAACGCCATCGGCAGCGGGGCCACGGCCTCGAACGCCGCCATGCAGCCCAGGGCCAGCAGGGCGAGGTCCGCCGGATAGAGGTGCAGCGCCGCCACTTTCGCGCCACCCGCAATGGTCACGCCCAGCAGGGTGAAATTGGTGGCAAGGCTGGTGAAAGCAGCGCCCGCGCCGGTAACACGCGCCATCCGCCCCTGGGCTTCGATCAGCTCTTCCTGCAACGCCGCCGCCCGCGCCTGGAGGGAAGGGGCCGCGCCATAGGTGAGCAGCTCGCCCATGCCCTGCACCGCATCCACATATTCAGCGCGCAAACTTGCGTTCAGCCGCACCATCTCCGCCCCGGCCGTGCGTCCGGCCATGCCGGTGAAGCCCGGCACGCCGATGCCGGTGAGTAGCAGCCCCGCCGCCAGCACCAGGGCGGCAGGCCAGGAGAAGATGGCGAAGAACAGCACCATCAGCAGCGTGGTGATGCCCGCGGTGAGCAGCGGCACATAAACGCGCAGGTAGAACAGGTTCAGCGTGTCGATATCCGCGACGATGCGCGAGAGCAGGTCCGCCGTGCGGTAGCCCTGCAACGCCGCCGGGGCCAGCGGCTCCAGCTTGGTGTAGAACCACACGCGCAGATCCGCGAGCAGGCGGAAGGTCGCCTCATGCGTCAGCAGCCGCTCGAAATAGCGCGAGACGACGCGCACGGTGGCGAAGAAGCGCACCATGGCGGCGGGGGTGAAGAAGTTGAACTCGTTCTGCACCGCGTAGCTGGCAAGGCCCGTGAGCGCCGTGGCGGCGAGGAACCAGCCCGAGAGCGTCATCAGCCCGAAATTGGAGAGGATGGTGACGCAGGCCAGCGCCAGCCCGGCGCGCATCCAGCTGCCTTGCGGCTTGAACAGGCGGTGCAGACGGATCAGATCGCGCATGGCGCAGCCTCCTCGCCCTCATAGGCGCGCAAGAGTTCGCGGTATGGCCCCTCCTGCACCGCCAGGGCTTGCGGCGGCCCCGCCTGGGCGATGCGCCCGTGTTGCAGCACCAGCACTTGGTCTGCCCGCGCGGCCATGGCCAGGCGGTGGGCGATAACGATGACCGTGCGGCCTTGCGCCACCTCGGCGATGGCGTCCAGCACCAGCTTTTCGCTTTCCATGTCCAGATTCGCCGTGGCTTCGTCCAGGATCAGTAGGCGGGGATTCTTGAGATACGCCCGCGCCAAAGCGAGTCGCTGGATCTGCCCGCCCGAAAGTTTTGTCCCCGCCTCGCCGACATCCGCGTTAAATTGCCCCGGCAGCGCCTCGATGAACTCCAGCGCCTTGGCCCGCGCGGCGGCTTCGCGCAGGGCGGCGTCATCGGCCCCCGGCGCGCCGAGGCGCAGATTATCCGCGATGCTGCCCGCAAACAGGCGCGGATTCTGCGGCACCCAGGCCAGGGCCTTCCACCATTCCTCTTGCGCGACGCCTGAGAGTTCCACGCCATTCACGGCAATCCGCCCCGCCTGCGGGTGGACGAAGCCCAGAAGCGCGCGCGCCAGCGTGGTCTTGCCCGCCCCGCTCTCGCCCACGATGGCGGTGATCGTCCCGGCAGGGAAGCGCGCGGTCAGCCCGTCCAGCACCGGGGCTTCAGTATAAGAGAAGGTGAGGTCCTCGCAGGCGATTTCCAGCGCGCCCTCCGGCACCTTGCCGGTTCCGGCTTCCGCCACCGGAGCGTCGAGCAGGGCAAAAATGCGCTTGGCGGCGGCGATGGCCGTCATCCGCGCATGGTAATGCACCGAAAGCCCGCGCAGCGGCACGAAGTATTCGGGGGCCAGCAGCAGCACGAGGAAGGCCGGGTAAAAGTCGATATGCGCATGCAGCAGCCGTGCGCCGAACAGCACCGCCACCAGCGCGATGGCGACGGAGGCGAAGAATTCCAGCACCGCGCTGGTGAGGAAGGCCACGCGCAACCCCGCCATGGTGGTGCGGCGGTAATCATCGGTAATGCGGGCGACGATGTCGATCTCATCCCGGGCGCGGCCGAACAGTTTCAGCGTTGTCAGCCCTTGCAGCATGTCGAGAAAATGCGTGCTCATCAGCAGCAATTTCTCCCATTGGCGCTGGTTGATCGCCTCCGCCCGGTAGCCGACGAACACCATGAACACCGGCACCAATGGCCCGGCGACGAGCAGGATCAGCCCTGAATACAGGTCGAGCGGAAACACCAGCGCCAGAATGGCCAGCGGCACCGCCACGCACAGATACATCTGCGGCATGTAGCGCGAGAAATACGGCTCCAGCGCCTCGATACCCTCGATCATCGTGGCCGCCACGTCGGCGCTCGCTTCATCCGCCGTCCCCACCGGGCCGCGCTGAAGCAGCCGCGCCAGCAACTCGGCGCGCAACCCGGTCTTGATCCGGGCGGCGGCCTTGAAGGCGGTGATCTCGGCGGCATAGGTGAGCGCTGCGCGCAGCAGGAACAGCCCGGCCAAGCCCCAGAGGAACGGCACCACCCCGGCCAGAGTGGCGTGGTGGAAGGAGATGCGGTTGATGATCTGCGCCAGCAGCACGGCCTGGGCGATGATCAGCCAGCCCGAGACCAGCCCCAGCCCGATACTGGCCCGCAGCGCGCCGCGCGTGCGCCGCCCTTCCTTCATTAGCCGAGGGTCGATCCGGGGGGTGCTCATGCCAGAAAACCGCGCTCCAATACCTGTCGCGGTCCAGGCACTAACCGCCCGACGCCCTCAGGACAAGCGCCCTTGGCTTAATGGCCGAGATGGGACAGCACGAGCAGGCTGAGAATCAGGGCGATCAGCAGCGGCGGGACAAGCCCGTTCTTCTCGTGGGTATCGTCGGGGTGCGAATACATTTCCGTATCGCCCGGGCCGGGGATGAAACCCGAGCCGAGATGTTTTGCACTCCGATCCCGCAGGAATTTGACGAATAGATCCAGCATGATGCTCAAGAGGACAATAACCGAAAAAATCCAAAATTTGCACTAATATTTGTGGGCGTATTCGCCCGAAACAGTGGTTAGTGAGTGATTTCCTGAAAATGTTGTCTTTTTGGTACGTTTTGGCCCTCGCGGGCCTCAGGCGGCAGTCATCCAGGCGAAGTCCCCTTGTCCCGGATTGGGGCAAAAATACTCCGCCCCGGTCCAGCCCTCATAGGGCAGGTTACGGATGGCCCTGAAAAAGCGTGGAAAATCAATCTCCCCCGTGCCCGGCGCCCCCCGGCCGGGATAGTCCGAGACCTGGATATGCCCAATCCGCGCCAGCCGCTTGGTCAGGCCCTCCAGCACATCCTCGCCGCCCGCGCGGGCGTGGTAGCTGTCGTATTGCAGGGCCAGATTATCCTTGCCCACGGCGGTCAGCAGGGCGTCCGCATCCGCATAGCCGCTGAGGATGAAACGCGGGTTATCCGTCCGGTTCAGCGGCTCCACCAGCAATTTCACGCCGCGCTGGGTTAGTATGTCGGCCGCGAGGCGCAGATTCTCCACCAGCACGTCCCAGCACTGCTCCGGCGTTTCGCCTTCGGGCAGGTTGCCCGCCAGGCAGTTCACGCGCGGGCAGCCCAGGGCGTTGGCATAGTCCCCGGCCAGACGCACGCCGCGCAGGAACTCCGCCTCCCGCCCTGGCAGGCAGGCAATGCCCCGCTCCCCGCCCGCGAAATCTCCGGCGGGGATGTTGATGAGCACGAACTCCACCCCGACCTGCTTGGTGGCATCGCGCAGCGTGGCGGCGGGCAGGTCGTAGGGAAACTGCATCTCCACCGCCTTGAACCCGGCCCTGGCGGCGGCCTGGATGCGCTCCACCACCGGCAGGGCGGCGAACAGCGTGCTGATATTGGCGGAGAAGCGCAGCATCCTTACCCCCTGCCGATATAAGGCATGGCCGTGGCCATCACGGTCATGAACTGAACATTGGCCGAAAGCGGCAGGCTGGCCATGTGCAGCACCGAGGATGCGGCATGGTCCACATCCATCATCGGCTCGGGCGCGATATGCCCATCCGCCTGCATGGAGCCGCGCGCGATCCCGCTCGTCAGCTCCGTGGCGGCGTTGCCGATGTCGATCTGCCCGCAGGCGATGTCATGCGCCCGCCCCTCCAGCGAGAGCGCGCGGGTGAGCCCGGTGATGGCGTGCTTGGAGACGGTATAGGCCACCGCCTGCGGGCGCGGCACATGCGCCGAGATCGAGCCGTTATTGATGATCCGCCCGCCCCGGGGCGATTGCGCGGCCATGACCCGGAAGGCGGCGCGGGCGCAGAGGAACATGCCTGTGACGTTCACCGCCAGGGCGGCGGAGAAATCGGCCAATGTCACCTCGGGCAAGGGGGTAGGGCGGGAGAAGGTTCCGGCATTGTTGAACAGCAGATCCACCCGGCCGAAGCGCGCCGCCGCCTCGGCGAACAGCCGGTCCACGGCGGCTTCGTCGGTCACGTTGGCCACCATCGGCGCCAGGGCGGGATGCGCCGAAGCCGCCTGTTCCAGCACCTCGGCCCGCCGCCCGGCCAACACCACCTGCCAGCCCGCCTCGGCCAGCTTGCGCCCGGCGGCCAGCCCGATGCCGCTGCCCCCGCCCGTGATGATCGCCACCTTGTTGGTCATCCGTCCCGCCTCTTCTTTACTGCCCGGCATCCACCAGCACGCGCCGCCCCGGCGCCTTCTGCCGCACGGGCATGACGCCATGCAGCTCCTTGCTCGCCTCCACGATGGTCAGCCCCGCCAATTGCGGCGCCAGCAGCCGCCCCGCGCGCTCGCACAGCTCGAAGCCGCGCAGCAGCGGGCCCCAGCCGCAGGGCAGGGCGAACAGGGCGGGCACATGGGTCTCCATATGCAGGAACAGATTGCCCATCAGCCGGTTGAGCTGTTTCTCGGAATAAGGTTGCCCGTGGCCGAAGGGCGTGCTCTCGGCATGGGCCCAGATGCCATGGCGGTTCGGCACCACCACGATCATCCGCCCGTCATCCTTCAGCAACCGCCAGGCCTCGCGCAGGATGCGCCTGGCATTGTCCGCCTGCTCCAGCCCATGCACGAGCAGGATGCGGTCGAACATCAGGTCCGGGAAGGGCAGTCCCTCCTCCTCGGCCACGCAGGCCAGCGAGGCCCGCCCCGCCGGCCAGGGGGCCGGGCCCATGTCGCGCGTCGAGGCGGCGATGCAGCGTTCCGCCTGCTCGCGCCACGGCTCCAGATACGGCCCGGTAAACCCCAGCCCCAGCACCGAGAGCCCGGTGCAGTCCGGCCAGAGCGCCGCCAGTTTCCGCCGCAGCAGAGCGGCGGTCAGCCGCCCGAGGGGAGTCGCATAAAATCCAGCCGCATCTCGTGCATCGATCGCCATTGCCCTTATATAGCGCGGCAGACGCAAAGGAGCGACAGACATGGCGGTGACGGTACAGGCGATCCCGATGCTTTCGGACAACTACTCCTGGCTGCTGCATGAGCCGGTGGCGGGTGTCACCGCCATCGTGGACCCGGCCCAGGCCGAGCCCGCCATCGCGGCGCTGGAAAAAGCCGGGCTGAGCCTGGATTTCATCTTCCTCACCCATCATCACGACGACCATATCGGCGGCGTGCCGGAGCTGGTGGCCCGCTACGGCGCCAAGGTGGTCGGCAATGGCGCGGATTCCGCCCGCCTGCCGAAGCTGGACATTTCGGTGCATGAGGGCTCGCTGGTGGATTTCGGCGCGGCCAAGCTGCGGGTCATCGAGGTTCCGGGCCACACGCTCGGCCATATCGCCTATTACATCGCCGATGGCGGCATCCTGCTCCCCGGCGACACCTTGTTCAGCCTAGGCTGCGGCCGGTTGTTCGAGGGCACGCCCGCGCAGATGTTCGCCTCGCTGGCCAAGTTCGCCGACCTGCCGGATGCCACGCTGGTCTGCTGCGCGCATGAATACACGGCCTCAAACGCCAAATTCGCGCTCACCGTGGAGCCGGATAACGAGGCGCTGCTCGCCCGCGCGGCGGAGGTGGCGACGCTGCGTGAGAAGGGCCAGCCGACCCTGCCGGTGACTCTGGGGCAGGAGCGCGCCACCAACCCCTTCCTGCGCGCGCAGACGGTGGAGGACTTCGCCGCCCGCCGTCTGGCCAAGGATAATTTCTAACCCGCCCCCAGCACGGCCTTAAGCTGCGCGATGGCCTGGGCGCGGTGGCTGATCTTGTCCTTCACCGCGCTGCCCAGTTCGGCATAGCTCTGCTCGTGGCCATCGGGGATGAACAGCGGGTCGTAGCCGAACCCGCCCGCCCCACGTGGAGCATCGGCAATGCGCCCGTAGGCTTGGCCGATATAGGTGGCGCTGCCGCCATCCGGCTGGGCGAGGCAGAGCGCGCAGGTGAACCAGGCGCGCCAGTCATCGGCGGCCTTGGCGGCCTCGATGATCCGCGCGAAGGCGCTGGCGTAATCCCCCGCCGCGTAACGCGCCGAGAACACGCCCGGCCCGCCGCCGAGTGCCGCCACCGAGAGCCCGGAATCATCGGCCAGCGCCGGCAGGCCGGAGGCCTTGGCCGCCGCCAGCGCCTTGATCCGCGCATTGCCGGGGAAGGTGTCGGCGGTTTCCTCCGGCTCGGGCAGGCCGAGCTCGCCGGAGGAGGTGACCTCGAACCCCAGCGGGGCCAGCAGCGTCAGGAATTCCTTGAGCTTGCCGGGGTTATGCGTGGCGATGACCAGTTTTTTCATGCGCGTCCCGCGGCGCCAGACAGCATGCCGGGGTCGATGCCCAGTCTGCCCAAGGCGCGCTGCCATTTGGTGTTGTGGGTGGTGTCGAAGATGATGGCGTCGTCGGCGGCGACGCTCAACCAGGAATTCTCGCGCAGCTCGTGTTCCAGCTGCCCCGCCCCCCAGCCGGCATAGCCGAGCAGCAGCACGGCCTTCTTGGGTCCGCCGCCTCCGGCCACGGCCTGGAGGATGTCGAGATTGGCGCTGAGCGCGCGTGTGTCGTCCACTTGCAGGCTGCTCTCCGAGATCCAGTCCGTGCTGTGCAGCACGAAGCCGCGTGTCTCCTCTACCGGGCCGCCCATGCCGAGCGGCAATTCGCGCTCCGGCGGGCTGGGCTCGATCTTCAGTTGCCCCAGCAGGTCGGCGAATTTCGGCGTGCGCAGCGGATGGTTGACGATAACGCCCATCGCGCCTTCCGCCGTGTGTGAGCAGATGAAAATCACGCTCTGAGCGAAACGCGTGTCTCCCATCGC